>JBFFGH010000019.1:0-23574 GCA_041557575.1 Gaiellaceae bacterium
GAGCAGCGTCTCGAGCTCCTCGTGCGACCAGGCCCCGATGCGCGTGAAGCTCCGGCCCTTGAGCGATGTCGGGACACCGGCCACGGGGGCGATAGTACTCGGCACAAACTTGCGTAGATCCAACTCTTCGCTGGGAGCCGTTTCGCGAGCTGGCCACGTTCCAGAACGAGATGAGCCGCTGGATGAACGGTCTCTTCGACGGGCCTGGCCGTGTCACGCAGAGCTGGGTCCCGCCTCTCGACGTGTGGGAGACGTCTTCCGACGTGGTCTATGCGTTCGATCTGCCGGGCATTCCCGAGGATCAGATCTCGGTCGAGGTCAAGGACGACATCCTCTCGGTGTCGGCCGAGCGCGAGCGGATGCAGGAGACGGCCGACGAGGGCTTCCACCGGTTCGAGCGGCGGTATGGCTCGCTCGCGTGCGCCGTGGGCCTTCCCCAAGGTGTCGATCCGGATCGAATTGCCGCCCGCTTCGAGAACGGCTAGCTCGAGATCAGGGTGCCCAAGCCCGAGGAGCAGCAGCCGAAGCGGATCACGCTGTCGCAGCCCGTCGACGCGTAGCTCTCGGACGCTTCACCCGAGCAGGAGGGCCGGCGTCTCACCGGCCCTCCTGCATTCTGGCCTCGGTAGAGTCGAGCCATGTCCACATTTGCAGACAGACTCAACGAGCAGGTTCGGTACGAGTTCTCGGCGTCGCAGCAGTACGTCGCGATCGCCGCGTACTACGAAGCGGAGTCGCTGAAGGAGCTTGCGGGCCACTTCTACCGCCAGGCCGTGGAAGAGCGGAACCACGCGATGATGATGGTCCAGTATCTGCTCGACGCCGACGAGCCCGCCGTCATTCCCGGCGTCGATGCGCCGCAGACCGAGTTCGAGGACGTCGTGGCTCCGGTCGCCCTCGCGCTCGCGCAGGAGAAGCGAGTGACGGAGCAGATCATCGAGCTCGTCAAGCTCGCCCGCGAGGAGGGTGAGCTCGTCGGCGAGCAGTTCCTCCACTGGTTCCTGCAGGAGCAGCGCGAAGAGGTCGCGTCCATGACCGAGCTCCTCGCGGTCATCGAGCGAGGGAAGGACAACCTGCTCCACGTCGAGGAGCATCTGAGCCGTTCCACCGGTGAGGAGAGCCCGCTCGAGGTCGGTGCACCGCCTGCGGCCGGTGGTGCGCTCTGAGGCAGACGTGAGCGACATCCGGATTCGAACAGAGCGGCGGAGCCACGTCCTCGACATCACGGGCCATGTCCGTGACGCGGTCGGAGGTCAGCGTGGATCCGCCGTGCTCGTGTACGTCCCGCACACGACCGCAGGCGTGACGGTCAACGAGCATGCCGACCCGGCGGTCGCACGCGACTTCGAAGCGGCTCTCGAGCGCATGGTCGACGATGGCTGGCCCTGGGAGCACGTCGAGCCGGGCGAGGAGAACGCGCCGACCCACGTCCGGGCCGCACTCATGGGCCCCTCGGTGGTGATTCCCCTGCGGGAGGACGGGGCACTCGCCCTGGGGACGTGGCAGGGGATCTTCTTCTGCGAGTTCGACGGGCCCCGCGATCGTACCGTCCACGTCACCGTGCTCCAGTAGCGCATGCCGGCGCCGGTTCGAAAGGGAGAGGAGCTCGAGCTCCGTATCGACTCGCTCGCCTACGGGGGCAGCGGCGTCGGTCGCCACGAGGGCTTCGTCGTCTTCGTGCGCGGCGGGCTCCCGGGCGACAGGGTCGTCACGCGAATCACGAAGGTGAAGCGGGGCTTCGCCGAGGGCTTCGTCTCGCAGCTCGTCGACGCGGGATCGAGTCGCGTCGAGGCACCGTGTGCCCACTTCGGCACCTGCGGAGGCTGCCGCTTCCAGAACCTCGACTACGGAGTGCAGCTCGCCGAGAAGGAGAGACAGGTACGGGATGCCCTCGTTCGGATCGGCCGCATACAGGATCCACCGCTCGAGCCGATCGTTCCCGCTCTCTCCCAGTACGGGTACCGCAACAAGCTCGAGTACTCCTTCGCATCCGGCGAAGACGGCGTCGAGCTGGGCTTCCATCGGGCCGGCCGCTGGGACGAGGTCGTCGGGATCGACGAATGCCTGCTGACGACGGATCTCGGCAACGCGATCAGGCTGAGTGTCCGCGACTGGGCACGAGAGGAGCGACTCGACGCCTACGACCAGGCGACCGGTGAGGGGTACCTTCGGCATCTCGTCGTGCGGGAGGGCAGGAACACGGCGCAGGCGCTCGTCGTGCTCGTCACCGCCCCCGGAGAGCGGTTCGAGGCGGGGTACTTCGTCGACGTGCTCCGCCGTTTCCCGGAAGTCCGATCGATCCACTGGGCGATCAACGACACCCCGGCCGAGCAGACCAACCTGCCGACAGCTCTGCTCTGGGGGCACGAGGCGATCGAGGAGGAGATCCTGGGGCTCCGATTCCGCGTGCGCCCGTCCGCGTTCCTCCAGACGAACACGGAGATGGCCGCCGTGCTGTACGCGCTCGCCCGAGAGGCAGCGGCCCTCACAGGGCACGAGAACGTCTTCGACCTCTACTGCGGTACCGGCACGATCGGCCTCGCGCTCGCGGCCGACGCCGCGTTCGTCTGGGGGCTCGAGATCTCGGAGGAAGCGGTTGCCTGCGCGATCGAGAACGCCGAGCTCAACGGGATCGAGAACGCCCGCTTCTTCGCCGGGAACGTCGGGCAGACCGTCGAAGAGCTCCGGGAGCAGGCAGGCTCACCCGACGTCGTGGTCGTCGATCCGCCGCGCGCCGGGCTGGCGGGGAAGGCGCTCCGTCGGACGGGCGCGCTGCAGGCCGAGCGGATCGTCTACGTCTCCTGCAACCCGACGACGCTGGCGTCCGACGTTCAGGTACTGCGCGACGAGTACGGGTACGAGCTGCGAAGCTGCCGGCCCGTCGACATGTTCCCGCACACGCCGCACGTCGAGTCGGTCGCCTCGCTCGCTCGCGCCGTCTGAGCGGTCAGGACGTGCGTGCGCGGCCCTTGCGCACGTCGCGCACCAAGAGGTCGGCGTTCGGCAGGAGGAATCCGAGGCAGATCGCGGGCAGGGCCGGCAGGCCGGGGACGTCCTCCCATGCCCAGACGAGCACGAGCGTCGCGGCAAGGAGTGCCGTCATCCCCACCCAGGTCCAGGTGGGCCGGAGCCCGAACCTGTCCGCGGCCGCGAGGAAGAGTGCGAAGAACAGGATGTCCGGGGGGCCGACGTTCAGCACGGGTGCGTTCCCCAGGCTCGGGAGCGCGACCGCGATCTGCTCGAAGAAGCCCGGCTGCCGCTCGATGACGTACTCGGTCGGCCCGGCGGCGACGGACCAGATGTCGACCCACGGGACGACCACTGCCACGAGTGCGATCCACCAGAGCTCCTCGAACAGCAAGACGAAAGCGAAGCCCAGGAGCGCGTACGTCGTCAGCTTCGCGATGTTCGCGCCCGAGTCGGCACCGACGGCGGTGAGCGCGACGACCACGACGGCGCTCACCGCGGCCACCCCGAGCAGGGTCAGCTCACGTGTGCGTGCGAGCGGGAGCGCGAGCCAGATCGCAGCAGTGAAGGCGGGAAGCACGACCGCCGCCATGAAGGCGACGTCCAGCACGTCCGGCAGCGTGGGGAGGCGCTCCGCCGCGGCGCAGTAGACGACGAGCGCGGCGAGAAGCGCGGCGAGCGCGGTCGCCCGCCCGGCGTTCAGTACGGAGGCTGCTCTGCCCACCAGGGGCCGAGTGCCTTGAACGCGTTCCAGAACGCCGTCTTCGCGTCCTGCTCGTCGAGCGATGCGTCGATGTCCGGCGTGAGGAGCGTCTCGATCGTCGGCGTCAAGCGCCGGACCACGCCGAGGTCGGAGCCCTCGACGGGGTCGGCGAGCGGGAAGCGGAGCTCGTCCAGGAACGCGGCGGTCTGCTCGCCCATCGCGACGATGAGCTTCGGTTGAACGATGTAGAGCTCCCGTGTGAGCCAGGCGCTCGCATCGGCGTTGCTCTCGGTGCCGAACTTGAAGCAGTTCGTCCCGTAGACCGCGAGGGGATCGACGTGGAGCCGCTGCAGGGACTTGAGGATGGCCTGCCCGGAGCGTCCGAAGAATGCGACCCCCTCCTGGATCTCGGCGGGTTGGGGCGCGTACTTCAGAAGGAGGATGTCGGCGAGAGGGTGTCCCGATCCGAGCACCGGGACGCGCAGCTCGTCGCCCGCCCGCGCGAGCTCGTCGCCGAGCTCGTTGATCTCGGAGATGGCCTTCTTCAGGTAACGCTCGTAGATCTCGTCGGTGGGCACGGGCTGGGGCACGGAGTCCCGGGCACCTTCTCCCTCAGCGAACCTTTTCCTTGACCTGCGCGACCCACTTGAGCGACTGGAGGTACGCGAGGGACTTCGGCCTCCTCAGGATCTCGGCAGTCCTGAGGGAGAGGAGGAACTCCTCGGGGCCGTGGAACCTGCGCATTCGCACCGCACCGGTGCCGACTCCCTGGAGCACGTGCGCATCCGACCCCGCGCCCTGGAGCAGCCGGTACTTCCTGGCGAAGCGCAGCGCCTCGTCGTTGAACGAGTCACGAAGCAGCCTGGCGTTGAAGACCTCGAGCACGTCGATCTCGTGCACGTGACGGTGGAGCGTCTCCGGGTCGGGGATCGCGTGGAGTCGGTCGAACGGGTGCGGGAGGTACACGATCCCACCCTGCTCGCGGATCGCGCCGACGGTCTCGGAGAACGACATGCCTCGAGGAATCTCCTCGCGGAGGAACAGTCCGATGACCTCCCCCTGGTCGTCGGTCTTGACCTCCTCCCCGGGGATGACGACGAGCCGGCGGTTGCGAGCGAGCTCGACTGCCTCGAGCGCGCCACCGAAGACGTTGTGATCGGTGATCGCGATGCCGCCCAGCCCGATCGCCTCGGCATGGTCGAGCAGGTCCGACGCCGTGGTCGAGCAGTCGTGCGACCAGTCCGTGTGCATGTGCAGATCGACGACGATCCAGTCCCTGTCGCCCAGGGGGTCGTCGGAGCCGCTCGAGCGACGGGCCCGGCGCTTGCCGGCGAGTCGCACGTACACGGCGTCGAGGTCGGCTGCGAGCCGGTCGAAGCTCTCGTCTTGCGCATGTGACAGCCCCTCGGCAGCGCGTGCCTCGCGGGCAGCGTCGTCGCCGAGCAGCTCGGAGACCTCTTTCTCGACGTCGCGGAGCCGTCGCCCGCGGGTCTCGACGACCGCTGCACCCGCGCTGGCCGCTTCGAGCGCGAGCCGCTCCTCTCCTCCTGGAGCCGCGACGAGCAGGGCCGTGGCGCGGAGGATCTCGGCACGCTGCGCCTGCGTCCTTCCGCGACGGATGTGCACACGCTGTCGAAGCCTGCGGGGAATCGAGGGCCTGAACCCGAGCGGCTTCGTGTGCACGAGCTCCAGCTCCCACTCCTCGTTCTGCTCGACGAGCCGCGTGACGGATCTCGTCACGCCCCGACCGGCGGGCTCCAGTTCGATGGCGATGCGTCGCCGCTTCTCGGCCGGTCGGAAGAGCGCGTTGTCGACCCCGAGTGGAACGACCGTCAAGTCGCCGCGGAAGCGCTCGGCGGCTGCCTGCGCAGTCTCGGCCGACGTGGCGAGGAGGGCGTCCACGCGTGCTCGGAACCGGTCGCGGCGAGCGCGGCTCGGTGGATATCCGAGCCGGGCTGCGGAGAGGAATGTCGCAACCGTGAGCGCGTCCGTCGTCGTCAGGGCCACGTACGAGAGGCTGGGAACTCCGGGCTCGAAGCCATGCACGACGTCGAAGTCCCCACGCGCGAGGGCGAGCTTGAGGTTCGCCCGCATCCCGACGGGAACACCGAGGCTGGTTCGTCTCGAGACGGGGATCGAGGGCCCGATCGCGATCACGTCCGCGTCGAGGCCTCGCTCGAGCGCACGCCTCCCGGCCTGGAGATCGCGGGCTCGCGTCGACGGGGCGAGCACCGTCACGTGGTGGCCGCGCCGACGAAGCGCGTCGGCCGCCCCTTCGATGTGCATGTTCACGGGGTGAGGCTGCGACCACGCGAACGGCGTGACGAAGCAGATTCGAAGGTCCACCGTCGGGCGAGTGTAGTTGCCGCTCAGCGTCGTCTAGAGTCGGCTCATGGCGGAGGTCGAGATCAAGGTCCGCGAGAACGGGCCCTTCAAGGTCACCGGGCCGGTGCGGATCGTCGACCCCGATGGACGTGAGTTCGTGCTGCCGCAAGGGAGCTCGATCGTCCTCTGCCGCTGCGGTCGGTCCTCGGCGAAGCCGTTCTGCGACAGGTCGCACAGGCGTGTCGGCTTCGTCGCCGACGACAGCGCGGCGCGCGTCGAGGTCTGAGAGCGACGGCGGGCGCGTCCCCGCCGCCGCTCTCGCGTGAAGCCGCTCAGGCCTTCGCGGCGGGCTTCTTTGCCGTCTTGGGAGTCGCGTTCGTCTTGATGAAGCGCTCGATCTGCTCGCGCGCCTCGTCGTCGCGAATCTGCTTCGGCGGCGACTTCATGAGATAGGCGCTCGGCGCCTCGAGCGAGCCCGCGATCCCGTTGTTCAGAGCGAGCTTCGCCAGCCGCACGGCGTCGATCACGATGCCGGCGGAGTTGGGTGAGTCCCAGACCTCGAGCTTGAGCTCGACGTTGAGTGGCACATCGCCGAAGGACGAGCCCTCCATGCGGATGTATGCCCACTTGCGGTCCGTGAGCCACGGCACGTAGTCGGAAGGCCCGACGTGGATGTTCTTGTCGCCGATCTCGTAGTCGAGCATCGAGGTGACGGCGTTGGTCTTCGAGACCTTCTTCGACTCGAGCCGCTCCCGCTCGAGCATGTTGAGGAAGTCGGAGTTGCCGCCGACGTTCAGCTGCATCGTCTTGTCGAGGTGGACGCCGCGGTCGCCGAAGAGGGTCGTCAGCACGCGGTGCGTGATCGTCGCGCCGACCTGCGACTTGATGTCGTCGCCGATGATCGGACACCCGGCATCTTCGAACCTCTTCTGCCAGTACGGCTCGCGGGCGATGAAAACGGGCATGCAGTTGACCATCGCGACGCCTGCGGCGAGCACTTGCTCCGCGTACCACTTCGTCGCCTCCTCCGAGCCGACGGGGAGGTAGTTGACGACGACGTCGGCGCCGGTCTCCCTGAGGATCCCGACGACGTCGTCGGTCTCGCCCGGAGCCTTCTCGACGACCTGCGAGAGGTACTTCCCGATGCCGTCGTGCGTCATGCCGCGCGACACCTTCACGCCGGTCTTGGGCACGTCGGCGAACTTGATCGTGTCGTTGGGGTGCGCCCAGATGGCGTCGGCGAGGTCGGCCCCCACCTTTCCCTTCACGACGTCGAAGGCGGCGACGAACTCGATGTCGGAGATGTGGTACCCGCCGAGGTCGACGTGCATGAGACCGGGGACGGAGTCGCTCGGGGACGCGTCCTTGTAGTACTCGACGCCCTGGAGAAGCGAGTTGGCGCAGTTCCCGACGCCGACGATCGCGACGCGGACCTTCTCCTTCGCTCGCTTTCCGTTCTTCGAGCCATTCGTCGTGCCCATGAGTTCCTTTCCTTTGTGATTGCTCGCCGAAGGGATGCCGAGCCCGTCGGCAAGCGTGGCGAGGATGACGTCGTTCGCGTTGGCGCCCAGGCGGCCGGCCTCTGCGTGGATCTCGCTCTTCAGCTCCTCCGGGACGCGAAGGAGCACAACCGGGCTTCCACCTGCTAGCACTTTGCGCCTGCGCCCACTGGGCGTGTACGCCACGCCGAACGTCGCCGCGAGGATGCCGACGGCTACGTCGTTGACGTTGGAGCGCTTCCGAGCCGACTCTCGGACGAGAGCGTCCTTCAGGGAGGACGGCATTCTCACCAACAGGCTCGTTCTCGGTCGAGAAGTGCTAGCAGACATTCTGATAGCAGAATATCGGAGCACGGCTCGCTGTGCGAGCGATGAGGACGATCGCACCCCGCGCCGGCTTCAGCCGGCCTGGCGCGCGCTACGTGTCGCCGGGTGTCTCGGCGAGCTCCTGCAGCTGGCGCCGCACGAAGAGCATTCGCTGCGTGACGGTCACCCAGGCCATCGCGGCGAGAACGTAGATCGGCCACTGCAGCAGCCCCCACGGTGCAAGGCCGAGGCCGACGGAGATCAGGACGACGCGCTCGACGCGTGAGCCGAAGCCGATGTCGGCACGGAGCCCGAGGGACTCGGCCTTCGCCCGCGTGTACGAGACGAGGAAGGAGCCAATGACCGCCGCGAAGGTCGCGACGAGCGCGATCGCGTTCTCGTCGCGCATGAAGGCGAGCCCGATGGCCGAGAGCATCGCGGCCTCTCCGAGGCGATCGAACGTCGAGTCGAGGAAGGCGCCGAAGACCGTTCCCTTGCTCGCGGCCCGTGCCAGCGCTCCGTCGAGGATGTCGGCGATCGAGCCGACGACGAAGAGAGCGCCCCCGAGCCAGAAGAAGAGCTTCTCGTTCCGGTTCTCGAATCCCACGAGCACGGCGCCCGCGAGGCACAGGGAGACCCCGGCGAGCGTCAGCATGTCCGGCGTCAGCTTCGTCTTGGCGACGCCACGCATGGAGCGGGCGAGGATCTCCCTCGCGGCCTGCGTGTACTCCTGCTTGAAGCGGTCGAGCTGATTGACGCGCGCTCCGGGCTTCGAGCGCTCCTGCCCTTCGCTCATGCGTCTCGCAGGCGCAGCGTCCGGGTGGTCCGCAGCAGGTACCCGGTCAGGAGCGCGAGTGCGAACCCGGCGACCACGTCGAGCCAGTAGTGGTTGCCGGTCGAGATCACCGCGAAGGCGACCCATGCCGGCCAGGCCAGCCAGAGCGCCTTGGCGTAGCGCGAGCGAACGACGCTCGCCATGACGATGCCGACGATGAGCGCATCCATCGCGTGCAGGCTGGGCATGGCCGCGTACGGGTTCGCGGCGAAGGAGATCAGGCCGCTGTCGTGGTTGATCGAGGAGTACTGCGCCAGCGTGTCCACGAAGCCCCACTCCGGAAACATGCGAGGAGGTGCCGTCGGCATCAGGACATACCCCACGAGTCCCAGGAGGTTCGCGGCGATGAGCCAGTTTCGGAAGCCGGCGAAGCGCTCGTGGTGTCGGAAGTAGACCCAGAGCAGCGTCGCGCCCACGACCGCGAACTGCGACAGCCAGTACGTGTACGAGGTGAGCGTGATCATGATCGACGACGTGTCGACGACGCGCTGCACCGCGGGCTCGAAGAGCGCCCCGAGCTCCTGTTCCTTCCGAAGCACCCACTCGCCGTTCTGGAAGGCACTGGCGACGCTCCGGTCGGCCGCGCCCCGCGCGACCTGGTACACGACGTAGAAGCCCATCCAGATGACGAACTGGAGGACGAAGTGCGCCCAGCCGCGTGGCAGTCGCCGCCGCGACGTCTCAGCGATGCTCGACACGACAGGGCGATTCTATCGCCCTCGTCAGCGGGAGGCCTCCCGTCCTATCCCCATCCCGGCACCGGGCGAGTACGAGTGGAGCGCACGCATGTAGTTGCCCCGCTCGAACGCGGCCGGATCGGGGCAGGCGGCCTGGCTCATGCTCCCCTTCAGCTGCTCGATCGACGTGTACTCCCGCTCGATCATCCAGGCACGTATGCCCTCGATCATCTCCGTCACCACGTGCGGCCCGTGCGCGAGCGCTGCGGAGGCCGTCATCGCGACGTCGGCTCCCGCGAGGAACATCTTGAGAGCGCCTTGCCAGTCGTGCACGCCGCTCGTTCCGGCCAGGCTGACGTCCACGCGGCCGTAGAGGATCGCGATCCAGCGGAGTGGCAACCGGAGCTCGGCCGCGGTCGAGAGACTCAGCCACGGCGAGATCTCGAGCGTCTCGAGGTCGATGTCCGGCTGCAGGAAGCGGTTGAAGAGGACGAGCCCGTCGGCGCCCGCCGCCTTGAACTGGGATGCCATGTGCGCGAACGCGGAGTAGAAGGGCCCCACCTTCACGGCGAGCGGGATCGTGACTGCCGAGCGCACCTCGCGGACGAGCGCCACGGTTCGCTCCTCGACGGCCTGAGCCGGCACGTCGGCCTCCGTCTCGACCGCGTACACGTTGAGCTCGAGGGCATCCGCCCCGGCCTCCTCGCAGAGCTTCGCGTAGCGGAGCCATCCGCCGCGTGAGACGCCGTTGAGGCTGGCGATCACCGGTACGTCGAGCGCCTCCTTCGCGCTCGAGAGATGCTCGAGGTAGAGGTCGGGGCCCGTCGAGTAGTCCTCGAGCTCCGGGAACCACGTCAACGCCTCGCCGAAGCTGTGCGTCGCGAACTCGAGAAGCTCGTTGATGTCGAGCTGCTCGTGCTCGATCTGCTCCTCGAAGATGGAGGGAAGGACGACGGCTCCGACGCCGCACCGCTCGAGCTCGAGGAGCGAGTCGAGCTTGCCGGTCAGCGGCGACGAGGACGCGACGATGGGGCTCCTGAGATGAAGCCCGAGGTACTTCGTCGTCAGGTCCGGGGTCATGTCGCTTCCTCTCCCTTCTCCGTTCGATCTTCGTCTGTTTCGCCCTCCTCGGACGGCTGGTGCTCGATCTCGGCGAGCTGCTCGTAGACGAGCCAGCGCTCGTCGACGTCGCGTTGCGCGAGCTCGCCGAGCTCCGCCGCGTCGGCCGGCCGCGCTCGCGCGAGCATCGCGAAGCGGGCTTCGCGGGACATGAACTCCGACAGGGGCAGCTTGGGCCGGCGCGAGTCGAGCCGGAACGGGTGCTCGCCGGCGCTCGCGTGGCGTGGGTCGTAGCGGTAGAGCGGCCAGTAGCCGGTGTCGACTGCGAGCTTCTGGTGCTCCATTCCCTTCTTCATCTCGATGCCGTGGGCGATGCAGTGGCTGTACGCGATGACGAGCGACGGGCCCGGGTATGCGTCCGCCTCCGCGAGCGCCTTCACCGTCTGCGGGTTGTCCGCTCCCATCGCGACCTGTGCGACGTACACGTCGCCGTAGGCGGACGCGATCATCCCGAGGTCCTTCTTCCGCGTGCGCTTGCCGCCGGCTGCGAACTTGGCGACAGCGGCGCGCGGCGTGGCCTTCGACGCCTGGCCACCGGTGTTCGAGTAGACCTCGGTGTCCAGGACGAGGAGGTTGACGTTCCTGCCTGACGCCAGCACGTGGTCGAGGCCGCCGAAGCCGATGTCGTACGCCCAGCCGTCGCCTCCGACGATCCAGACCGTCTTCCGGACGAGGGCCCCGGCAAGGGCAAGCAGCCGTCGCGCCTCCGCCGTCTCGAGCGTCCGGCAGCGCTCCTCGAGCTCCGCGACCCGTGCGCGCTGCGCGGCGATTCCCTCCTCGGTCGACTGCTCCGCGTCGAGGATGCTCTCTGCGAGGTCGGGCGCCACCTGGGAGACGAGGAGCCGCGCGGCGGACCCCTGCTGGTCGAGCGCGAGCCTCATGCCGAGGCCGAACTCGGCGTTGTCCTCGAAGAGGGAGTTCGACCACGCGGGCCCACGCCCGTCGGCGTTCGTCGACCACGGCGTGGTCGGGAGGTTGCCTCCGTAGATCGAGGAGCACCCCGTTGCGTTCGCGACGAGCAGGCGGTCACCGAAGAGCTGCGTCATGAGCTTGAGGTAGGGCGTCTCGCCACAGCCTTCGCAGGCGCCCGAGTACTCGAAGAGCGGCTGCAGCATCTGCGACCCCTTCACCGTCGCGGGCGCGACGATGGCACGGTCGATCTCGGGGATCGAGAGGAAGAAGTCGAAGCGCTCGCGCTCGACGTCGAGGTGTGCGTCCTTCGGCTCGAGGTTGATCGACTTGTGGCGCACCTCTTCCTTCGAGTGGGCGGGGCAGGTCTCGACGCAGATGCCGCAGCCGGTGCAGTCGTCAGGCGCGACCTGGATCGTCATCAGCATCCCGGGCAGGTCCCGTGCCTTCCACTGCTTCGAGAGGAATCCGTCCGGGGCCCCGCCGAGCGCATCCGGCTCGAACACCTTCATCCTGATGGCCGCGTGCGGGCAGACGAGCGCGCACTTCGCGCAGTCGATGCAGATGGACGGATCCCAGATCGGGATCTCGTGGGCGATCGAGCGCTTCTCGTACTGGGCCGTACCCGTGGGGAACGTGCCGTCGGCGGGCAGGGCGCTGACCGGGAGGTCGTCGCCGACACCGGCGATCATCGCGCCGGTCACGTTCCTGACGAAAGGTGGAGCCGTCTCGGGGACCGGCGCGAGGCGATAGGACGTTCCCGTTGCAGTCGAGGGCACGGTCACCTCCGCGAGGCCTTCGAGCGCCCGGTCGACGGCGGCGAAGTTGCGCTCGAGGACGATGTCGCCGCGCTTGGCGTACGTCTTCTGGATCGCCTCCTTGATCGCGGTGATCGCCTGCTCGAGCGGCAGGACGCTCGCGAGCGCGAAGAAGCACGTCTGGAGGACGGTGTTCACCCGCTTTCCGAGCCCGGCTTCGCGAGCCACGCTCGAGGCGTCGACGACGAAGAAGCGCAGCCCCTTCTCGACGATCTGCTCCTGCACCTCTCGCGGCAGGTGCTCCCAGACCTCGTCCGCGGGGTACGGGGAGTTGAGGAGGAACGTGGCGCCGTCCGCTGCCCGGTCGAGGACGTCCACGCGCTCGAGGAAGCCGAAGTTGTGGCACGCGACGAAGTCGCCCTTCTGCACGAGGTACGTCGAGCCGATCGGCCGCGGGCCGAAGCGGAGGTGCGAGACGGTCATCGACCCGGCCTTCTTCGAGTCGAGCACGAAGTAGCCCTGGCCGTAGAGCCCTGCCGCGTCGGCGATGATCTTGATCGAGTTCCGGTTCGCGCCGACCGTCCCGTCGGCGCCGAGGCCGAAGAACACGGCCGTCCGCACGTCCTCGGCTTCCGTGCTGAAGTCACGGTCGGTCTCGAGCGACAGGTTGGTCACGTCGTCCGTGATCCCGAGGGTGAAGCGCCGCTTCGGCTCGTCCTTCCCGAGCTCGCTGAGCGCCGCAGCCGCCATGGCGGGGGTCAGCTCCTTCGACGACAGCCCGTAGCGGCCACCGATGACTCGAGGCATCTCGCCTCCGCGCTCTGCGAGCGCGGTGACGACGTCCTGGAACAGCGGCTCACCCAGGGCCGCGGCCTCCTTCGTCCGGTCGAGGACGGCAATGCCCCTCACGGAGGCCGGCAGAGCGGAGACGAAGGCGGCGGCGTCGAAGGGCCGGAAGAGCCGAACGGTGAGCACGCCCACCCGCTCCCCGTTCGCGCCGAGCTTCTCGACCGCCTCGCGAGCGGCACCGGAGCCGGAGCCCATGAGCACGAGCACGCGCTCCGCCTCTGGATCACCCTCGTAGTCGAACAGGCGGTAGCGACGTCCGGTGATCTCCGCGAGCTTCGACATCTCTTCTTGCACGATCGTCGGAATGGCTGCGTAGAAGGGGTTCACGGCCTCGCGTGCCTGGAAGAAGACGTCCGGGTTCTGCGCCGTGCCTCGGAGCACGGGGCGGTCCGGGTTGAGGGCGCGCGCGCGGTGCGCGGCGACGAGCTCGTCGTCGAGGAGCGACCGCACGTCGTCCTCGGACAGCCTCTCGATCGTGTTCAGCTCGTGGGACGTGCGGAAGCCGTCGAAGAAGTGGAGGAACGGGACCCGCGCGCGGAGCGTCGAGGCGTGGGCGACGAGGGCGAAGTCCTGCGCCTCCTGGACGGAGGACGAGCAGAGAAGCGCGAAGCCCGTGGAGCGGGCGGCCATCACGTCGGAGTGGTCGCCGAAGATCGAGAGCGCGTGGCTGGCGACCGCACGGGCGGCGACGTGGATGACGGCCGGCGTGAGCTCGCCCGCGATCTTGAACATGTTCGGCAGCATCAGGAGCAGGCCCTGTGAGGACGTGAAGGTCGTCGCCAGCGCTCCTGCCTGGAGCGCGCCGTGGACGGCCCCGGCGGCGCCTCCCTCGCTCTGCATCTCGACGATCTCGGGCACCGCTCCCCACGCGTTCGGGACCCCTTGCGACGACCAGGCATCGGCGAGCTCGCCCATCGGCGTCGCCGGGGTGATCGGGTAGATCGCGACCACCTCGCTCGCCCGGTACGCGACCCAGGTCGCCGCCTCGTTGCCGTCGACGGTCACGCGCATGCTCATGTCCGACAGGGTCGCCTGCTGGGCGCAGAAGTGGTATCGGGGCGCTCGCTGACCACGGTTCGGACTTCCCGCAGCGTACTCCCGATTCGTGCAGACTGGCCGCGCGATGCAGGGAAAGGTCAGGGTCGCGTGTATCCAGGCGGAGCCGGCCGTGCTCGACCGCGACGCGACTCTCGACCGGGTCGCCGGCCTCACTGCCGACGCAGCCGGGCACGGTGCGGAGCTCGTCGTCTTCCCGGAGACGTTCGTGTCCGTCTACCCGTCCTCGGTGTGGGCGAGAGCTCTCGCCGGATGGGGCGACCCGAGGGCGAAGGAGGCGTTCGTCCTGTTGGCGGACTCCGGGGTCGAGGTTCCGGGACCGGCGGCCGACCGTCTCGGCGAGATCGCTCGCGAGAACTCCGTCTGGCTCGTGGTGGGAGTGAACGAGCTCGATCCCCGGCGCAGCGGAACCGTCTACAACGCACTCCTGTACTTCGATCCCGACGGTCAGCTCGCTCTCAAGCACCGCAAGCTCGTGCCGACGAACCACGAGCGCCTCGTCTGGGGGCCGGGCGACGGAGGAGGCCTCCGCGCGATCGAGACGCCGCTCGGTCGCATCGGCGGGCTGATCTGCTGGGAGAACTACATGCCCCTCGCTCGATTCTCGCTCTACGAGTCCGGCGTCGAGATCTACATCGCGTCCACCGCGGACGACAGCGACGCGTGGCAGGCCACGCTCGTCCACATCGCGCGCGAGTCGAGGGCGTTCGTGCTGGCCCCCTGCCATTTCCAGCGAGCATCCGCGTACCCGGCGGACTTCCCGCTTCGCGAGCTCCTGGAAGGTCACGACCTCATCGGGCGGGGCGGCAGCGCCGTGCTCGCTCCCGACGGCTCGTACCTCGCCGGCCCGCTCTACGGGGAGGAGGGAATCCTCTACGCGGAGCTCGATCCCGTCAGGCTGCGCGAGGAGCGACAGCGGTTCGATCCCGCCGGGCACTACCACCGCCCGGACGTGCTCCGGCTGTCGGTGACCCCGCATGAGCAGCGGTGATCGAATGCACTCCGACTCCTACTTGAGCTGAGTCGCGGGACGCGACACGATCGCGCCATGGCCGGGAGGTATGGGCCGCGCGTATGGCTCGCCCTGATCACCATCTACCTCGTCTGGGGCTCGACGTTCATCGCTCTCGCGATCGCGGTGCGCGACCTGCCACCGCTCCTGGCGATGGCTCTCCGCCACCTGACTGCCGGCTCTCTGCTCCTCGCGATCGCGCTGCCCCGCGGCGACCGGGCGGGCGACCGCATCGGAAGAAGACAGGTCGCCGCCGCCTTCGTGTTCGGCGGGCTTCTCTTCGTCACGGGGCACGGAGCTCTCGCCTGGGCGCAGAAGACCGTCCCGGCCGGGATGGCGGCTCTCATCGTCGGGTCGATCCCGATCTGGATGACGCTGTTCGATCGGCTCTTCTTCGGCCGACGTCTGCCACGGTCTGCATACGCCGGGTTCGCACTCGGGCTCCTCGGGCTCGCACTCCTCTTCGATCCCTTCGGCGAGGGCCTCGTCGATCGCACGGCAGCCCTCGTCATCGTCGTCAGCGCGATGTGCTGGGCGGCCGGGTCGCTCTACTCGCGAGGAGCGCCGCTGCCGAAGCGGCCCATCGTCTCGGCGGGCCTCGCGGCGCTCTGCGGAGGAGTCCTCCTCGCAGTGCTCTCGCTTCTGACCGGGGAGCTCGGGAGAGCCGACTGGACGAGGGATGCGGTCCTGGCCGTCGCGTACCTCGTCGTCGCGGGGAGCGTCGTCGGGTTCTCGGCGTACGTCTGGCTCCTCCGCGTGGCGCCCGTGTCCCTCGTCTCGACCTATGCGTACGTCAACCCCATCGTGGCCGTCGCGCTCGGGTGGCTGCTCCTGGGTGAGTCGATCACCCTGCAGATGGTGCTCGCCGGCGCAGCGGTGCTCGTCTCCGTGGCGATGATCCTGAGGGCGAGCGGAGCGCAGCTGGAACCGGGTCGCGGCCTCCTGCGAAGGCGCCCCGTGCCGACGGCGGCGGCCGAGCCGACCGCCTAGCCGCCGATGTAGGACATCTCGATCTTGCGCAGCCGGGACGTCTCCTCGGTGCGGATCTCCGAGTAGCGGTCGGCACGCCGCTCCCAGACGGAGCGAATCGTCTCGTCGATCTCCGCATCCGAGGCGCCGGAGCGGACGATCGCGCGGAGGTCGTGCCCGCGCACGGCGAAGAGGCAGGTGTAGAGCTTCCCGTCGGCCGAGAGCCGGGCGCGCGTGCAGTCACCGCAGAACGGCTGCGTCACCGAGGCGATGACGCCCATCTCGCCGGCGCCGTCGACGTAGCGGTAGCGGCGGGCGACTTCACCGCGGTAGGCCGGCTCCACCGGCACGAGCGGGAACTCCGCACCGACTCTTGCGACGATCTCGGTGGCGGGCACGACGTCGTCGAGCCGCCAGCCGTTCGTCGCGCCCACGTCCATGTACTCGATGAAGCGAACGACGTGCCCGGTTCCGCGGAAGTGGCGCGCGATCTCGACGATCGAGCTCTCGTTGACGCCCCTCTTCACGACGACGTTGACCTTGACGGGAAGGCCCAGAGCCGCGGCCGCGTCGATGCCCTCGAGCACCCTCGTGACCGGGAAGTCCACGTCGTTCATCGCACGGAAGACCGAGTCGTCCAGGGAGTCGAGGCTCACCGTCACGCGACTGAGCCCGGCGTCGGCGAGAGCCCGTGCCTTCTGCGCGAGGAGCGCGGCGTTCGTCGTGAGCGTGATGTCGAGGTCGCCGAGGCCCGCGAGGCGGGCCACGAGCCGTTCGACGTCACGGCGGAGCAGGGGCTCGCCTCCCGTCAGCCGCAGCTTGTGCACGCCGAGGTCGACGAAGACCCGGGCGACGCGCTCGATCTCCTCGAAGGTGAGGAGCTCGCGTCTCGGCAAGAAGCGGTAGTCGTGTCCGAACACCTCGCTCGGCATGCAGTAGACGCAGCGGAAGTTGCAGCGGTCGGTGACCGAGATCCTGAGGTCGCGAAGCGGCCTGCCGAACGTGTCCGTAGCCCCCACCGCCGGAGAGCGTAGAGAATCCGCGCGGTGACCAGGCCCGGCCCTCTTCTCGCTCTCGTCGCGGTCACCGCCGTCTGGGGGCTCACGTTCGTGCAGGTCAAGGACGCGCTCGAGCTGTACCCGTTGTTCGCGTTCCTCGCAGTCCGGTTCGCCATCTCGACGGTGGCGCTCCTCCCCTTCGCGTGGAGCGGGCTTCGATCGCTGCCGCGGCACGGGTTCGGGGGAGGGCTCCTGGCGGGTCTCTTGCTGGCAGCCGCGTTCGGCCTGCAGACCGCGGGCCTCGAGCTGACCACCGTCGCGAGCACGGGCTTCATCACCGGCCTCTACGTCGTCTTCACCCCGCTCATCGCGCTCGTCCTCTTCCGGACGCCCGTCCCGCGTGAGCTGTGGGTCGGTGTCGCGTTGGCCGTAGCGGGGCTCCTCCTGCTCAGCGGTGTGCCGGGCGGATCGACCGCCGGCAACCTCCTCGTTCTCGCCAGCGCGCTCGCAGCCGCGCTCCAGATCGTGGCGATGGAGAGGCTCGCGCCGCTCTACGACGCGAGAGTCCTGACCTTCCTGATGATGGCGACGGCCTTCGTCTGCAGCGCCGTGCTCGCCGTTGCGGCGGGCGAGCTCGAGCTGCCGCGTGGGCGCACGGTCTGGGCAGCGCTTCTCGTGACGGGCCTCTTCTCGGGAGCCCTCGGATACCTGGTCGCGACCTGGGTGCAGGCGCGCACGACGGCGGCCCGGGCCGCGCTCGTCTTCACGCTCGAGGCGCCCTTCGCCGCGCTCTTCGGCGTCCTCCTCGCCAACGAGGTGCTGGGGTGGGGGGGCTGGCTCGGGTGCGCCGTCATCATGGCCGGCATCCTCGTCGCCGAGCCCGCGGCGGCCGCGGCCCTCCGTGCTCTCGTTCGCAGGACACGTCAGGCGTGACCGCGATCCTGCTCGCCGGCACGTCCGCGTTCCTCTTCGGGGCGATGACGGTCTTCGTGCGCATCGCGCTTCGCACCGGGACTGCGCCGGAAGCGGGAACTCTGTTCACGATCGTGCCTGCCTTCGCGCTGACGGCGGTGGCGGCCGCGGCGCAGGGCGAATGGGATCTCGCAGGCGCCTGGCCGTTCCTGCTCGCAGGCCTGCTCGCGCCCGGGATCTCCCAGATCCTGTTCACGTTCGCCGTGCGCGACGCCGGCGCCTCGCGCGCCTCCGTCACGGTCGGTACGGCACCGCTCTTCGCCGTCGCGATCGCTCTCGTGTTCCTCGACGAGCCCCTCGTCGCCGGGCTCGTGCTCGGCGCGGCGCTCATCGTCACGGGAGGCATCCTGCTCGCGAGCGATCGCGCTCGACCCGAGCACTTCCGCCGCGTTGGGCTCGTCTATGCGCTCATCGCGACGCTTGCATTCGCGACCCGCGACAGCCTCATCCGCTGGCTCGGCACCGAGGCGGCGGACGTCGATCCCGGGATCGCGGCGTTCGCGACGATGCTCACAGGGACGCTCGCGGCGGCGGTCTTCGTGTGGTGGACCCGACCAGAGCTCACGCGGCGCGGCTTCGTCGCGTTCGTCCCGGCAGGTCTCTGCTACGGGCTCTCCTACGTTCTCCTCTTCGAGGCCTTCTACCGTGGACGCGTGTCCGTCGTCTCGCCCATCGTGGCCACGGAGTCGCTCTGGGGCGTCTCCCTCTCATGGCTCGCACTACGGAGAACGGAGAACATCGACGCACGCCTCGTCGCCGGTGCCCTCTGCGTCGTCGCCGGGGGCATCCTGATCGGGGTGAACCGCTAGCCGCCCGTCGTGCAGCGACCGGCACGGCTGCAGAACGTCAAGCGTCGGGCCTGCGCTCTCGGGGCCCGATGGACTGACTCTCGATCCTCTCGAGTCGCTGCTCGATCCTGGCCAGCGCCTCGTGGATCTGAGGGTGCTCGGCACGCTCGGCGTCCGCCCGGCGCCGCTCCTCGCCCGTGACGAGCGCCGAGGTCACGAGAGCGGTGATCACGGTGATGAAGGTGATCGCGAAGACCATCACGACTCCGCCGACGAAGCGGCCGAGCGCGCCCTGGGGGACGTAGTCGCCATACCCCACGGTGCAGAACGTGACGACCGCCCACCAGATCCCCGTCCCGACGGTCGGGAACGCCTCCTCGTCGATCCAGTGCATCACGAAGCCCGCGGCGGTGCTGAGCGCCAGGGTCGTGCCGGCGAGGTACAGGAGGATGCGATTCGAGGAGACACCGCGCTCCACCCAGCGGTTCAGCAGGCGCGTGCGGGGTTCCATGATCTGGATCTTCGCGCCGTGAGCTCCTCGTCCTTCGCGGGCTCTCGTCCAGGAGTGGTGAGAAGAGAAACTTGCTAACATACGACTCAGATTTTCGGATTCAACACACTAGATATCCAAGGAGCAGATGATGGCAAAGACGATTGGCATCGACCTCGGGACGACGAACTCGTGCATGGCCGTCCTCGAGGGAACCGAGCCGACAGTCATCCCGAACGCCGAGGGCGGGCGCACGACACCGTCCGTCGTCGCCTTCGGGCGTGACGGGCAGCGGCTCGTCGGCGCGCCGGCCAAGCGCCAGCAAGTGACGAATCCCAAGAACACGATCTTCTCGATCAAGCGCTTCATGGGGCGGAAGTTCGACGAGGTCTCCGAGGAGATGACGATCGTCCCCTACGAAGTCGACAAGGGGCCGAACGGCGACGTCGAGGTGGAGGCGGAGGGCAAGACGTACGCCCCGCCGGAGATCTCGGCGATGATCCTGCAGAAGCTCCGACAGGATGCCGAGTCGTACCTGGGCGAGACGGTGAGCGACGCGGTCATCACCGTCCCGGCCTACTTCAACAACGCACAGCGCGAGGCGACGAAGGACGCCGGCAAGGTGGCGG
Source organism: Gaiellaceae bacterium (assembly GCA_041557575.1). Classification (GTDB taxonomy): domain Bacteria; phylum Actinomycetota; class Thermoleophilia; order Gaiellales; family Gaiellaceae; genus GMQP-bins7. Next base: position 19,862 of record JBFFGH010000019.1, read on the forward strand.
GCCTCAACGTCCTCCGCATCATCAACGAGCCGACCGCGGCCGCGCTCGCGTACGGCCTCGACAAGGAGGGTGTCGAGCAGACGATTCTCGTGTTCGACCTCGGCGGCGGCACGTTCGACGTGTCCATCCTCGATCTCGGTGAAGGCGTGTTCGAGGTGAAGGCCACCAACGGGGACAACCACCTCGGCGGCGACAACTTCGACAAGGCGGTCGTCGACTGGATGATCGCGGAGTTCAAGCGCGACCACGGGATCGACCTCGGCCAGGACCCGATGGCCCTGCAGCGGCTGTACGAAGCCGCGGAGAAGGCGAAGATCGAGCTCTCCTCGACGATGACGACGCAGATCAACCTGCCGTTCATCACCGCGACTCCCGAGGGGCCGAAGCACCTCGATCTGCAGCTGACCCGTGCGAAGCTCAACGAGCTCACGCACGACCTGCTCGAGCGCACCGTCAACCCGACGAAGCTGGCGCTCGAGGACGCGGGGCTGTCCGCATCGGCCATCGACCACGTCATCCTCGTCGGCGGCATGACGCGGATGCCCGCGGTGCAGGAGAAGGTCAAGGAGCTCGTCGGCAAGGATCCGCACAAGGGTGTCAACCCGGACGAGGTCGTCGCCGTCGGGGCGGCGATCCAGGCGGGTGTCCTCCGGGGCGAGGTGAAGGACGTGCTCCTCCTCGACGTGACCCCGCTCTCCCTGGGGATCGAGACCAAGGGCGGGGTGTTCACGAAGCTGATCGAGCGCAACACGACGATCCCGACGCGCAAGGCCGAGGTCTTCACGACTGCCGAGGACAACCAGCCGTCCGTCGAGATCCACGTCGCCCAGGGCGAGTCCGAGATGATCGCCTTCAACAAGACGCTCGGGAAGTTCCAGCTCGTCGGGATCCCGCCCGCCTTCCGCGGCACGCCGCAGATCGAGGTTGCCTTCGACATCGACGCGAACGGGATCATCCACGTCAACGCCAAGGACCTCGGCACCGGAAACGAGCAGCAGATCCGGATCGAGGGCGGGTCGGGGCTCTCCGAGTCCGACGTGGAGCGGCTGATCAAGGAGGCCGAGTCCCACGCGGACGAGGCCCACAAGCTCCGCGAGCTCGCCGATGCGCGAAACGCCGGGGAGCAGCTCGCCTACCAGGTCGAGCGCACGCTCAAGGACCACCGGGACAAGCTGCCCGAGGCCGACGCATCGACGATCGAGGGCCGGGTCATGGAGCTCCGGCAGGCGGTCGAGGGCTCGGATCTCGCGGAGATCAGGGCCAAGACCGAGGCGCTGGAGGAGGCGTCCCGCTCGCTCTCCGATGCGATCTACGCGCAGGCGTCGGCGCAGGCCGCGTCACATGCCCCGGGCAACGGCGGCGGTGAGGAGGAGGTCGTCGAGGACGCCGACTTCGAGGTCATCGACGAGGAAGAGGCGGCGAAGTCGTGAGCGAGGAGCTCGTCGAGAACCAGACCGAGGACGAGGAGCGTGAGGAGACGGAGGAAGAGGCTCCGTCTCCCGAGGTCGAGCTCGCGGCCGTCACGGCCGAGCGCGACGAGTACCTCGCCCTCGCCCAGAGGGTGCAGGCCGACTTCGAGAACTACCGCAAGCGGGCGGCGCGCGACCAGGAGCGCCTGGTCGCGCATGCGCACGAGCGGCTCGTGCTCGACCTGCTCCCGATCCTCGACGACCTCGAGCGTGCGCTCGACGCCGCGGAGCGGCACGAGGAAGCGGCTCTCGTCGACGGCGTCCGGCTCGTCGAGCGGTCGCTGCGCGGCGCGCTCGTGAAGGAGGGCCTCGTCGAGATCGAGACGGACGGCCCGTTCGATCCGCACGTGCACGAGGCGCTCCTTGCCCGGCCCGCGGAGGGCGTCGAGCCCGGCGCCGTGATCGAGGTGGTGCAGCGCGGGTATCGCCTGGGCGACAAGGTCGTCCGGCCGGCTCGGGTGATCGTCGCGGGATGACGAGGAGCCCGTACGAGGTGCTCGGCGTCGCGAAGACGGCGTCCGGCGACGAGATCAAGAAGGCATACCGGAAGCTGGCGCGCACGTACCACCCGGACCGCAACCCCGGGGACTCGTCGGCCGAGGAGCGGTTCAAGGAGGTGCAGGCAGCGTACGACCTGCTCTCCGACCCGGAGAAGCGAAGGGCGTACGACGCGTTCGGCGCCACCGGCGCTCGCGGCTTCCCAGGGGGAGCAGACATGGGCGGTGTGCGCTTCGAGGACTTCGACCTGGGTGATCTCAGCGACCTGTTCGGAGGGATGTTCGGCGCTAGGGGCGCGCGCGCCGCGAGCCGCCAGCCGATCCGCGGCGACGACCTCGAGGCGCACGTGCAGATCTCGTTCGAGGACTCGTTGAACGGAGCGCAGGTGCGCATCCCCGTCGAAGCCGACACCGTGTGCTCGACCTGCCACGGCACCGGGGCGGCGCCGGGGACGTCGCCGAAGACGTGTCCGCAATGTGCGGGGCGCGGCATCGTCTCGGACTCGCAGGGCCTGTTCGCCCTCTCCCACCCGTGCCCCCGCTGCCAGGGGAACGGCACGATCGTCGAGACACCCTGCGCCTCGTGCCGGGGCATGGGCCGCGAGAGGAAGACCAAGCGATACTCCGTGAAGATCCCCGCGGGGGCGCGGACCGGGACGAAGGTCAAGCTCAAGGGCAAGGGCGGTGCCGGCGTCCACGGCGGGCCGTCGGGCGATCTCTACGTCGTCGTGGAGGTCGAGCCGTCGACGCTCTACGAGAGGCGGGGCTCGGACCTCGTCCTCGACGTGCCCGTCACCTATGCGGAGGCGGCGCTCGGTGCCAGGGTCGACATCCCGACCCCGGACGGCCCGGTGTCGCTCAAGGTGCCGGCCGGGACGGAGAGCGGCAAGCTCCTCCGCGTCAAGGGCCGCGGAGCGCCGCGCATCAAGGGCTCCGGGCGTGGCGATCTCCTCGCGCGCGTGAAGGTGACCGTGCCGAGCAAGCTGACGAAGGCCGAGCGCGAGGCGCTCGAGACCTACCAGAAGGTCTCGCGCGAGGCGCCGCGCGAGCGGTTCGCGGAGGCCGTGTGATGGCCGATCGCCCGCGGTACATGATCTCGATCGCCGCCGAGCTCGTCGGCATGCATCCGCAGACGCTGCGGCTCTACGAGGCGAAGGGCCTCGTCCGCCCGGCGCGAACGCCCGGCGGCACGCGCCTCTACTCGGATGCCGACGTCGAGCGGCTCCGGCTCATCCAGCGACTGACGACCGAGCTGGGGCTGAACCTCGCCGGCGTCGAGCACGTCCTCCGTCTCGAGGACGAGCTTCGGCGGCTCCAGGCGCGGATGGAGCGGCTCGAGCGCGAGCTGCGCGCCGAGATCGCGTCCGTCCACCGCTCGTACAAGCGCGAGATCGTCCTCTACCAACCGTCTCAACACCCCGTTCGGAGGAAGTGAGTTGGACTTCGGCAAGTTGACCCTGAAATCCGGAGAGGCCGTGGCCGCCGCCCAGGATCTGGCGCGGCGCGCGGGAAGTGCGGAGCTCACACCCGACCACCTGCTCATCGCGCTGCTCGACCAGGAGCTCCCGCGGACGCTCGTCGAGCGGTCGGGCTCGAGCGTGGCCGAGCTGCGTGCCGAGGCCGAGGCCAGGCTGCGTGCCCTGCCCACGGTCTCCGGGGGCAATGTCCAGCCGCAGGCGTCGGCGGCCTTCCGCCGCGTCCTCGACGTCTTCTTCAACGGCTCGCTCGAAAAGGCCGTCGCCGCTCA
>JBFFGH010000020.1:0-22545 GCA_041557575.1 Gaiellaceae bacterium
ATGGTAGCACACCACCCTTCCACCTTGTTCAACGTACGGACGGCCGCCGAAATGCCGCGTCAGCCACGGAGCTGGACGAACCGGCGCTTCCCCGCTTGCAGCACCGCGCCGGAGAGCCTCGTGCGAGGGACGTCGAGCTCCTTGAGCGGCTCGCCGTCGATCCTCACGCCCCCTTGCCCGATCATGCGGCGCGCCTCGCTCGTCGAGAGGCCGAAGCACGTCGCGAGCAGCGCGGGGACATGCACGGGATCCCCGTCGGGGAGCGGCACCGACGGGATCTCCTCGGGTGCGCGGCCCTCGCGCACGACCCGTGTGAAGTGCCCTTCCGCCTCGCGAGCGGCCTCCGGGCCGTGGTAGCGCTCGACGATTCCTCGGGCAAGCGCGAGCTTCTCGTCCATCGGCTCACCCCCGGGGCGCTCCCGGTCGAGAGCGAGCCTCCACCACTGGTCGAGTGCGGAGTCCGGGATCGACATGGCCTTGCCGAACTGCTCCTCCGGGGGATCGTCTATCCCGATGTAGTTCCCGACCGACTTCGACATCTTCTCCACCCCGTCCGTGCCGACGAGCAGCTCGTACGTGATGATCGACTGCGGCTCGAGCCCGTAGTGGGTCATGACGTCACGCCCCATGAGCAGGTTGTAGAGCTGGTCGGTCCCTCCCACTTCGATGTCCGCCTCCACGGCCACCGAGTCGTAGGCCTGCGCGAACGGGTACAGGAGCTCCGACACCGAGATCGGGTTTCCGCCCTCGTACCGCTCCCGGAAGTCGTTTCGCTCGAGCAGCTGCGCCACCGTGCCCATCCGGGTGAGACGCACCAGCTCTGCGTAGTCCAGGCTGCCGAGCCACTCGCCGTTGAAGCGGATCTCGGTTCGCTCGCGATCGAGGATGCGGTAGGCCTGCTCCGCGAAGAGCTTCGCGTTGCGGTCGAGCACCTCGTCGGGCAGGACCTTCCGCTCGACCGAGCGGCCGGACGGATCGCCGATCCGCGCCGTGTAGTCACCCACGATCAGAACGGCGATGTGGCCGGCGTCCTGGAACGCGCGGAGCCTGTTCAGCACCACCGCGAACCCGATGTGGATGTCGGAGCCGGTCGGATCGATTCCGAGCTTGACGCGCAGCGGGCGCCCGAGTGCCAGCTTCGCCTCGAGCGCCCCGTCCGGCAGGACGTGGACGGCATTCCTTGTGAGATCGGCGATTCCCATGCGCCTCAGGCCCTCGTGACGTGGGCCTGCGTCACCTCCGCAGGCGATCGACAACCCAGAAGCGCGAGCGCGTTCTCGGTCTCCTCCTGGAGGATCCCGAGCACCTGGCCGACTCCGACGTCTCCCCCGAAGCCGAGGCCCCAGAAGACGGGGCGCCCCACGAGAACGGCTCGGGCGCCCAGCGCGAGCGCCATGACGACGTCGGGCCCGCGCCGGACACCGCCGTCGACGTAGACCTCGACACGATCACCGACCGCCTCGACCACCTCGGGCAGCGCCTCGAGCGAGGCGATCGCGCCGTCGAGCTGCCGTCCGCCGTGGTTCGAGACGACGACGCCCGAAGCGCCGTGCTCGCACGCGAGGATCGCGTCCTCTGCCGTCACGAGCCCCTTCACGACCACCGGCACGCCCCATCTCTCGCACAGATCGCTGACGTACTGCCACTCGAGCCCGGAGTCGAGCAGCCCGAGCGAGTGGTGCCCCTCCGGCTCCCCACCCCGGGCGCGGGCCTCGACGAGCGCCGGGACGTCGCCCTCGGGCGCGGCGAAGCCGCTTCGCACCTCGCGGTGCCGGATGCCGTAGACGGGGAGGTCGGCAGTGAGGACGAGCGCCGTGTACCCCGCGTCGAGAGCCTGCTCGATGACGCGATCGCTCACCTCGCGATCCCGGAACACGTAGATCTGGAGCCAGCGTGGAGCACCGGGGGCAGCTGCGGCGACCTCGCCGGGCTCGGCCGTCGCGACCGTCGACACGCACATGAGCGTCCCCGCGGACGCGGCACCCCGCGCAGTCGCGACCTCGCCCTCCTCGTGAGCGATCTGCTGAAACGCCATCGGGGCGACGAGGACCGGCATCGAGACGGGCGTTCCCAGGACGCTGGTCTCCGTGGTCACCGACGAGACGTCGACGAGCACGCGTGGGCGGAGCCGGAAGCGGGAGAACGCCTCGCGATTCCAGCGCAGCGTGCGCTCGTCCCCGGCTCCACCGGCGATGTAGCTCCACGCGTCCGCCGGGAGCGCGGCCTCGGCCATCCTCTCGGCGTCGTCGAGCGTCAAGAGCTGCTCCACGGTGGCTGAGCCTACCGCGCACCGCGGGTGGAGCTGCGTCCGTTCACCGCGACCCGTGACTCTCCCCCGAGATGCGCCGTCCCCGGGCGGCTCTGAACACGCTCTTTGCGGAGATGCGGCGCTTCGGGGCTACACTTGCCTCCCTTGCGGGTTCGGAGAGAGAAGGGGCTGCCGCGACCGCGGCGCCGGGTTCGCAAGCGGCGCCTCGCGGCGCTGCTGGGCGTACTCCTCGTCCTCGCGACAATGTCGTTCACGTTCGGTCTCGTGAGCGCCGTCGCGAGCGAGATCCCCTCCCTCGATCCGTCGGCGGACCAGTCGGAGGTCAACTCCGTCGTCTACGCATCGAACGGCCGTTCCGTGCTCGCCGTCCTCCGCGGAGACGAGAGCCGCGTGCTCGTCGACACGAAGGACATCGCACCGATCATGCGTCAGGCGATCGTCTCGGTCGAGGACCAGCGCTTCTTCGAGCACCGGGGGATCGACATCCGCGGCGTCGCACGTGCGCTCTGGCAGGACCTGCGGCACCGTGGGATCGTCGAAGGCGGATCGACGATCACGCAGCAGTTCGTGAAGAACGCCTACATCCGCAACGAGCGGACGATCGCGCGAAAGGTGCGGGAGGCCGCGCTCGCCTGGCAGCTCGAGCAGCGCTGGAGCAAGGACCGCATCCTCACCGCGTACCTCAACACGATCTACTTCGGTCACGGCGCCTACGGCATCCAGCAGGCGGCGCGCACGTACTTCAAGAAGAACGCCGACGAGCTCGACCTCGCCGAGGCGGCGCTGCTCGCGGGGATCCCGGCGGACCCCAATCTCTACGACCCCGCCGCGAACCCACGTTCTGCAAAGGCTCGCCGTGGCCACGTCCTGCGGATGATGTACGAGCAGGGGAAGATCACGGCCGCCGATCTCCGCGAGGCGTCGCAGGCCCCGCTCCCGAATCCCGACGACATCCGGCTGCCGGGAACGCAGGGCCGCGCTCCCTACTTCCTCAACTACGTGAAGGAGCAGCTGGTCGAGCGCTTCGGCGCCGGCCGCGTGTTCGGAGGCGGCCTCCGCGTGACGACGACGATCGACCTCGCCCTCCAGCAGAAGGCCTCCGAGGCGGTCGACGACGTGCTGCCGGACCCGAACGGCCCGGCGGCGGCGATCGTCGCGATCGACCCCGAGACGGGGGTGGTGCGCGCCATGGTCGGCGGTCGCAGCTTCAGCCAGAGCCAGTTCAACCTCGCGACGCAGTCCAGGCGCCAGTCGGGCTCGGCCTACAAGCCGATCGTGCTGGCGACGGCGATGCGAGAGGGCGTCTCGCCCGCGACCGAGCTCGAGTCGAAGCCGGTCGAGATCGACGCGGGAGACCGAATCTGGCGTGTGACGAACTACGAGAACTCGTACCTGGGGAGCGTCAGCCTCTCGCGCGCGATGGTGTCCTCCGACAACACGGTCTACGCACGGCTCACGGAGCTCGTCGGGCCGAAGGCGATCGTCAAGACGTCGCACGCGCTCGGGATCCAGAGCCCCCTCGACGCGTACTTCTCGATCGGGCTCGGATCGCTGGCCGTGAACCCGCTCGAGATGGCTCGTGCGTACGCGACGATCGCAAACGACGGGCAGCGCATCGACAGCTCGATCTTCGGCAATCGCCCGCGCGTCGTGGAGAGCGTCGAGAACATCCGCTCGGGGCGCGTCGAGCAGGACGAGCCCCGGCCGAAGACGGTGCTCGACGAAGGAAGAGCGAGGCTGCTCACGCAGATCCTGCAGGACGTCGTCGCGTCCGGGACGGGACGCCGGGCTGCGGTTCCGGGGACGCAGATCGCGGGCAAGACCGGCACCACCGACGACTACGGGGACGCGTGGTTCGTCGGGTATACGCCCGATCTCGTCGTCGCCGTGTGGGTCGGCTACCCGGATCAGCTCCGCCCCATGCGCACGGAGTACCGCGGACAGCCCGTCGCCGGAGGGACCTATCCGGCCGAGATCTTCCGCACGTTCGTCGAGAAGGTCGAGAAGGACGAGGCGGCCAGCCAGGCGGGCGTCACCGGCGAGGCCGACAGCTTCGCCGCCCCGCCGTACCTCGGTGGCGCTTCGACGTGGGTCGTCAAGCGCGACGGAAGATGGCGGCTCGACAACGGCTATTGCCGTGGGTCGCAGCTCGTCGTCTACTTCACGGGCGACAGCCCCACCGAGAGTGCGGACTGCAAGCCCAACGAGGTAGCGGTGCCCGACGTCCTCGGCCTCACGGCGGACGGTGCACGAGCTCGGCTCGCCGCGCAGCCGCTCGCCGCCCAGATCGTCTACAAGCCTGCGAAGCCGGGCAAGGTGCCCGGGCTCGTCGTCGACCAGTTCCCGCGAAGCGGAGGGCTGTCGGCCGGCGACGCGGTCACGATCGTGGTCTCGAAGACGCAGCACGGCGTGCTCCCGAACTTCGTCGGCTCGAGCATCGAGGACGTCGGACGCGAGCTGAAGCGGCTGAAGCTGAACGCTCGCATCAAGACCGCGCGCGGTCGAACGGGAGTCGTCCTGCGCCAGCGGCAGCAGCCGGGAGTCGCGATCGCTCCCGGCTACACGATCAAGCTGGTGGTCGGGGACGGCTCACGAAAGCGGACCCCCTGAGGGCGTAGCGCCACGGCCGCTCTCCCGCCCGGCTGATCCCGATCCGCGGCCCGGTGACGACATCGACGTCGGCTTCGGGCGGACGAAGCTCGAACGGCGGCTCGTCGAGCTCGAGACCGTCGTGCCGACTCGAGATCCCGAGAGCCTGGGTCAGCCGGCCCGGGCCCGAGCAGAGAAGCCGCGTGTCCTCCACTCCGCGCCGGCTCCGCATGACGTCGATCCCCGAGGTCGGCTCGAGAGCGCGCAGGAGGACCGCCTCGCCGACGTCTTCCCGTCCGCTGACGATGTTCGCGCACCAGTGGACGCCGTACGAGCGATAGACGTACAGACGGCCGGCCGGGCCGAACATCGTCGCGTTCCGGGCGGTTCGCCCCGGGAACGAGTGGCTCGCGGGATCGTCGGCGGCGTACGCCTCTGTCTCGACGACGACGCCGCCGACGCCGTCCACGAGAAACGTCCAGCCGATGAGCTCCCGGGCGGCGTCGTGAACGCTCCGGGCGAGGATGTCCCGCAGCTCCGGGGTCACTCCTCGAAGAGCTGCGGATGCTGTGTGGCCGCGCGTCCGCGACGCCGCCTGACCTCGGCGACGACGGCAGTCGCCTCGGCCATGTCCTCGAGGATGGTCTGCTCGGTGCGCGAGGCGACGATCGGATCCGGGATCCCGTCCACCCAGACGAGCGTCCGCCGGCCGTGGCCGCGCTCCTCGCCGGAGATGGGCTCGAGCGCGTAGATCTTGTCGGCACGTGCGTACTTGCCGAACCCGAGGAAGACCATCTTGGCCGCCGACATCACCGTGAGTATGCCGCGGCGAGCGCCCTCACGACGGCGCCGTTCAGGCGCGCGAGGTCCCGGGCGGCTTCGACCGCGAAGTGCGGGACGGCGTGCTGCAGCGAGTCGAGGATGGTGAGCCGCGCAGTCGGGCACGACGACACGAACGCGAGCGCGTCGGACAGCGGGATGTACTTGTCCTCCCGGGCCACGACGAGCTCCACCGGAGCTGCGATCTGCGCGGCACCGCGAACCGCAGAGAGCGACGTCAGGGAGGCTCTCGCGACGGAGGGAATCGCCTCGAAGAGCTCGTCGAACCGCTCCGGGTCGCGGTTCCCGAACAGGTCGAGCGTCGCACGCACACCGGGATCCGACGTGCTCTCGGCCAGCCCCCCGAGCGCCTCGAGAGGGTCCGGCCCGTAGTCGGGGAGCGAGCGAAGGAGCTCGAGCGCCGCATCTCTGTCTCCACCTCTCGGGAGCGACGCCACGACCGAGCGAGCACTGACGAGCTGGAAGAAGCTCCGCGTCGCGAACGGCACGAAGGCGCCGTCCTCCCGCCGGAACCCGGTCGTCACGAAGCGCAGCGCCTCCTGGAGGTTGCAGACCGGTGCCATCACGAGCACCGACGTGACGCGGTGGGCCAGCCCACCCGCCGCAGCTGCGCACAGCGCGAGCGTCGCGCCCCCCGACACGCCGACGAGCGCGACGCGGCCCCCGGCGACGTCCCGACGCGCCGCGACCGCCTCGGCAGCCGCGAGGGCCTGCGAGGCCGTCTCGCCCGTCAGCTCCCCGACGGCGAGACCGTCGGGCTCCGCCACGACCGCCAGGCAGCCGGTGGCGGCCAGCGCACGGCCGAAGCCGACGAACGCCGCGTGGCGCCTGCCCTCTCTCGTGACGCCGGGATAGAGGACGGCCGTCGGCCACGGGCCTGTGCCGCGCGCGGGGCGGAACACCGTCGCGCCGATGCCTCCGACCTCGGCCTCCTCCTCGATCGGCTCGCCGAGCAGCCTTCGGGCTGCCGGGCCCACGAGCGCCGGGTTCGAGGCGACTGCGAGGCCGGCACCTGCGCGCGCCTGAGCCGAGAGGAGCCGCCCCGCAGTCCGGATCCTTCGCACCGGGCGAGCATAGGCACTCCTCCGTCGAGCGCGCGGCGAGCGGGCGAAGGACAATGAGCGCGCATGGCACCGACACTGCCGCTCCGGTCGAAGCTGATGTACGCCTCCTCGAGCATGGGCGGCGAGGCGCTCACGCAGAGCCGGAGCCTGTGGCTCCTCTACTTCTACACCGAGGCCACGGACCTGCTCTCGCCCTTCGCGGTGGGCGCCATCCTGACCGCGGCGAGGCTCGTCGAGACGGTGGACGACGGCCTCATCGGGTACTGGAGCGACCGCGTCCACAGCCGGCTCGGGCGGCGTCTTCCGTTCATCCTCGCGGCCACCCCGTTCTGGGCGCTCTTCTCCATGCTGCTCTTCACGCCGCCCCAGTCGAGCGCTGCAGCGGCCGCCGCATACCTGTTCATCGTCCTCGAGCTCTACTTCCTCTCCTCGACGCTCTCCGGGGGGCCATACGAGGCGCTGCTCCCCGAGATCGCCCACGAGAGCCGGGAGCGCGTCCAGATAACGGGCATGCGTGTCTACTTCGGGGCCGCAGGTGCGGGGCTCGGGCTCGTCGTGTCGGGGATCCTCATCGACTCCGTCGGGTACACGGCGATGGCTGCGTTCATGGCGGTCGTCGCCCTCACGTTCCGGTACACGGGAGCGGCAGGTGTCTGGCGCCACGCCTCACGCACGCAGGAGCCCGCCGAGATCGGGCTGTGGGACGCGCTCCGCTCCACGTTCTCGAACCGCTTCTTCCTCTACTTCCTCCCGACGTTCGCGCTGTTCCAGCTCGGGTTCCAGATCCTCCTCGGCTCGTTGCCGTTCCTCGTCGAGGCGGCGCTCGACGTCGACGAGGCGGGCAGCTGGGTGTCGGTGCTCTCCGCCGTCGCAGTCGGGACCATGGTCGTGATGATCCCGACCGCAACGCGGCTCTCGCGCCGCATGACGAAGCGGCAGGCGTACCGGATCTCCCTCGTCGCGGCGATCGTCCTCTTCCCGCTCCTCGCGCTCGCCGGATTCCTGCCGGTGATCCCGGTCGAGGCACAACTCGTGGGCGCCATGGTCATCGCCGGCCTGCCCATCGCCGGGAACTACCTCTTCCCCGCGCCGCTGACCGCGGACATCATCGACTACGACAGCATCGTGACCGGCCTGCGACGGGAGGCGACCTACTACGGCGCGCAGAACTTCGTGGAGAAGACGACCTCCGCGCTCGCGCCTCTCCTTCTCGGAGGCCTCCTGTACCTCGGCCACACCGCCGAGGATCCACTCGGCGTGAGGCTCGTGGGGCCGCTCGCGGCGCTGCTCGTCCTCGTCGCGTGGCTCTCGTTCCGGCGCTACGACCTTCCTGACGACGTCCTCGAGGACGACAAGCTGCGGGCGCGGGTCGCAGCGGAGACGGCTCGGTAGAACCCCGCTAGCGAGCCTCGAGAGCGTCGCGCAGGGCGTCCGCGACGTACTCCTGGTCGTCCTCCGCCAGTCGGGCGTGGAACGGGAGCGCCAGCGTCCGGGAGCTCAGCTCCTCCGCGACCGGGCAGAGCCCTTCCCCGTACCCGAAGCGCTCGCGCATGTACGCCTGCAGGTGGATGCACGGGAGGTAGCGCGCCGTCTGAATCCCTCGCGCGTCGAGCGCGGCGATGACGGCCTCGCGATCCACGCCGCTCGGGAGCGCCACGACGTAGACGAACCACGAGCGCTCGTGCTCCGCGTCGTCGGGGCACGGGAGCTGCAGGCCCTCGATTCCGGCGAGCATGCTCGAATACCGGGAGGCGACAGCGGCGCGCGCGGCGAGGATGTCGTCGAGCTTCTCGAGCTGCCCGATGCCGATCGCGGCACGAACGTCGTCGATGCGGTAGTTGAAGCCGAGCCGGGCGTGCTCGAGCCAGCCGCCGGAGTCCGCTCGCCCCTGGTTCCGCAGGCTCCGCACGAGGCGCCACTCCTCCTCCGAGTGGGTCGTCACCATTCCGCCCTCGCCCGTCGTCATCTGCTTGTTGGGGTAGAAGGCGAAGACGGCGGACGGCCCCTGCGAGCCGATCGTCTCCCCCTTGTACCGGGCGCCGAGAGCCTCGCAGGCGTCCTGTATCAGGACGAGCCCGTGCCGGTCGCAGATCGCCCGCAGCTCGCCGAGCTCGCACGGGTAGCCGTAGATGTCGACCGCGACGATGGCGCGGGTTCTCTCGGTGATCGCGGCCTCGACGGCGGCCGGGTCGAGGTTGAGGGTCCGCCCGTCGACGTCGGCGAACACCGGCCTGGCGCCCTCGTACATGGCGCAGTTCGCGGACGCGACGAAGGAGTAGGGAGACGTGATCACCTCGTCACCGGGGCCGACGCCGGCGGCGACGCACAGGAGATGGAGCCCTGCGGTGCCGCTCGAGACGGCCGCAGCGTGCGGCGCGCCGACCGTCTCCGCGAACATCTCCTCGAAGCGCTCGATCGTCGGCCCGAGCGAGAGGCGGCCCGAGCGCAGCACGTCGAGGACGAGCTCCTCCTCCCGCTCGTCGAGCCAGGGGAGCGAGAGCTGGACGTGCCGGACTGCCGGCACGCTAGGCCCGAGACGGCGTCATCTCGACGACGTCGAGCCAGTGCGACCAGCGCTCGCTGCGCCCGTGCACCGTGTCGAGATACGCCTGCTGCAGCGCCTTCGTCACCGGACCGACGCCTATCTCGCGATCGTCCACCGATCGGACCGGCGCGACCTCGGTTGCCGTTCCGACCATGAACACCTCGTCGGCGATGTAGAGATCCGTCCGGATGAGGAACGCCTCCTCGGTGCGGTAGCCCATGTCCTGAGCGATCTGGATCACCGTGTCGCGGGTGATCCCGGGAAGGATCGACATCGCGAGGGGCGGCGTCATGAGCACACCGTCCTTGACGATGAAGATGTTCTCGCCCGGGCCGTCCGCGACGTAACCCTCGCCGTTGAGCATGATCGCCTCGTCGTACCCCGCGCGCCGCGCCTCCGTCGTCGCGAGCATCGAGTTGAGGTAGATGCCGGTCGCCTTCGCGGCGTGCGGGATGACGTTGGGGCCCACGCGCTCCCAGCTCGAGATCTTGGCAGTGATGCCGAGGCGCTCGCTCTCCTCGCCGAGGTAGAGGCCCCACGGGAAGCTGATGATGGCGACGTCGACCGGATTGCCCGTCGTCGCCACGCCGAGCTCTCCGTAGCCGTAGAACGCGAGCGGGCGTACGTAGCAGGATGCGATGCCGTTCGCCGCGATCAGCTCGTGCGTCGCGGAGCGGATCTCCTCGGCCGTGTAGGGAAGATCCATGTAGAGGATCTTCGCCGAGTCCTCGAGGCGCTCCAGGTGGTCGCGGAGCCGGAAGACCGCCGGGCCGTGGGGAGTGTCGTAGCAGCGGATCCCTTCGAACACGCCGCTGCCGTAGTTGAGCCCGTGGGATGCGACGTGGATCTTCGCGTCGTCCCAGTCGACGAGCTCGCCGTTCAGCCAGATCTTCTCGGTCGCTTGCATCCTCAGCTCTCCTTTGGTCTAGGCGAATCGTAGGTCTCGTCCGTGACGACGTCCATCGGCCTGGCCCGCGACACCCGTGCCAGCTCTCCCGGGGACATCCCCACGATGTGGCGCGAGGAGCCGGCTCCGGCCCACACGACGTGGTGCTTGAACAGCTCCTTCTCGATCAGGACGTGGCGAACTTTCGGGAGCGGGAACGGCGCCACCGCGCCGGGGGCGAAACCCGTCGCGTCCTCCACCTCGCGCGCCTTCGCGACGCGAGCGGACGAGGCACCCACGGCTCCCGCGATCTTGGCCGTGTCGCCGCGGCGATCGCCGGGGACGAGGGCGACGACGGGCCGATCGTCACAGATGAGGACGAGTGACTTGACGATCTGGTCGACCCCGCACCCGGCTGCCTCCGCCGCGTCCACCGCAGTCGGCGTCCCCGCCGGGAACTCGTGGATACGGGCCTCGGCTCCCGCTTCGCGGAGGAACGAAGACACCCGTTCGACCGGCTCCGGCCAGTCCGCAACCACGGGTGCAGCCTACCGTGATGCGTCAGTAGACGAAGGGGACGAGGCGGAAGCGCGTCCGCTCGCAGTACCCGGCGTACGCCTCGTAGTGCTCGCGGAGGAAGCGCTCCTCGACGCTCGCCTTCATCGCCCAGACCGCTCCGAGCACGACCGTCCCGGCGAGAGCCCAGGGTGAGAGAACGAGCGAGAGTCCGCCCACGAAGAGAAGCCCTCCGAAGTAGATCGGGTGACGCACGAGCCGGTACGGGCCGTGAGCGACGAAGGTCTCCTCCCCCGTCGGGTGCGGGAAGGGAGTGAGGCTCCGGCCGAGGGCGCGGGCCGCGAGCACCGCGACGACGACGCCGCAGAGGGCAAGAGCCCAACCGACGACCAAGAGCACCGTCGCAGCCGAGTCGGGCCAGTCCGGGCCCGCGAGCCCGGCGAGAACGATCGCCGGGATGAGGGCGAACTGGATGACGACCCACCCGCCGCCTCGCCGTCCGAGCTGCGGTACCCGTCGCACGGCTCAGTCGAACGAGATGAAGTGGACGGCGTCGAAGCCCCACCCGTAGATCTGCCCGACGAGCCCCGGCGGCGCCTCGGAGTCGATCGAGAAGACCATCAGCGCCCCGCCCCCCGGCCTCGTTCGGGAGACCGCCATCGACGCGATGTTCACGCCGACGTCCCCGCACATCGTCCCGATCTCGCCGATGACGCCGGGGACGTCCCTGTAGACGAGGAACACCATGCGCGGTGCAAGCTCGATGTCGATCTCGAACCCGAGCGCACCCGCGAGGAACAGACGGTTCTCCACGCCGACGACCGTCCCGGACACCTCGACCTCCCTGTCCCCGACGGTGAGCGCGATGCGCAGGAGGTTCGTGTAGTCCCCGGACTCGGCGACGCGCTGCTCCGAGACCTCGATCCCGCGTTCCGCCGCGATGAGCGGGGCGTTGACGTAGTTGACCGCCTCGTCGACGCGGCCCTGGAACGCACCGTTGAGAGCCGCGACCGTCAGGAGCCGCGTGTCCCGCTCGGAGAGAGGGCCGTGCGTCGCCACGACGAGCTTCCGCGGCCTTCCGAGCGCGAAGCCCATCGCGAGACGCCCGAGCTTCGCGGCCAGCGGGACGAACGGCCCGAGCGCCTCGAGCTCGCCCGGATCGACGACCGGGAAGTTCACTGCCGTCCTCACGAGCCCGCCCTCGAGGGCGGCTGCGACCTGCTCGGCGATCACGACGCCGGCTCGATCCTGGGCCTCGTTCGTCGAGCCTGCGAGATGCGGTGTCACGACGACGTTCTCGAGCGCGAGCAGCGGGCCCGAGTAGGGCTCCGCAGCGAAGACGTCGAGCGCCGCGCCCGCCACCCTCCCGGACTCGAGGGCCTCGAGGAGCGCCGCCTCGTCGATCAGCTCGCCCCGAGCTGCGTTCACGATGCGGACGCCTTCGCGCATCCGCCCGAAGGCCTCGGCGCCGAGCACGCCGCGCGTCTCCTCGTTCAGCGGGAGGTGCAGCGTGATCACGTCGGCCTCGGCGAAGACACTGTCCGGGGACTCGGCCTGCTCGACGCCGAGATCGCGGAAGCGCTCTGACGTGACGTACGGGTCGTAGCCGACGACTCTCATCCCGAGCGCCAGCGCACGACGCGCGACCTCCCGCCCGATGCGGCCGAGACCGAGGACGCCGAGGGTCTTCCCCGAGAGCTCGATGCCGGCGAATCGCGAGCGGTCCCAGCCGCCCGCCTTCACGACGCCGTGAGCCTGCGGCACGTTCCGCGCGAGGGCCAGGATCAGCGCAATCGTGTGCTCGGCCGCCGAGACGACGGTCGTCTCGGCCGCGTTCACGACGACGATGCCGCGCCTCGTCGCGGCGTTCACGTCGATGTTGTCCACGCCGACCCCGGCGCGGCCGATCACCTTCAGCCTCTCGCCGCGCTCGATCTGTGGCCCATCGAGCTTCGTGGCTGAGCGGATGATGATCGCGTCGAAGCCGCCGATGATCGAGGCGAGATCGGAGTCGAAGTCCTCGACGACGTCGAACCGCGCGCGCAGGTGCTCGATCCCGGGCGCGGCGATCTGCTCGCGGACGAGGACGCGGAGGCGCTCCGGGTCAGACACGCGCGGTCTCGCCGTACGCTTCGAGCGCCCGGGCGACCGCCGCGCCGCGCTCGATGTCCGCTCCGCTCTCGAGCAGGAGCGTCTCCACGGCGGCGAGCACGGTAGTGATGTCGAGGACGTCGTAGTACCCGATGTGCCCGATCCGGAACATCCGCGACCCGAGCTCCCCGTGACCGCCGGCGACCGTTATCCCGAAGCGGTCGCGCAGCGCGAGCACGAGCTCGCGGGCATCCACGCCCTCGGGAGTGAAGATCGCGGTCACCACGGCCGACCGCTCCTCGTCGGGCGAGAAGAGCTCGAGGCCCATCGCCTTGGCACCCTCGCGGCAGGCGCGGCCGAGGGCCGCGTGGCGCGCGAAGGCGTCGTCGAGCCCTGACTCGAGGATCATGCCGAGCGCGACGTCGAGGGCCGCGACGATCGTCACCGCCGGCGTGAAGGGCGTCGAGCCGGTCGCGAGCGAGTCGCGCATCCTCGTCCAGTCGAGGTAGAAGCGCGGCAGCGTCGCCTGCGCGGATCGCTCCCAGGCAGCGCCGGAGACCGTGACGACCGACAGCCCGGGCGGGGTCATCAGCGCCTTCTGCGATCCGGCGACGACGACGTCGAGCCCCCAGGCGTCGGTCTCGACCGGGACCGCACCCAGGCTGGACACCGCATCCACGACGATCGTCGCGCCGGCCTCCCGGCACGCTCGTGCGAGCGCCTCGACATCGGAGACGACACCGGTGGACGTCTCCGAGTGGACGACGAACGCGACCTCGGCCCCCGTCTCGGCGAGCCGCGAGCGGAGATCGTCGGGCTGCGGCGTCTCACCCCATGCGTACCGCAGCTCGTGCACGTCGACGCCGTAGGCGCGCCCGAGCGCCGCCCAGCGCTCTCCGAACTCCCCGGCCGTCACGGCCAGCACGGGCTGACCTGGAGACATGAGGTTGACGACCGCGGACTCGAACGCCGCCGAGCCCGACGCGGTGAAGAGGAGCACGTCGTTGCTCGTGCGGCACACCTGCTTCAGGCGGTCGAGCGTCCGCAGCATGAGCTCGCGGAAGTCGGGGCCGCGGTGATGGAGGACTTCGGCACCGTTCGCGGCGAGGACCGCCGGCGGCACGGGGGTCGGCCCGGGAGCCATCAGGTAGCGCTTCATCACGCGGTCGAGCGTACTACCGGGGCCGGTGCGACGAGAACGACATGAGCTGCTGGAACGTCGGCCTGTTCGTCCAGCGCATCGTGTCCGAGAGCACGCCCGAGTCGAAGCGGATCCGCTCCGCCGTGGCATCGGCATGCCAGCCGGTGGGCACCGGGCCCTGCGCTGCCTCGAGCTCCGCCGCTGCCGCGTCGAGCGCTCCCCACAAGGCCTCGCGACACGCCTCGAGCACGCCCGCGCCGCAGTAGCGGGTCGAGAACGCCCCACGCACGGGTCGCCCGAGCAGCGACCGGAGATCCTTGTCCACGTACCCGTACCAGCCCGAGATGTACGCCGAGCCGGAGGGGCCCGCGTCGTTGCTACGGCTCTGCAGCTTCGCGAGACGATCGACGAGCGGGCCGAGCACCGGCGCCAGGACGGCGTCGGCGAGGCGTGGCCATGCGGCGTCCATGACCGCAGCGCCGGGGGCGTCGACCTTGCCGTCCAGGTCGCGGTCGAGGCGGCTCGACCCGGCGCGTCGCCAGGCATCCAGGAGCGCGGCGGCTGCCTCGGCCCGTGCGCTCGGCGGCGGGCCGGTCTCGAGCACTGCCCGGATGACGGGCCAGACCCGCTGCACGCGCAGATCCTGCGTCGCGGCCTTGTTCATCGCGCGGGTGACGCTCACGAGCGTGTGCTTCTTCTTCCCGGCGACGGCATCCGAGAGGAGGCTGACCCGCTGGACCGAGCCGTACGAGAAGTTGGAGTCCGACGCGCCGACGTTGGCGGCGGGCTTGTTGTTCCAGTTCAGGATCACGCCCGATGCCGGGTTGATCGCGCGGGCATGGCCGGCGTACGGGACGAAGCCGCGCCAGTCGTACCCGCCGGATCCATCGGTCGGCAGCGCGGGATCGGTGTCCACCGCCCTCGTCGGGAGTCGCCCGCTCGAGAAGTACGCGATGCTGCGGTCGTCGACGTAGAACCAGTTGAAGGCGAACTCGACGACTCGTATCGCCTTGAGGAACCCCTTGGCGGAGCGAACGCTGCCCGTGTTGAGGTCGTAGAACGCCTGGGCGCTCAGGAGCTCGCGCCCACGCGTCGACCGCTGCGCGGAGATTGCGACCCGCTTCCCGCGCACGGTCGCGTACCCGATGACCGGGCCGTGCGCGGTCTGGAAGTACGTGATCGGCTGATCCGGCTGGCCCTGCGCCTTCAGCGTCCCGACGAAGAACTGCTGCATCGGCTCGCACTGCCCGCGGTAGAGGTACGTGTGGTCGTCCCCGCAGAGGGTCTCGACGAAGAGGTCGAGGGTGTCCGCCTGCGACGAGGTCGCGCTCCACGCGAAGTCCGGGCCGCGACCGATCAGCACCCAGGGCACGCCCGGGAAGACCGCCCCGCGCACGTCGAACCCGCCGCCGGACAGCTCCATCTCCGCGAAGTACCCGGGGAAGAAGTAGCCCACCTGCGGCCCCGCGACCATGATCGGGTGCCCCGTCTTGGAGCGCTTCGCCCCGATCAGGAGTGCGTTGGAGGCGGCGGACGGCGGGCTCAGCGGAGCGCCGGTGAAGCTCCCGTCGTCGATCACGAGGCTCCCGGGTGCCGGAGACGAGGGGAGCTCCTGCGGGAAGCTCCCGGGCACGGTGACCGGCGCTTCGGGGTCGTTGGCCTCGCGGAGGTCGGCGAACACGCTGCGCGCGGCCGACGCGCCGAGTCGCTTCTCGAGGGCGTCGAGGAACATCGCGTTCTCGACCTCCTGCCCTCCGTTCGTGCCGAACTGCGATGCGATGAGCGCCGCCGAGGCCACGACGTCGTTCGCGGTGTACGGCTGCACCGGGATTCCCTTGGACTTGTAGTAGCCGTTCACCCCGGCCGCGAAGGCGTTGACGATCGCGAGCATCCGCCTTCCCTTCGCACCCTGCGCCCGAACCGCGTCGAGCTGGTTGGCGAGAAAGGCCTCGGCCGCGGGGCTCGGGACGAAGCTCTTCCCCGAGAGCGCCAGGGCGAGCGGATCGAGCCCGGGAACGTCGAGCGCGGCCGCCCGCGCGGGCCCCCGGATCAGTTGCAGGAGGAGGCCTCGATCCGCGGCCGTGACCCAGCCGGCGCCGTACGCGACGTCGGTCGCCTTCTTCCCCTTGACCTGCGCGACGCCGAACCGGTCCCGCGTGATCACGAGGCCCGACTTCGGCTTCTCTCTCTTGCTCCCGGGGGCAGCGGCGGCGCCGAGGGGAGCCGGCTTGAAGAGCCGGCGGATGTCCTTCGTCGTCACCTTGTCGAACCTCGGCGTGAGCGCGTCGTAGAGCTTCGCCTGATCGGTCGTGTTCTCGTCGAACGCGAGGCTCCCGTTCTCTCCGGGGGGAAGGATCGTCCAGGCGGCGGCGGCGTAGTCGCGCTTCGGGGCGGCGTCGAGCGGAGCGAGGACGAGGCCTGACACGGCGAGGGCCGCCGTGCCGAGAACGAGCAGGCGCCGGATCATTCGAGGAGAGTAGCGGGACGAGGGCTACAGTCCCACCTCGTGGACGCCCTGCTCGCGTTCGCCGCGGCGCTCGTCACGCTCCGGCTCTCCTCCGATCTCCTGCGCCGGTACCGGCGACGACGCGCTCCAGAGCTCCTGGCCTGGTCCGGCGCGCTCGCGGCCTACGCGCTCGCAGCCGGGGCGCTCGCGTGGGGTGCCGCCGCGGGGTGGAGCGAAGCGGCGTTCCGCGTCTACTACCTCGGAGGGGCGCTGCTGACGGCTGCGCTCCTCGGCACGGGCTCACTGCTCCTCGCCGGTCGTCGGTGGGCGGCCCCGCTCGGGCTCCTGTACACGGGCCTCGCCCTCGGGATCGCCCTCGTGGTGCCCCTGGAGGGCACGCTCTCCGGAACCGAGCTCCCCGAGGCACAGGATGTCCTCGCGCTCTGGCCCGCGCGGGTCGTCGCGATAGCGGCGAACTCGCTCGGGACGTTGACCGTGGTCGGGATCGCGCTCCTGACCATTCGGAGGCGCCCGCTCGGGAACGGCTTTCTCCTCGCCGGGGTCGCGATCGCCGCAATCGGAAGCGGTCTCGCCGGCCTCGGCGTGGGCGCGCTCGCGCCCGTGATCATGCTGGCCGCGCTCCTCCTCTACGCCGGGATGCTCGCCCCTACGGGGGCGGGGGCTCGTCCTCGCCCCTGAGGCGTGCGGAGCCCTCGCTCCCGCTCTCGCCCCGCGCCCGCCTCTCGCGCAGCCAGATCGCGACGAACACGCCGATCACGGCGAGCCCGAGGAGAGCCTCGAAGGCGGCTCCGGCCACCCCGCCGTGCGCAACTAGCCCCGCGAGAGCACCCACAGCCCGCCAACCGTATAGAGCACCATCAGGGCGAGCATCGGATACTGCGACCGCAGGGCCGCCCGGCGATCCTCGAAGAGCGCGACTGCGCGATCGTGGGCGATCGCGAGCCCGGCGACGTGCCCGACGACGAGTGCTGCGACCTGCGCGTACCAGACGGCGTTCGTGGACAGGATCGCCAGGTTCGGCGCGAAGTCCCTCGTCCCGAAGATGTCCCACCCCTTCCCGAACGGATCCGAGATCAGCGTGAAGACGAACTGACCCTGGATCACGAAGAGCGAGAAGTAGTGCGCAACGAGGTACGCGGCCGCGATCGGGACGAGGGAGAGGACGAAGTCGGGACCGAGCGAGCGCGGGGCGCGCACGAGCGCCCGCGCGGCCCACACGGCGGTTCCGTACGTCACGACGACCGCGAGCACGAAGGCCGACAGCCCGGCGACGTTGACGAGGGTCGTCACGAGATCGGACGCGCTCTGGGACGAGCCGGCCAGGTCAGCGCGCACATCGGCCAGCATGTCCTGCCACGTCGTCGTCCGCGAGAACCCGTCGAAGCTCGTCGAGCCGACCATCACGGCGACGAGCGTGAGCGTCCCGGGGATCCGAACGGCGCCGGCGAGGCCGGTGAACGGCCAGCGCACGACGACCGACCCGTCACGTACGGCGAAGGGGGCGATCCGCGCGAGGAGCCCGAAGGCGACGGCGAACCCCTCGCCGTTGCGCGTCCAGGGCTCTCTGCCGTAGACCGCCATCCCGGCGAGCGCCCAGTACGTGTAGATGGCTATGGCGATTGCGAGCGGCCGCGGATCGGCCGGCCGTGGGTAGGCGAGCTCGAGCGCGACGAATGCGAAGAGCGCTCCTGCCGCCGGGAAACGACCCCAGCGCCCCGTCCACTCGAGAACGGGACGCGCCTCCCGCCCGCCGAGCTCGAGGGCCCAGACCGCTCCGTCCGCGATCGCCCGCCACGGGCTGAGGACGCGCCAGACGTCGCCGAAGAGCACCGACAGGAGCGGGATCCCGAGCCAGAAGATCACGTACACGAACGTCGGCGCGAAGTTGAGGAGTTCGGTCTTCGTCCCGAAGAGGGCGGTCGCGAACGTGAGGACGAAGAGGGAGACGGAGACGGCCTGCAGGAGCACGCGAAGCGGGCGGGAGAGGACGAACGCACCTATCCCGCGGGGAAGCTGCCGTCCGTCGGCGTGCGTGGCGAGCAGCGGGCGCCGCCACAGCGCACCGAGCAGGACGAACGAGACGACGAGGACGATCGCCGCCGTCCAGAAGAAGTAGGTCTCGGGCACCGGGAGGTCGCGTACCCCGCCGATCCCGTGCGCGAGGAGCCTCATGGGCCGACGGTCAGTTCCGCGATCTGGATGCCACGATTCTCGAGCTCGACCTCGAATCTCCCCGGGATCTCGGCGAGGAACGCGATGCGCGCCGTGCCGCCGGCGTCGAGGTCGCGCGAGATGTCGTAGCCGTGGACGTGCAGCTCGTCGGCGACGTCCGACTTCACCACGAGCACGACCCGGTCGCCCTTGCTCACCTTCTCTCGGACGATGCCTCCCCTCGGCACGCCGCCGACGATCACGACGCTCACGCGGACGGGCTGCTCTTCCTCCGCCGTCGTCTCGGTCTCCTGGGAGGTCGTCGTCTGCTCGGTGGTCGTCCGGGCCTCGGTCGTCTCCGGGGTCGTCGTCTCCGTTGCCGGAGCGCCGCTCTCGTCGCCGCCGCCGCACGAGGCGAGGGCGAGACCCGCGGCGAGCACCGCGATCGCGAAGGCGATGGTCGTCAGGTGCCGCCGAAGCACGCGCCCAGAGTAGCGGCGGCCCGTCGGGCGTAGGGGCGGGTCGGTCGACCCGGCGCCCCGACCTCCGTCGTTCGATACGGTCGAGCGCGAAAGCCCGGAAGGAGGGTCACGATGGATCGCGACCAGTACGTGGTCTGGATCACCACCCGCCGCATCAGACCCGGCACGTACGAGGAGTTCCGCAGGGCCTGGAGGCCGAGCGAGTTCCCGCAGGGCATGCTCCGCGCCTACGAGTGCTTCTCGGACGAGCGCAACGAGGTCGTCGGCGTCTCCGTCTGGGACTCGTTCGAGTCCCGCGAGGCCTACCGCGCGTCGCCGGTCGAGGCCGAGCGTCGGGAGGCGATGGCGCCGTACGTCGAGGCCGAGAGCTCGGGCCTGTACCTCGGGCGGGAGCTCGCGATGCCGAAGGGCTGAGCCCGCGTCAGCGGGCGAGCATCTCCCGCACGAGCTCGTTGACCACGCGCGGGTCGGCTTTGCCCTTCATCTCGCGCATGACCTGGCCCACGAAGAAGCCGAGCAGGCCCTCCTTGCCGCTCCGGTAGGCCTCGACCTCCTTCGGATTCGCCCCGAGTATCCGCTCGATGACCGGCTCGAGCTCCGCGCTGTCGGACACGGCCTCCTCCACGAGGTAGGGGTCGGCCGAGAAGCCCGGCTCGCCGACCTTCGAGATCGCCTCGTCGAATGCGGTGCGCGGGATGCGGTCGCGCGCCCCGATGAGCTTCGCGAGCTCCGTCGGCGAGACGGACGTGGGGTCGACGCTCGCGCCGACGAGCGTGTTCGCGACGACGTTCGCCGTCGTGACGGGATCCGCGCCCTCGGCCACGGTCTTCTCCCAGAGGCCGTCGAGGCCGCCGGTGACGAGGACGAGCGCGCGCTCGAGGTCGAGGACGGACGCGATCCGGCGGATCCGGGCCGCGGGGAGCTCGGGCAGCTCTGCACGAAGGCGCTCGACGAGCTCCGCGGGCGGCTCGACCGGGACGAGGTCGGGCTCGGGGAAGTAGCGGTAGTCGTCGGCCTCCTCCTTGGCCCGGCGCGCCGTGAGCGCGCCCGTGGCTGCGTCGAAGTCGTACGTCTCCTGCCGGACCTCGTCTCCCGACTCCCAGACTGCGATCTGGCGCTCGACCTCCGCCTCGATCCCTCGCCCGATGAAGTTGAACGAGTTCATGTTCTTGATCTCCGTGCGCGTGCGAAGCTCGTCGGAGCCCGCCGGGCGCACCGAGACGTTGGCATCGACGCGCAGCGTGCCCTTCTCCATCTCGGCGTCGGAGATGCCGAGCTCGACGATCGTCTGGCGGAGGAGCTGGAGGAACCGCTTTGCCTCGTCCGCGGAGCGGAGATCCGGGGCGGTCACGATCTCGACGAGGGGCGTGCCCCCGCGGTTGTAGTCGACGAGCGACCAGTCCGCACCCCCGATGCGCCCGGTCCTGCCGCCCACGTGCACGGTCTTCGCGGCGTCCTCCTCGAGGTGCGCCCGCACGATTCCGATCACATGATCACCATTCGCAGCGGGTACTAGCATTTTACCACTAATGCAAGATGGTAGATCGTACTGGGAGATCTGATAGCCCTTGGACAGGTCCGGGTAGAAGTAGTTCTTCCGCGCGAACTCCGCCTTCGCCGCGATCTCGCAGTCGAGCGCGAGCCCGAGCAGGATCGTCCACTCGACGGCGCGCCGGTTGACGACCGGCAGCGCGCCCGGGAAGCCGAGGCAGACGGGGCAGGTCTGCGTGTTCTCCCCTGCCCCGAAGCCGGCCGGGCAGCGGCAGAACATCTTCGTCCTCGTCTTCAGCTGGACGTGGATCTCGAGCCCGATGACGGTCTCCCAGGTCATCGCATCCGCTCCGGGACGGTGTCGAAGCCGATCGCCTGCTCCAGCACGTGACCGACGTGGAAGAGCCTGTTCTCGCCGAACTGCGGGCCGATGAGCTGCAACCCGACCGGAAGCCCCTCCGAGAGGCCGGCCGGGATCGAGAGCCCGGGCAGCCCGGCAAGACACGACGGAATCGTCAGCAGGTCCGCGGCGTACATGGCGAGCGGGTCTGCGACGCGCTCTCCGAGCGGGAACGCCACCGTCGGCGACGTCGGGGACACGAGGACGTCGAAGCGCTCGAGCGCCTCGCGGTGCTCGCGGATGATGAGCGTTCGAACCTTCTGCGCCTGCCCGTAGAAGGCGTCGTAGTAGCCCGCCGAGAGCGCGTACGTGCCGAGCATGATCCTGCGCTTGGGCTCGTCGCCGAACCCGTCGTCGCGCGTGTGCTCGACCATGTCGCGGTACGACGCACCCTCGGAGCGAGGTCCGTAGCGAACCCCGTCGTAGCGCGCGAGGTTGGAGGACGCCTCGGCGGGCGCGATGAGGTAGTAGCAGGGCAGGCCGTACCGGACCGACCGCGGGAGCGAGCACTCCTCGACCTCGGCGCCGAGCTCCTCCGCCAGGGCGATCGCGCGCACGACGACCTCCTTCACTCCCGGCTCGATGCCCTCCGCCTCGTTCAGCTCGACGGGCACTCCGATCCGCACACCCGCGAGCGAGTCGCCCTCGGGCACGCGAACCGGCTCCGGGAGCTCTGCCGTCGTCGAGTCGTGCGGGTCGCGGCCCGCGATGATCGAGTAGAGGAGCGCGGTGTCGCGCACGGTCTTCGCGACGGGCCCGATCTGGTCGAGGCTCGAGGCGAAGGCGACGATGCCGTAGCGGGAGACGCTCCCGTACGTCGGCCGGAGACCGACGTTCCCGCACAGCGCCGAGGGCTGCTTGATCGAGCCACCCGTGTCGGAGCCGAGCGCCCACGGAGCGAGCCCGGCGCTCACTGCGGCCGCGGAGCCCCCGCCCGACCCGCCCGGGACGCGCGTCGGGTCCCACGGGTTGCGCGACGGCCCCCACGCCGAGTTCTCCGTCGACGACCCCATCGCGAACTCGTCCGTGTTCGTCTTGCCGAGGAGGGTCAGGCCCGCCGCCTTGCAGCGCGCCGCGACGGTCGCGTCGAAGACCGGGACGTAGCCGGACAGGATCTTCGAGCCGGCCGTCGTCTCGACCCCCTTCGTCGAGATCACGTCCTTGAGAGCGATCGGAATGCTCGAGCCCTCGCCCGGCTCCGTCGTGCGAAGGAACGCATGGAGCTCGTCGTCCCGCGTCCCGATCGCGTCGAGGTACGCGGCGTGGAGCTCCGCAGGCGAGATCTCGCCTCGCTCGACGAGCCCCAGGGCGGCCTCTGCGGTCAGGCGCAGCGTGTCGACGACGGCTCCCATCAGGCGGTCGGCGGGACGCGGAAGTGATCGCCGTCGCGCGCCGACGTGTTCGCGAAGGCATCGTCGAGGTCGAGCGACGTCCTGGGCTCGTCGTCGTCCCAGACGTTGACGAGATCGAGCGGATGGGACGTGGGCGGCACCTCGTCCAGGTCGAGCTCACCCACGATGCCGACCGCGTCGAGGATCGCACCGAGCTCGCCGGTGATGCGCTCGACCTCCTCGTCGGTCAGCGCGAGCCGCGCGAGCCGCGCGACGTGGAGA
>JBFFGH010000021.1:0-22464 GCA_041557575.1 Gaiellaceae bacterium
CAGGAGGAGCTGCACGGCTACCAGGGGCTCGTCGCCGCCAACGCGGCCTGGATCGCCTGGCGCGACGGCGAGCTCGAACAGGCCACGGCTCTCGGGGAGGAGGCACTCGCCGACTGGAGCTCGGAAGGTCTTGCCGGGCCGCGCGTCTTCTCGTGGACTGCGCGATTCCCGCTGCTCGCAGTCGAGGTGCAGCGTGGCCGGGTCGACGTCGCCCTCGAGCACGCCCGGGAGATGCTCGACGAGTCGCAGCAGCCCCTGCCCGACGAGATCGCGGCCGTCCTCTCGGAGGCGGTCGCCCGGCGTTCTCGAGACCACCTCGAGCGAGCGCTCGAGCTCGCGCGCCCGATCGGCTACGCGTAGGCGCCGGTCAAGCGCAGCGGTCAACGCCGTCCGGGGGATCGGTCAACCGCCTCCGGGTGACGCTCGCGGCGGGGGATGCGAGGAGAGTGGGGATCACTCACGACGGGCTGCGATGCGGCGGCCGCCGGGTGAGTCGGTGGCGAGTATTGAGAAGCGGTTCCTCTCTCGGAGGGGCCTGCCGGGGACGGAGAGCGGGGGCTTGGCGGCAACCCCGCTCCTTTCCCTCCGCGGAACACCCCCTGAGGACGCCGCTACTGCCGCAGCGGCTGTCATCGCACCCTGTGCCGGAGCCTCACTCCCCCGTCTGACGCTCAAGGCCTCGAGGAGGCGTGCCGATAGCCAGTTCGACTCCACGGCAGGGACTGACGGCAATCAGCCAGGCCTGGGGCTTCGAGAAGGGGCGGCGGACGACGCCGCCCTTCTCATTCCGCAGCTCGGGAATCGGCAGGAGCCGATCCCCGAGCGCGAAGACCCCTGAAGACGCGGCCGCTGCCGCCAGCGCTACGCGGGGCTCCCGGAGCCCTCGCCCCGGCGCCACTCGAACACCGCGAGGAGGCAGCCGGTCTCCGTCCAGGAGTTGTGGCGCGTTCCGGCCTCGTAGCAGACGAAGTCGCCGGGGCCGAAGACGGACCCGTCGGAGTCGACCAGGTCGCCCTCGAGGACCAGGAACTCCTCCATCCCCGGGTGGTCGTGCTCGATCGTCACGGCGCCCGGCTCCATCCGCATCAGGTAGGTCCCGCACTGCGTGTCGCGGTCGAAGCTGAGCGGGAGCCAGCTCATCTCGGGCTGAACGGGGCCCTCGAGGTCGTACGGCAGGAAGGGCGTCGTGTGGGCGTTGACCGCCCGGCGCTCGCTCGAATCGCTCATCTGGCTCTCCTCAGTCGGGATGGATGGTCCGGCCTTCCATGCCGCCCGCGACCACGACGACCTGCCCGGACACGTGCCCGGAGATCCTGTCCGAGGCCAGCGCGACGACCTGGGCGGCCACGTCCTCCGGTTGCGCGACCTTCCGCAGCGCCATCGTCCGCGAGACGGCGCGCACGGTCTCGGGATCGACGAGCCCGCGGGTCATCGGCGACTCGGTCCAGCCGGGGGCGACGGCGTTGACTCGCCCGAGCGGCGCGATCCGCGCGATCTCGTTCTTCAGCGAGAGCAGGAGCCCGCCGATGACGCCCGACTTCGCAGCCGCGTAGTCGGCGTGCCCCGCCTCCCCGAAGACGCCCGCGGTCGAGCCGACGAGGACGAGCGAGCCGTGGCCGTTCCGCTCGACCTCGCGCAGGAAGCCGCGAGCGACGAGGAAGACGGAGGTCAGGTCCTGCCGGAGCGTGTCCTCCCAGCGCTCGAGCGAGAGCTGCCACACGGGGACGTCCCCGCGCGGCCAGACGCCGTGCACCGCCGCGCACACGTCGATCGCGCCCAGGGCTTCTCGTGCGCTCTCGAACAGGCGGTCGACGTCCTTCTCGACGGTGACGTCGGCCTGGACGACCGCTGCGCTTCCGATCTCCTCCGCGAGCGCCTGCGCGCGCTCGTCCCCGCCCCTGTAGTGCACGGCGACTCGCGCACCCTCGGCTGCGAAGGCGCGCGCGCAGGCGGCGCCGATCCCCCCCGACGCGCCCGTCACGAGCACACCCTTGTCGCGCAACCCCGTCTCGATGCCGGCAAGGCTAACGGGCGAAGGGCACGCGGACGTTGACATCGGTGTGCAAAAGCGCTGATATGCAGCCTTCACAGCACCGTGGCCGGTCATCGCGAACAACATCGACGGGCTCACGGCGTCCCATCGGAGGCAACCAACCGCTCTTAGGAGGGCAGATGAGGAAAGGACTGATCGCAGCCGTTCTCGCGGTCGTCGCCTCGGCAATGGTGGTCACCGCCGCCGTCGCGAAGACCTCGGCGCCTGCCGCATCCGCGCAGGTAGCCGAGTGCACCAACGTGTCGCTCGGGTTCCTCGGGCCGCTGACAGGGCCTGCCGGCTTCCTCGGCCAGGAGCAGCTGTCCTGGCTCAAGTTCGGTGCGCAGAAGTACAACAAGGCCAGGGGCACGAAGTTCTCGCTCGTCGAGGGCGACACCCAGCTCAAGGCCCCGGTCGCTCTGACCGTCGGTCGCAAGCTCGCGAGCGACAAGAAGGTGATGGCCGTGATCGGCGGGTCGGAGAGCCAGGCGGTCCGGGTGACGGGCAAGCTGTTCGCGAAGAACGCGCTTGCTTCCATCTCGGGCTCCGCGACGGCCATCGACCTGACGAAGGGCCGCCCGTACAAGACGTTCTTCCGAGTGGTCCCGAACGACGGGATTCAGGGCCCGACGGTCGTGCGCTTCGTCAGTCAGAACCTGAAAGCGAAGAACGTCGTCGTCATCGACTCGCAGGACGACTACTCGCTGCCGCTCGCCAAGGCGATCGCCAACGGCCTGAAGAAGCGTGGCGTCAACGTGTCCCGGGAGTCCGTGGCCGCGGACGACACCGACTTCTCGTCGATCGTGGCGAACGTCGGCTCGAACGTGAACGTCGTCGTCTTCGCGACGCAGGTCGCGACTGCGGCGAACACGCTCTCGAACCAGCTTCGCGAGCAGGGCAAGAAGGCGCTCGTGTTCGGCACCGACGGCGCGTACTCGCCGTCGCAGTACAAGCCGAGGAACGGGTACGTCTCGGTCTTCGCGCCGGATCTCCACTTCGATCCGAAGGCGAAGAAGTTGATCAAGGAGTACAACGCCTTTTCGAAGAACAAGTCGTTCGGCGCTTTCGGCCCGGCGACGTATGAGGCGGGCGTCGTCGCCATGACGGCGATCGAGAAGGCCTGCGCCGATGGGAAGGCGACCCGCGCGGAGACTACCAAGTGGGTTCGCAAGACGAAGATCCCCTCGCTCTTCGGCGGCACCCTGCGGTTCTCGAGGAGTGGAGACCCGCTGCCGACGAAGTTCATCATCTACAAGATCACGAACGGGAAGTACAGCCCGGTCAAGTAACGGGCGGCAACACGAGGCGAGCGGCCCGTCCTTCGCGGCGGGCCGCTCGTCTTCCGAGGCCGATTGTGAGATAACGCGCCGGTGGACTGGGAGAAGCTCGTCCAGCTGGCCGTCAACGGTCTGACGCTCGGGAGCGTCTACGCGCTCGTCGCGCTCGGGTTCTCGATGGTGTACGGGATCCTGAAGCTGCTCAACCTCGCGCACGGCGACGTGCTCATGGTCGGGGCGTTCATCGGCTGGGGGATGCTCGGGTTCCTCGGCGGCGCCCAGGACCCGAGCGTCGGCGTGTGGCTCCTGATCGTGCTCATGGTGCTCGCGGCCATGGTCGGCTGTGGGTTCCTGGGTGTGGCGATCGAGCGGTTCGCGTACCGGCCACTCCGGAGGGCGCCGCGCATCGCGCCGCTCATCAGCGCGCTGGGAGTCTCGTTCTTCATCCAGAACTCGGTGCTCCTGCTGTACGGGGCGAACTTCCGAAGCTACGAGTCGTTCGACCTCGTCGACGTGGAGGTCGGCATTCACTGGGGGCCGCTCAACGTGTGGATTCTCAGAGTCGTGGTCTTCGCCGCGGCGCTCGCGATGATGCTCGGCCTCTGGCTCCTCGTCACGCGCACGAAGCTCGGGAAGGCGATGCGCGCGACCGCGTTCGACCGCGAGGCGGCGGCGATGATGGGCATCGACGTCGACCGCGTGATCGTGAAGACGTTCTTCATCGGGTCGGCGCTCGCGGGCGCGGCCGGCGTCCTCGTCGGGCTGATCTTCGGGTCGATCAACCACTTCATGGGCTTCGGCTACGGCCTCAAGGGCTTCACGGCGGCGGTCGTGGGCGGGATCGGCTCCATCCCCGGGGCCATGCTCGGCGGGATGCTGATCGGCCTCGCCGAGGCGATGTCGGTCGGCTACATCGAGGACTTCACGTTCGGCCGGCTCGGGAGCGCGTTCAGCGACCTCGTCGTGTTCCTCATCCTCATCGTCTTCATGCTCGTTCGCCCGCAGGGCATCCTCGGGAAGCGTGAGGTGAAGAAGGTGTGAGCGAGCAGCCGCCCCAGTCCCCGCGCATCGGCATCGACGAGTGGGTCGCGAGCGCCGAGGGCCGTCGCGAGCTCGGAGTCGCAGCGCGCATCGAGGAGCGCTTCGCGCGGGTGCCGCCCGTGGTGAAGCTCGTCCTGCTCGCCGCCCCCTTCGTCGCCTACCCGCTCCTCGTCGACTCCGACTACCTCATGCAGGTCGGCGTCGACACGCTCGTCTTCGTGCTGCTCGCGCTCGGCCTGAACGTCGCCGTCGGCTGGGTGGGGCTCCTCGATCTCGGCTTCGTGGTCTTCTTCGGCCTCGGCGCGTACCTCTACGCAGCGGTCGCGTCGGACTACGCCGGGCGGCACTGGCAGGCGCAGTTCGCGATTCCGCTGATCGCCGTCACGGTCGCCGTCGTGGGCTTCCTCGTCGGCCTTCCATCGCGTCGGCTCGTCGGCGACTACCTCGCCATCGTGACGCTCTTCTTCCTGCAGCTCTGGCTCGTCGTCCTCGTGAACTCGACCTTCACGAGGGGCCCGAACGGGATCTCCGACATCCGGCCGCTCTCGTTCTTCGGGCGCGAGGTCACGTCGCTCGAGAGCTACTACGCGATCGCTCTCGTCGCGTTCGTCCTGGTCGTGTCCGTCCTCTACCTCGTCAACCAGTCGCGAACCGGCCGTGCGTGGCGCGCCCTGCGCGAGGACGAGCTCGCCGCCGAGCTGATGACGATGCCGGTGAACCGGCTCAAGCTCATGGCGTTCGCGGTCGGGGCGGGCGTCGCGGGCACCGCGGGAGCGATCTTCGCGCCCGAGCAGGGCGCCGTCTTTCCGGCGAGCTTCGACATCGTGCTCCTGATCACCGTGTACGCGATGGTCGTGCTGGGCGGGGCGGGGAGCCTCCTCGGCGTGACCGTGGGAGCGGTTCTCATCAACGCCTCGCTCGAGGCGC
Organism: Gaiellaceae bacterium; assembly: GCA_041557575.1. GTDB lineage: Bacteria > Actinomycetota > Thermoleophilia > Gaiellales > Gaiellaceae > GMQP-bins7. Next base: position 5,278 of record JBFFGH010000021.1, read on the forward strand.
TGCGAGACGCGGACAACGCGAGCTGGCTCTTCTACTGCGCGGTCGTCATCGGGCTCCTCGTCTTGCTCAAGCCGCGCTGGCTCCCGGCCGCGATCCTGGCTGGGACGGTCGCGTTCGGGCTCGTCGTCCACGAGGTCGCCGAGCGAGCACGACCCTCGCTCGTCGAGGGCACGCCGTTCGGCGACACCCGTATCGATCGGCTCGCAGAGCAGTGGGTGCTCCTCCCCGAGGGGGCCGTCGGGCCCGACGGGCTGCCGGCGGGCGCGCTCGCCCGCCTCGCCTACGTGGGGTTCGTCGCAGCGATCCTCGGGCTCACGCTGATCCGCAGTCGGCTCTGGCGGTCCGTCGCTCTCGTCCCCGTGCTCTACCTCGGCGCGTGCGTCTGGGAGAACATCCTGCTCGCGCAGCCCGCCGTCACCCGGTTCGTCCTGATCGGAGCGATGCTCGTCGCCCTCATGGCGCTGCGCCCGCAGGGGATCTTCGGCAGGCAACGGGTGGAGATCGTCTGATGCCCGAGCCGCTGCTCCAGGTGCAGGGCCTGTCGCTTTCGTTCGGCGGGCTCAACGTGCTCTCGGATCTCGACCTCGGCGTGGCGGAGGGCGAGATCGTGAGCGTGATCGGCCCGAACGGCGCCGGCAAGACGACGCTCTTCAACCTCGTCACCGGCGTGTACCCGCCCGACGAGGGCGAGATCCTGTTCGCGGGTGAGAGCCTCCTGGGGCTCGACCCACACCAGATCGCCCGCCGGGGGATCGCCAGGACCTTCCAGACGCTTCGCCTCTTCCTGAACATGACCGTCAAGGAGAACGTCATGGCGGCGGAGTACGGGCACACGAGGGCGGGGATGCTCCGCTCGATCCTCCGCACCCCGGGGATGCGCCGCGAGGAGCGCGAGATCGAGCGCCTCGCCGAGGAGCGCCTCTCGTTCTTCGGCCAGAGGCTCGTCGGCTACCGCTGGAACCAGCCGGCCTACAGCCTCTCGTACGCGAACCGCCGGAGGCTCGAGATCGCGCGTGCGACCGCGGCGCAGCCCCGGCTTCTCCTCCTCGACGAGCCCGCCGCGGGCATGAACCCGGTCGAGACCCTGGAGATCACGGAGCTCATCGGGCGGCTGCGGGACGAGGGCGGCTACACGATCCTCGTCATCGAGCACGACATGCACGTCGTCGAGGGCATCTCCGACCGGGTCGTCGCACTCGACCACGGCGTGAAGATCGCGGAAGGGAAGTACGAGCAGGTCGCGACGGATCCCCGCGTCGTGGAGGCGTACCTGGGGACGTCTGCGGCGGAGCGCACGTGAGCGGCGACGGCACGACGCCCCTGCTCCGGCTCGAGGGCATCAACACCTACTACGGGCAGATGCACATCCTCCAGGACGTGAACCTGGAGGTCGGCGCCGGCGAGCTCGTGTGCCTCCTCGGCGGCAACGCCTCCGGCAAGTCCACGACGCTGAAGACCATCCTCGGGCTCGTGCCGCCGCGCTCGGGCTCGGTCCTGCTCGACGGCAAGGACGTGACGAGGCTCGCGACCGCGCGCCGCATCATGCTCGGGCTCGCCATCGTGCCCGAGAACCGGCGTCTCTTCGGCCCGATGACCGTGCTCGAGAACCTCGAGATGGGCGCGTACCTGCGCCCCCGCGCCGATCTCCGCGAGGATCTCGAACGGGTGTACACGCTCTTTCCGCTGCTCCACGAGCGGCGCGGGCAGCTCGCCGGGACGCTCTCGGGAGGCGAGCAGCAGATGGTCGCGATGGGGCGCGCGCTGATGGCCCGCCCGAAGATGCTCCTCATGGACGAGCCGTCGATGGGCCTCGCCCCGATCCTCGTCGAGCGGAGCTTCGAGATCATCCAGCAGGTGCATGAGGCGGGCGTCGCGATGCTGATCGTGGAGCAGAACGCGAACGTCTCGCTCTCCATCGCCGACCGCGGCTACGTGCTCTCGACGGGGCGCGTCGTGCTCGAGGGGAAGGCAGCGGATCTCCGCGAGCACGAGGAGCTCCGCAAGGCGTACCTGGGGCGCTAGTGCTCGGTCACGCGATCCGCGGCGAGTTCCCGATCTTCGAGCGCAGGACGTACGCGAACTCGTGCTCCCAGGGCGCTCTCGCGAACCGGGTGCGTGCGGCCGCCGAGGAGTGGCTCACGGGCTGGGACGAGAACGGGGCCGAGTGGGAGTTCTGGGTGGAGCGGAACGAGGCGGCCCGCTCGGCGTTCGCGGGGCTCGTGCACGCAGAGCCCGACGAGGTCGCCGTCACGACCTCGGTCTCGCAGGGCGTGAGCGCGCTCGTCTCCGCGCTCGACCTCTCGGGCGAGCGGAACCGCATCGTCATCAGCGAGTACGAGTTCCCGACGGTCGGTCAGATCGCACACGCGCAGGAGCTCCGAGGCGCAGAGGTCGTCCACGTGCAGCCGGACGCGGACGGCGGCATTCCCCTCGAGCGCTGGGCCGAGGCGGTCGACGAGCGGACGGCGCTCGCCTGCTGCACCGCCCTCTCCTTCCGCTCGGGCCACCGCAACGACGTCACGGCCATCGCCGAGATCGCGCACGCGAAGGGAGCGCTCGTCCTCGCGGACAGCTACCAGGCGATCGGTGCGATCGAGATGGACGTCGGCACGCTCGGGGCCGACGTCGTCACGGGCGGGACCGTCAAGTACCTGCTCGGCTCCGCCGGCCTCGGGTTCATGTGGGTCCGCGGATCCGTCCTCCCGTCGCTCCTTCCCACGCAGACGGGCTGGTTCGCGGACGAGGACATCTTCGCCATGTCCATCGCCGACTACTCGCCGCACGCGTCCGCGAGGCGCTTCGACAGCGGGACCCCGCCCGTCCCGTCGCTCTTCCCGGGCGTCGCCGGGATGGAGCTGATCGCGGAGGCCGGGGTGCCCGCGATCGAGGCCCACGTCGGGGCGCTGGTCGACCGCCTCTTCGAGGGCCTCGACGAGCTCGGCGCGACCGCCGTCACTCCGCGCGCCGTGGGCGAGCACGGGCCGCTCGTGTGCGTCCTCTCGACCGATCCGAACGCGCTCGTGGAGGCGCTCGCCGAGGAGCGCATCGTCACCTCGACGCGGGACCTGAGCCTGCGGATCTCGCTCCACCTCTACAACGTGGAAGAGGACGTCGACCGGATCCTGGAGGCGCTCTCCCTCAACCGCCACCTGCTCGCCTAGCTGTCCGGCGTGCGGGGAGTGGGCTCTCCGGCGCCTTTCGAGGGCTTCGCGGGGTACGTGGTGTCTACGGATGCGCTCGCGACGACGTCGAGCCTACGCTCGTCCTGACCCGCTCCGAAAGGAGTGCGTTTGGCGAGGGACTTCGCAACGCGGCTCGACCGGCTCGAGGCGCACTTGCACATGCTCGAGAGAGAGCTCGCGGAGCTTCGCGCTCTCGTCACGGAAGAGGAAGAGCGTGAGGCGGAGTCGGCGCGCGCGGCTTCAGCGGCGGCCGCCGCTGCGCCGCCGCCGGAGCCGAGGCCCGAGCCCTCGATCGGGACGACCGCCCGTCCGGCACCTCCTCCGACCGCGGCCGAGATCCCTGCGGCACCGAGGCCGGCTCGCCCCGAGGCCCCGGTCGCCGCTCCGATCACTGCCCGCGTGCGCGTCCCGAGGAAGCCTGCTCCTCCGCCCAAGCCCCCTGGGCGCTCGCCTCGCCAGCTGGCCGAGGACTGGGATCTCATCGGGCCGCGCGGCTTCGCGATCGTCGGCGGCTCCGTGCTGGCGCTCGGGATCGGGCTCTTCTTCGTCCTCGCCGCGAACCGTGGCTGGATAGGGCAGAGCGCGCGCGTCGCGCTCGGAGCCGCCGCGTCTGCGCTCGCGCTCGGAGCGGGGATCTGGATGCGAGCCCGGTTCGGGCAGTACTGGGCGGCGCTCGGCGCGGTCGGCGCGGGTGTCGCGGGCGCGTACGCGACGCTCGCGGCCGCGACGGCCAGGTACGACCTCGTCCCCGACGCTCTCGGGCTGCCGATCGCCGGTGTGATCGCGGCCATCGGGACGGTCGTCGCGATTCGCTGGCACTCGCAGGTCATCGCCGGGATCGGTCTGCTCGGAGCCGCGCTCGCTCCCGCGCTCCAGGCCATCGACACCGGCCTCACCTGGGAGTCCGTGGCGTTCGCGCTGATCGTGCTGGCCGCGGCGGTCGTCGTCACGGTCCCGCGCTCGTGGCTCGAGCTGCTCCACGTCACCACTGCGGTCGTCGCAGTCCAGGCGCTCGTCCTGGTGCGGGACGTCGGGACCCCCGCGGATCGCGGCACCGTCGGGGTGACTGCAGCGCTCGTCGCCGTCGTCCTCGCCGCGGCGGTCTGGCTGCAGCTCGCGAGCGCGCTTCGCACGCTGGACGAGTTCGCCCTGGCCTACGCCCTCGTCGCGTTCGGTATCCCGCTTGCGACGACGAGCTGGCTGTTCGAGGAGAGGGGAGATCAAGGCCTCGCACTCGTCGCCTCGGCGGCGATCTGGCTCGTCGCGCTCGGGGTGCTCGCGCGGGTCGGAGAGAGGGACCTCGCGCTCGTGGTCGGCGTGTCGGCCCTTGCGCTCACCGCGGTCGGCACGGCGCTTCTCGTCTCGGGCGCCGCCCTCACGCTGGCCTGGGCTGCCGAGGCGGTCGTCCTCTCCGTCCTCGCAATGCGGTTCGCGGACGTGCGGCTCCACGTGACCGGGATCGCCTACGCCGTGCTCGCGACCCTGTACGCACTGGGGGGCGACGCCGTTCCCGGCACGCTGTTCGACGCGGGTGCCGATCATCGTGGTGCCGTTGTCCCGCTCGCCGCATCCGCTGCCGCGCTCGTCGCCGCCGGCCTTGCCGCTCGCTCGACGTATGCGGAGAGGACGGAGTCGGGTCTCCTCGCGTTCGTCGCCAACCTCCGGAGGGCACTCGAGCTGCATCGGCTCGGCGTGCGCGAGACCCTCGTGTACGCCGGCACCGCAGCCGCGACGCTCGCAGCCTCGTTCGCACTCGTCTCGACCTCCTGGGACTGGGGTCACGTGGCCGCGACGGAGGTCACGGCGCTCGTGGGCGCGGCGATCCTCGTGGTCGCCGCCATGTGGATGCGGGACAGGCTGGCTGCTGCCGCGTACGTCTGGCTCGCAGCGAGCCTCGTCGTCGCGCTCGCATTCGACGTGCCGGAGTTCTACGTCGACGCGACGAAGGAGTCGATCGGGGGTTGGGCGCTCCTCGGGGCGGCGGTGGCGCTCCTCGGAGGCTCCTACGTGCACCGGCTCCTCGGGCCGATCAGCCAGGTTCGTGACTTCGTCGGCGGGTGTGCGGCCACCGTCGCCGCGGCAGCCGGTGTGGCCGGGATTGCGTTCGTCACCGGGTCACAGAGAGCAACCGGAGTCGGCGTTCTCGCAGCCTCGTTGGTGTACGCCGGTCTCGCGGGAAGCGTGTTCCGCCGTCCCGATCGCCGCGACTTCTCGACGACGCTCTGGTCGCTGGCGGTGATCCTGCTCGTCGGGGGGGAGATGCTCCTGATCACGATCCCGGAGTTCCGCGCGCTGGTCGTCGCGATGACCGCCGTCGCGCTCGGCGAGCTCGCGAGGCCGCTCCGCGAGGAAAGGCTGTGGCTCGCCGGGGGTGCGCTCGCGGTCGCGACGTCCGCTGCGGCCCTGCTCACCTGGAGCCAGCCGCTCTTCGAGGGGCAGGAGCCCGCGCGTGAAGCCGCGGTCGCGACGGGGTCGTGTGCCGCCGCCGTTCTTGCGCTCGCCGGTCGTCGCTGGGGAGTGCCGCGTTGGCGCGATCTCGTCACCGTGCTCTGGGTCGTCGGTCTGCTCGCCACGCTCGCCGCCGAGCGCCTCCTGCTCGGCGACCTGCGGACGACGGCGATCGCCTTCGCATTGAGCGGTGGTGCGCTGGCCCTCGCTGCGCGGCCGCTCCGCGAGCCGCGTGTCTGGATGGGCGGCGTCGTCGTCGTCGGCGTGACCCTGGTGGCGACGCTGCAAGAGTGGACACCGCCGTCTCATCTCTTCGTCGCGTCCGATGCTCCGGCAGACGGTCTCTGGGTCCTTCTCGCCTGTCTTGCCGGGCTCGTGCTCGTTGCCGTGACCTCCGAGGACCTGCGCACGCGCGTCGTGCTCGAGGTGGTCGCCGGCGGGATCGCGCTCTACGCCCTGTCGCTAGGCATCCTCGAGATCGCCGAGCGGGTGTCCGGGGCCTCCGTGGAGGCCGACTTCGAGCGCGGGCACACGGCTGTGAGCGGTCTCTGGGCTCTCGTCGGCCTCGGTCTTCTCGTCCTCGGGCTGCTCCGGGGCGCGAGCATGATCCGCTACGCGGGGCTTGCGTTGTTCGGGCTCAGCCTGGCGAAGATCTTCCTCTACGACCTCTCGTCGCTGAGCTCGCTGGCCCGCGCGTTCTCCTTCATCCTCGTCGGCGGCCTCCTGCTCGCGGGCGGCTTCTTCCTCCAGCGCCTGAGCGACCGCCTCGGCCCGCCGCGAGCGTCGTAGCCTCCTCGCCTACGAAGGCTTGCGGGCGCGCACGATCGCGCCGTGCATGCCGTCGGCGACCTCGTGCGTCAGCACGACCTCGGTGTCGACGAGGCCGGCCCCTGCGAGGCCCTCCCGGTACTCGCTCTCCGAGAGCGCACCCGCGATGCACGCCGAGAAGGAGCCGCGCTCGGCCCGATCCCCGGCGGACAGTCGATCGTCGGAGACGATGTCGGAGATCCCGAGGCGCCCTCCCGGCCGCAGCACGCGGGCGATCTCGGCGAGGACCGCGGGCTTGTCGGGGGAGAGGTTGACGACGCAGTTGGAGATCACGACGTCGACGCTCTCGTCCGCGAGCGGGATCGCCTCCATGTAGCCCCTGAGGAAGTGGACGTTCGTCGCGCCGGCCTTGCGCGCGTTCTCGCGTGCGAGCGCGAGCATCTCGTCGGTCATGTCGAGCCCGTAGACCGTGCCGGTCGGGCCGACGCGCCGAGCCGAGAGGAGCACGTCGATGCCGCCTCCGGAGCCGAGGTCGAGAACCGTCTCGCCCGGGTTGAGGTCGGCGACCGCGACCGGGTTGCCGCAACCGAGGCTGGCTCGTGTCGCCGCCTCGGGCAGCTCCGCGCGCTCGTCGGCCTCGTACAGCCCTCCGCCGAAGAGAACGGCTCCGCTCTCCTCGTCGCTGCAGCCGCATCGACGGCCGTCGTCCTGTGACACCGCACGCGCGGCCTCCGCGTACTGCTCGCGAACGTGCTCCCTGAGGTCGGTGCTGCTCATGACGCCTCCATGTATCGATTCTTATCGATGGATGCTACTCCATCCATCGACCACCGTCAATGTATTGGCACCGGGCTCACGCTTCGCGATACTCGCCTCCGTGAGCGAGCGCGACAGCCCCGCCGAGTGCGAGCGGACGATCGAGCGCTACAACGAGGCGTGGAACGCTCACGACGTGGACGCGATCCTCTCCTTCCACGCTCCGGGGATGATCTTCGAGAACCACACCGCGGGGGAGCGCGTCGAGGGGGACGACGTCGGCCCGCACATCGCTCGCATCTTCGAGAACGCGCCGGATCTGGCCTTCCGCAGCCGCCGGGTCTATGCGCGCGACGGGCTCGTGGTCAGCGAGTGGACGGCCACCGCCACCCGCGGCGACGGCAGCCGCGTCGAGTGGGACGGCATCGACGTCTTCCCGATCGAGAACGGGCTGATCGTGCGCAAGGACGTGTACTCGTCGTCGCACCGTCCCCGCGTGCTCGACCCCTAGCTCTCCGCTTCCGCCTCCATCGCGGTCAGCCGCGTGTAGTAGTCCGGGAGCTCCTTCAGGTGCGCCCACGCGATCTTCGCGGTGAGGATCGGGTCGTCGCCGGTCACGTCCGTCTGCGGGTCGTGTGCTCCGTGCTCGAGCTCGACCTCGAGCCCCGTTCGGAGCTCCTCGACGCCGAACGGCGAGGTCGCCCAGTCGATCCCGATCGTCTCGCCGAGCGTGCGGGCCTCCTCCAGGGTGAAACGCGACGTCTTCGTAGTCATCGCATCCTCCTTTCCGAGGTCATCCTGGGCTGCGCCGACGAGGTGCGCATCGGCAGCGGGCCGCGCACCCGATGTGGAGTTCCACCCATGCGGTGTAGCGTGCGGCCGTGGCCGCGTTCGGGGCAGCGTCGATGACCGGTGCGCTCGCGCGAGTGCTCGTCCGGCCGCCTCTTGCCGAGGACGTGGAGCACTGGCGCGCGTTCGGGTGGCACGCCGCGCCCGACCATCCGGCGGCAGCCCTCGAGCACGAGGTCCTCTGCAGCATCCTCGAGGACGCCGGGGCGGAGGTGGTCGTCTCGCGGCACGATCCCGGGAACCCGGACGCGATCTACGTCTACGACCCCGTGCTCGTGGGGCGCGAGGGAGCGGTGCTCCTCAGGCCGGGCAAGGCGGCCCGGCGCACGGAGCCCGGTGCCCTGGCCGCCACGCTCGAGGCGGCGGGCGTCCCCGTCGTCGCCGAGATCGCCGACCCCGCGGTCGCCGAGGGAGGAGACACCCTCTGGCTCGACGACCAGACGCTGCTCGTCGGGGTCGGGTACCGGACGAACGTCGCGGCCCTGTCGGCCCTCGGGTCCGCCTTCGCCGGTGTCGAGATCGTCCCGTTCGACCTCCCCCACTGGAACGGCCGCGCACAGGTCATGCACCTGATGTCGTTCATCTCGCCGCTCGACCGCGACCTCGCGCTCGTGTACACCCGGATCGCCCCGGTGCGCCTGCTCGAGCTCCTCGCCGAGCGGGGGATCGCGGTCGTCGAGGTGCCGGACGAGGAGTTCGAGACGCAGGGGCCGAACGTCCTCGCCCTCGGCCCGCGCAGGGCGCTCGCCCTCGAGGGGAACCGTGAGACGCGCAGGCGGATGGAGCGCGCGGGCGTCGACGTCGTCGTCTACCGCGGCGACGAGATCTCGAAGAAGGGCGACGGCGGCCCGACCTGCCTCACGCGCCCTCTCCTGCGCTCGTAGGGCGCCCGTCGCCGCCCGTCTCGCGCAGGGTGAGCGCGCTCCTCAGGCGTCGTCGAGCGTGAGCTGCCTGAACGGCGAGAGACCGGACACGCCCACACCGACGAGCCGCAGCGCTCCCGGCCGGTCGCGCAGGCCGCGGTCGAGCAGCGAGCAGGCCACCTCGCCGAACACCTCTGCCTCGTCGACCGCGGCCGGCAGGGTGGTCGACCGCGTGCGGATGGAGAAGTCCGCGTAGCGCAGCTTCGCCGTGACCGTGCGGCCCGAGAGGCCGGAGTGGCGGAGGCGCTCGGACACGTGCGCCGCAAGCCGTCGCACCTCCTCGTGCAACCGCTCACGATCGCTCACGTCACGCGGGAAGGTGTCCTCCGAGGAGACGGAGACGGGCTCGCCCTCGAGCTCGAGGTCGCGAGGGTCGATGCCGCGAGCGCGGTCTCGGAGCAGCGGCCCGAGCGATCCCGGGATCAGCGCCCTCAGGTCCGTGTCGCCCAGCTCGGCGAGAGCGCCGACCGTCTCGACGCCCGCGGTTCGCAGCCGCTCCTCCGCCCGCGGGCCGACGCCCGGCAGCAGCCGCACGGCGAGGGGTGCGAGGAAGCGAGCCTCGAATCCGGGAGGCACGACGGTGATGCCGCCCGGCTTCCGGCGGTCGGAGGCGATCTTGCAGACGACCTTCGACGTCCCGACGCCGAGCGAGCACGTGAGGCTCGTCGTCGCGCGGACCGCGGTCTGGATCGCGGAGGCGAGCCTGCGCGCCCCGGTGAAGTCCGCGGCCACCGCCCCGAGGTCGAGGTAGCCCTCGTCGATCCCCGTTCGCTCGATGCGCGGGACGATCTCGGCGACGACGTCCCACACGACGCGGGAGTACTGCCTGTAGAGGGCGTGCCGGGGCCGGACGAACACGGCCTCGGGGCACCGTCGAAGCGCCTCCGCCGCGCTCATCGCCGAGTGGATCCCGAACCCGCGCGCGACGTAGTTCGCGGTCGAGACGACACCCCGTCCGCGAGGATCGCCACCGACGACGAGGGGCTTCTCCCGGAGCTCGGGTTGCTCGAGCTCCTCGACCGCGGCGAAGAAGGCGTCCAGGTCGAGGTGGGCGAGGATGCGCGCCGCTCGCGGCGCTGAGCTCGACGGGGCGTGTGCGCGGGTCGCCATCTCCGCAAGGCTAGACCTGCCCGGGGCGGTGGAGCAGCGCGCCCGGGATCGGCATCGGTTCTATCGTTGGTCCGTGGTCGTAGCCACCCCAGCGTCCCTGCCACCGCTCCCTCCGCCCGCGATCACGCAGCCTGCGCCGCGGCAGGTCTCCTACGGCCTCGTCACGGGGCGCGCCCCCTCGGGCACGAGATGGGTCGTCGTCTCGGTGAACGGGCGAGCGCTCGCCTCCAGGCCCGTTCGCGAAGGGCGGCGCATCTGGCTGCGCGTCCCTCTTCCGACGGGAGCCGTGCGAGTCCGCGTCACGACTGCCACCGCCGACGGGCGAGCCTCGTCCACCGTCGTCCGGGACGTCTTCGGCCTGCCGCGAGCCTCGGCGCCGCGGATCGTCCGTGACCGCCGCGACGCCCTCCTCATGCGGAAGGTGCGCCGGCTGGCGCGCAGGTTCGCCGGCACCGCCGGTGTCTACGCGCAGAGCCTCACCGGAGGCCACGGTGGAGCGTGGAACGCGAAGGCGCGCTTCCCTGCTGCCTCGACCCTCAAGCTCGCGATCGCCGCGGCGGTGCTCGAGCGCCATCGCGGCCTCCCCGAGCCGGGTTCGTACATCGACGACCTCCTCGTCTCGATGCTGACGCGCTCCGACAACGCCGCCGCCAACGCTCTCGAGGTATGGCTTGCCGGCTCGACGAGCGCCGGCTCCCACCGCGTCAACTGGCTCATGCGCTCCATCGGGATGACGGACTCGGAGATGTACGGCGGCTACGAGATCGGCACGCACGCCCGGCGGATCCCGGTCGAGGTGGACGAGCAGCCGTCCTGGGGGTACGGAAAGCAGACGACCGCACGGGACATGGCGACGCTGTTCCGGGCGATCTGGCTCGCCTCGGGAGGCCGCGGTCCGTTTCCGCGGAAGCAGCCCGGCCTGACGACGGTGGACGCGCGCTACCTCCTCTGGATCCTGGCGCACGTGCGTGACCTGCCGAAGCTCGACAGGGTGGAGAGCACGCACGGCGGCGTGGCCGTGATGCACAAGGCCGGCTGGGTCACGACGAGCCGACACGATGCCGGGCTCGTCTTCTGGCGCGGCGGTGTCTTCGTCGCGGGGGTGATGACCCACAACCGCTTCGGCGTGGGCGTCGCCGCCGACGTCCTGGCCGGGCGGGTCGCCTCGACGGTGCTGGCGCGCCTGCAGCGCATCGAGGGCTGAGCCCGCCGCGTCGCCCGCCTGCCAAGCGCTACAATTTTCGTACTACCTACGGCATTCGGATGAAAGTGAGAACCGTGAGCGAGAGCCACTCCCGTCTTCTGCTCGTCCCCCTGGAGGACCTCGTCGTCTTCCCGAACATGAACGTCACCCTCACCGTCGACGTCGGCGACGAGCAGCGCGTGCTCCTCATCCCGAAGCACGAGGAGGGCTACGCGAACGTCGGGACCGTCACCGAGGTCACGGATCGGATCCGGCTTCCGGGCGGCGGCCACGCCGTCGCCCTCGCGGGGCTCCACCGCGGGATCGCCGGCGCGGCGGCGACGGACGAGCAGGGACGGCTGTTCGTGGACGTCGAGGAGCACCCGGACGAGGAGCCGGTGGACGGCAGCACGAGAGAGCTCGAGCGCGAGTACCGCGCGGTCGTCGAGGAGATCCTCGAGCTGCGTGGCGACGACGGCCGCATCGCCGCGTTCGTGCGCTCGATCACCGGGCCGGGCGCGCTTGCGGACACCTCCGGCTATTCGCCCGACCTCACCTTCGAGCAGAAGGTCGAGCTGCTCGAGACCGTCGACGTGCGCGAGCGACTGGAGCTCGCGCTCGAGCTCCAGCGCGAGCGGCTCGCGCTGCTCCAGGTGCGGAAGCGCATCCAGGACGACGTCGAGTCCGGCGTCGAGCAGCAGCAGCGGGAGTACATCCTCCGCAAGCAGCTCGACTCGATCAGGAAGGAGCTCGGCGAGGACGAGGCGTCGGTCGTCGAGGAGTACCGCACGAAGATCGCCGAGGCCGGGATGCCCGAGAGCGTCCTCGAGCAGGCGGAGCGCGAGCTCAGCCGCCTCGAGCGCATGGGAGACCAGACGCCGGAGGCGACGGTCATCCGCAACTACCTCGACTGGCTGCTCGCCGTTCCCTGGAGCAAGCGCTCCGAGGAGCGTCTCGACCCCCGGCACACGCGCGAGGTGCTCGACGCCGACCACGCCGGCCTCGAGGACGTCAAGGACCGGATCGTCGAGTACATCGCCGTCGCGAAGCTCCGGAAGGAGCGCGGCATCGAGGAGGACCGCCGTTCGGGAGCGATCCTCACGCTCATCGGCCCGCCGGGGACCGGCAAGACCTCGATCGGGGAGTCGGTGGCGCGTGCGACGGGGCGCGAGTTCGTGCGCATGTCGCTCGGCGGCATCCGCGACGAGGCGGAGATCCGCGGGCACCGGCGGACGTACATCGGCGCCCTCCCGGGCCGCCTCGTCCGCGCGCTTCGCGACGCGGGGACGATGAACCCGGTGATCATGCTCGACGAGGTCGACAAGGTCGGCGCCGACTGGCGCGGCGACCCCTCCGCGGCGCTGCTCGAGGTGCTCGACCCCGCCCAGAACCACTCGTTCCGCGATCACTACCTCGACGTCGAGCTCGACCTCTCCGAGGTCTTCTTCATCGCGACCGGGAACATGACCGAGACGATCCCCGGCCCCCTCCTCGACCGGATGGAGGTCATCCGCTTCGACGGCTACACGACCGACGAGAAGGTCGCGATCGCCCGTGGCTACCTCTGGCCGCGCCAGCGCGAGCGCAACGGCCTGCGCGAGGACGAGGTGTCCATCTCGGACGAGGCGCTCGAGCTCGTCGTCGCCGAGTACACGCGCGAGGCGGGCGTCCGTCAGCTCGAGCGAGAGCTGGGCACGGTGCTCCGGAAGACCGCGACGAAGATCGCCTCGGAGGAGGTCGAGGCGTCCGTCGAGGTCGGGCCCGAGGAGATCCGGGAGGCGCTCGGCCGCCAGAAGTACTTCCGCGAGGTCGCCGAGCGGACAGCGGTGCCCGGCGTGGCGACGGGGCTCGCCGCGACGGCCACCGGCGGCGACGTCCTCTTCATCGAGGCAACGTCCCACAAGGACAGCGACCGGCTCGTGCTCACGGGGCAGCTGGGAGACGTCATGAAGGAGTCGGCGCAGATCGCGCTGTCCTCCGTCCGCGCGCTCTCGGCCAAGCTCGGCATCGAGGAGGACGCCTTCGAGAGCCGCTCGTTCCACGTGCACGTCCCCGCAGGCGCGATCCCCAAGGACGGCCCGAGCGCGGGCATCACGATGGCGACCGCGATCGCCTCGCTCCTCACCGGGCGGCCGGTGAAGCACACGATCGGCATGACGGGCGAGATCACGCTGCAGGGCCGCGTCCTCCCGATCGGCGGCCTCAAGCAGAAGGTGCTCGCGGCCCACGCGGCCGGCATCACCGACGTGATCATCCCGGAGCGGAACCGCGCCGACCTCGAGGACATCCCCGAGAACGTGCGCGAGGAGGTCGCGTTCCACCCCGTGATGTCGATCGACGAGGTGCTGAGCCTCGCTCTCGAGGAGAAGGCAGTGCGTCCCGATGTCGCGGTGTAAGGCCTGTGCCACCGTCCCGGAGGACGTCCGCCGGGCGGCCACCGTCCTCGAGCGGCGGTATGCCGTCTCGATCCTCTACGCCTCGCACCAGGGCTGCACGCGCTTCACGGAGTTCCGCCAGGCGCTGGGCGAGATCCCGCCGGGAACACTCGCGCAGCGGCTCGGCGAGCTGGAGCAGGCGGGCGTTCTTCGGCGCGAGCTGAGGGACGAGCGCCCCCCGCACTTCGAGTACGTGCTGACCGGGGACGGTCAGCGTCTTCGCGCGCTGCTGGACGCGCTCGTCGCCTGGGCCAGGGCCTAGTCCGGACGTCCTTCCCGCCTCAATTCATCCCCTCTGAGTGCCGATAGGCACGTCGTGAACCTCGCGCGTCCCGATCGCGCCTTTTTCCTCATCGCTGGCGCCTCCGCGCTGGCGTACGTCTCGCTGCCGAGGGACACCGCGTACTACGACCGCTGGTACCAGCTCTTCCCGATCGCCGCGGTCGTCGCGACGCTCATCGGTGTTGCGATCAACAAGCCGCGCTCGAGGGCGCCCTGGTACCTCGTCGCCGTGAGCGGCCTCTGCGCCGTGGCGGCCGACGCCGTGTACGCCACGCAGCTGGAGCTCGGGCAGGAGGTGTCCTTCCCCTCGTGGGCCGACGTCTTCGCGCTCACGTCGTACGCCGTCCTCGCGGTGGCGCTGCTCCTGATGATCCGGAAGCAGGCGCCCGGCCGTGACTGGCCGAGCCTGGTCGATGCAGGGATCGTCACCGTCGGCGTCGCGCTCGTCGGCTGGACCTTCCTCGTTCAGCCGCGCCTGCTCGGCGACTCGACCGGAGTCGACTCCGCGGTCGCACTCGCGTTCCCGGTGATGGACGTGCTGCTCGTGTCGCTCGCCGCGCGCATGGTGCTCGGCCCCGGCCTGCGCTCCGCGGCGTTCGCCCTGGTGACGACCGCTCTCGTCTTCCAGCTCGTCGGTGATGCGCTCTACGGCTTCGGGTCCCTGCACGGCTGGTACCGGGCGGGCGACCCCGTCGATCTCCTCTTCGTCATTGCCGCCCTGCTCTGGGGAACGGCTGCGCTGCATCCCTCGATGGTCGATCTCACGGAGCCGAACCCCGACCCGGAGCAGCGGCTCGGCGGGAAGCGCCTCGCGGCGCTGTCGATCGCCACCCTGATGGCCCCGGCGATGCTCGCCGTGGCTGCGGTCCGCACCGGGCGGGGCGAGCTCCTCGTCATCGTCGGAGCTGCGACGGCGCTCTCGACGCTCGTGGTCGTCCGGCTGGGAGGGCTCGTCGCGAGGCACGAGCGCTCGGAGCGTCGCGAGCACGTCCTCTCCAGCGCGGCTGCGTCGATGGTGGCCGCGTGGACGCGCGAGGACGTCTACCGGGTGGCCGTCGACGCGGCGCTCGAGATGGCTGCCAGGGAGGATGCGACGGTCGGCCTCGCGATCGGTGACGTCGACGGGTTCCGGATCGTCTCGGCAGCGGGTCGTGATCCGGAGCGCATGCGAGCGCTCGGTCCCGACGAGCTGTCACCGCACGCGCTCGAAGCCATCGAGGAGGCACGGGCCCCCGAGGGCCCGCGCACCGTGCGGTTCACCACCGAGAGCGGAGAGTGGACGATCGTGAGGCTCGCAGTCGCGGAGGGAATCCGGGGCGCGTTCGTCTTCCACACGCACGATCGTCTCGCCCGTCAGGCCCGAGAGGGCGCCGAGACGTTGGCGGCGCAGGTCGCTCTCGCTCTCGAAGGCCTCTCGTTCGCCGAGGACCTCCACGAGCGGCAGAGCGCCGAGCGTTTCCGCTCTCTCGTGCAGAACTCGAGTGACATGATCCTCCTGCTCGGGCGGGATCTCACGATTCGCTACTACACACCTTCGGTTCGCCGGGTGCTCGGATACGGGGAGGACGAGCTCGTCGGCACGAACCTGAGGGGCCTCCTCCGGCACGAAGAGCCCGAATCGCTGGAGGGGTTCTTCTCCGAGGTTTGCGCGAACGCGGGCTCGGCGATGCCCCACGACCTCCCGCTGCGGAAGAAGGACGGAACCGTCGTCCGGCTCGAGAGCGTGTTCAACAACCTCCTGGACGACCCGAACGCGGCCGGAGTCGTCGTCACGGCCCGAGACGTGACCGAGCGACGCGCGCTCGAGGACCAGCTCTCCTACCAGGCGTTCCACGACTCGCTCACGGGCCTCGCGAACCGCGTGCTGTTCACGGACCGCATCACGCATGCCCTCGAGCGGGGGCGCCGCCGGCAGAACCTCTTCGCCGTTCTCTTCATCGACCTCGACGACTTCAAGACGGTCAACGACAGCCTCGGCCACGCCGCCGGCGACGAGTTGCTCGTCGAGGTCGCGAGGCGGATCACGTCCTGCATTCGCCCGGAGGACACCTGCGCGCGTCTCGGAGGGGACGAGTTCGGGGTGATGATCGAGGAGATCGAGTCGCCGGACGCCGCGGTGATCGTCGCGAGGCGCATCCTCGGTGCTCTCGCGGTGCCCCTCGCGGTCATGGGGTCCGAGGTGTCGGTGCAGGGGAGCGTCGGGATAGCGCTCGGAACCGGCGAGCTGACGGCGAACGAGATCACGCGCAGCGCCGATCTCGCGATGTACCGCGCGAAGAGCGAGGGGAAGGGCCGCTACGCGCTCTACGAGCCCTCCATGCACGAGCGCGTTCTCGAGCGGCTTGCCCTCAAGGCCGATCTCCAGCGGGCCGTCATCGAGGACGAGTTCGTCGTCCACTACCAGCCGATCGTCGCGGTCGGGACGGGCGCGCTCACAGGTGTCGAGGCGCTCGTGCGCTGGAGGCACCCGACGCGCGGCCTCGTCGCTCCCGGCGAGTTCCTCGAGCTGGCCGAGGAGACCGGAGTGACCCTGCCGCTCGAGAACCACGTCCTGAGAGAGGCATGCGCCCAGGGGGCCGCCTGGCGTGCCGCCGGACATCCGAATCTGGGCGTGAGCGTGAACGTCTCGGCGAAGCTCCTCGGCAGCCCGCACATCGGAGGGCACATCGCTGCCGCGCTCCACGAGTCCGGCCTCGACGCGTCGGCTCTCACGCTCGAGATCAGGGAGAGCACTCTCCTCGAAAGCGAGGCCGTGACCGGTCGTCTCGAGGAGCTCAGAGCGCTCGGGATGCGCGTCGCGATCGACGACTTCGGGACGGGGTACTCGACGCTGAACCACCTGCGCCGGTTCCCGGTCGACACGATCAAGACCGCACACGGATTCCTCGACGAGCTCGGGACGAGCGCCGATCAGGAGCGTCTCGTGGCGGCGATCCTCCGGCTCGGCTCGACGCTCGGCCTCGACGTCGTCGCGCAGGGCGTCGAGAACAAGGCGCAGCTGGACAGGCTCCGCCTGCTCGGATGTCAGCGCGCACAGGGATTCCTCTTCGCGGGCCCGCTCCCGGCCGAGGAGCTCGGCGCCCTGATCGTGCGCGCCCGCGTCGCGTAGCGCGCATACTCGACCCATGAGGCGGCGAGCTCTCCTCGCAGCGGCCCTCGTGACGGCGGTGCATGCCCTCGTGGCCACGGCTGCCGGGGCCGACCGCGCGCCGCCGCCGCTCTCGAAGCTCCTCGCCCGTCACGTCCCGATC
>JBFFGH010000022.1:0-21905 GCA_041557575.1 Gaiellaceae bacterium
ACGACGCTGGTGCTCGCGGACGGCACGATCGCGAGCTCGGGCGGCAAGGTCGTGAAGAACGTCGCGGGCTACGACCTCGCGCGGCTCGTCTGCGGCTCGCGGGGCCGGCTCGCGCTCATCGCGCGCGCGAGCTTCCGTCTCCACCCCCTTCCGAAGACCGCGCGCACGCTCGTCGTCGAGACCGAGGACGTCGCGGACGTCACGGCCACGCTCCTCGGCTCCCAGCTCCAGCCGAGCGCGCTCGACGTCCTCCACCCCGGTCGAGTCGTCGTGCTCTTCGAGGGCTCCGAGCGAGCCGTCGAGGCGCAGCTCTCCACGGCCCGGGGCCTCGTCGGCGGCGACGAGGTGGACGACGCCGTCTGGGGGGAGTCGCGCTCCCGGCAGGCCGCCGCTCGCGGTCGCGTCCGCTTCGCGCCCGGCGAGCTGGCCGACATGCTCACGCGAGCCCCGAGGGCCGTCGTGCGGCCGTCGGCCGGAGTCGCGTTCGTGGAAGACGAGGTGGCGGAGGAGGCCGATCCGGGTGTCGAGCGCCTCCTCGAGGCGATTCGCGCCCAGCTCGACCCTCGCGGGGTTCTTTCGACGTGATCCGCGAGTACACGGCGGACTGCATCCACTGCGGGTTCTGCCTGCCGACCTGCCCGACGTACGTCCTCTGGCGCGAGGAGATGGACTCGCCCCGCGGGCGCATCCACCTGATGAGCGCCCGCCTCGACGGGACGATCGAGCTGAACCCCACCGTCGCGACGCACTTCGACCGCTGCCTCGGCTGCCTCGCGTGCCTCTCGTCGTGCCCGTCCGGGGTGCGCTACGACCGGCTCATCGAGTCGACGCGCGCAGCGGTCGAGGAGGAGCTCGAGCGCCCCCTCTCGGAGCGGCTCACGAGACGCCTGCTGTTCGAGGTGCTCCCGTACCCGGGCCGCATGCGTGCCGCACTGAGGCTCGCGCCGCTCGGGCGCGTGCTGCCCGGTCGCCTGGGAGCGCCCCCGAGGGCCGCCCCCCGGTGGCGGAGCTCCGAGAAGGTAGCCGGGGTCACCCCCGCCTCGGGCGAGCCGCTCGCCCGGGTCGGCCTGCTCACCGGCTGCGTCCAGAGCGCGGTCTTCTCCGACGTGAACGCGGCGACCGCCCGCGTCCTCGCGGCGGACGGGTACGAGGTCGTCGCCCCGCCGCAGGGCTGCTGCGGCGCGCTCTCCGTTCACGCAGGCCGCCTCGAGGAGGGCAAGGCCTTCGCGCACGCCCTGGTCGACGCCTTCGACGACGTCGACCTGATCGCGGTGAACTCGTCGGGGTGCGGCTCGCACCTGAAGGAGCTCGGCTGGCTCCTCGGGGGCGAGCGGGCGGAGGCGTTCGCCGCGAAGGTCCGTGACATCGGCGAGCTCCTCGCCGAGACGCCCCCGCGTGCGGCGCGCCATCCGCTCCCCCTCGGCGTGGCCCTCCAGGATCCGTGCCACGTGCGCCACGCGCAGCGCCTGCCGCTCTCGATGCGCCCAGCCCTCGACCGCATCCCCGGTCTCGAGGTCGTCGAACCGGCCGAGCAGGACCTCTGCTGCGGCTCGGCCGGGATCTACGGCGTCACCCAGCCGGACGCATCACGCGAGCTCGGCGACCGCAAGGCGGCGCACGTCCTCGCGACGGGCGCGAGCGCGTTCGCGAGCGCAAACCCCGGCTGCCTCGTGCAGATCGCGAACGCGCTCGGACGCGCGCGAAGCCCGCTGCCGGCACTCCACCCGATCGAGCTCGTCGACGCGTCGATCAGGGGCGTGACCGCCGGCGAGCTGCAGGCGGGCGCGCGGCGCTGAGCGCCGCGACCGGCGGTACCCTCCGCGGGGTGACGCGACCGGTCGACACGCCACTCCTCCGGAAGATCCGCGAGTCGGTGATCGGCGACGACGAGGTCATGCTCGGGCCGTTCGGGCCGCGGCGCGTCACGTACGCCGACTACACGGCGAGCGGTCGCGCGCTCGAGTTCGTCGAGGACGTGATCCGCAACGAGGTGCTGCCGCGCTATGCCAACACGCACACCGAGTCGTCGGGCACGGGCCTGCAGACGACGCGGCTGCGGGAGGACGCGCGTCGGATCATCCACGACGCCGTCGGCGGCGACGACGAGACGTGCGTGATCTTCTGCGGCTCCGGCTCCACGGGAGCGGTCGACAAGCTCATCGGCATCCTCGGGATCCGCATCCCCTCGGCGATCGAGGACCGGTACGGCGTCACGTCCGCGATCCCGGCCGACGAGCGTCCCGTCGTCTTCGTCGGCCCGTTCGAGCACCACTCGAACGAGCTCCCCTGGCGCGAGTCGATCGCCGACGTCGTCGAGATCCGCGAGGACGCGGACGGCCACGTCGACCTCGAGATGCTCGAGGACGAGCTCTCGCGCCACGCGGACAGGCCGCTCAAGATCGGCTCGTTCTCGGCCGCCTCGAACGTCACCGGGATCCTCTCCAACACCTGCGCGATCGCCGATCTGCTCCACCGGAACGGCGCGCTCTCGTTCTGGGACTTCGCGGCCGCCGCCCCCTACGTGGACATCGAGATGTACCCGGAGTGCGCGCTCCACCCGCTGGCGTACAAGGACGCGATCTTCCTGAGCCCGCACAAGCTCGTCGGCGGCCCGGGCACACCGGGAGTCCTCGTGATCCGGCGGGAGCTCCTCTCGAACCGCGTGCCGGACGTCGTCGGCGGCGGCACCGTTGCATACGTCAACCCGACCGAGCACCGCTACCTCGACGATCCGGAGCACCGCGAGGAGGGCGGTACGCCCGCGATCGTGGAGTCGATCCGGGCGGGGCTCGTCTTCCAGCTGAAGCAGGCGGTCGGTGTCGACGTCATCCGCGAGCACGAGGAGGACTTCTGGAGAAGAGCGGTCGAGCGCTGGACGCAGAACCCGAACCTCGAGATCCTCGGAAACCTCGACGCCGAGCGGCTCTCGATCGTCTCGTTCGTGGTTCGCCGACCCGAAGGCCGCTACCTGCACCACAACTTCGTCGTCGCCCTCCTGAACGACCTGTTCGGCATCCAGGCTCGCGGCGGCTGCTCCTGCGCCGGCCCGTACGGGCACCGGTTGCTCGGGATCGACATCGAGCTCTCGCACGAGTTCGAGCGCGAGATCGCGCGCGGCTGCGAGGGGATCAAGCCGGGCTGGACGCGCGTCTCCTTCAACTACTTCATCTCGGAGGCCGTCTTCGGGTACATCGTCGACGCCGTCGATCTCGTGGCGACGGAGGGCTGGAGGCTGCTCCCCCTCTACCGCTTCGACCCGGTGACCGGCCTCTGGCGGCACCGGGACGGGCCGGTCGAGCCGCCGTTCAGACTCTCGGACGTCGGCTACGACGAGGCGACCGGTGACCTGCGCCTACCCGACCTGCCGCGCGACCGCGCGCCGGAGGCCGCACTCGCCGGATACCTCGGGGAGGCGCGCGTGATCTTCGCCGCCGCGGACGTCAACGGGGCAGACGGCGTCCCCGACCTGGGCGCGGACTTCGAGCACCTCCGCTGGTTCGAGCTTCCCGCCGACTGCGTCGCCTGAGTCAGATCTCGACCGGCCGCAGCTCGTCGAGGCGGTCCACCCGCGCGAGCTGCGGGAAGAGCTTCCACCAGGCCGCCGCGACGACCACCGTCACCGCCCCTCCGAGCACGACCGCCGGCACCGCCCCGATGAGGGCTGCCGCCACGCCCGACTCGAACGCCCCGAGCTCGTTGGACGCGCTGATGAAGACCATCTCGACCGCGGTCACCCGGCCGCGCAGCTCGTCCGGCGTGACGAGGGGCAGGATCGTCGACCGCAGCACGACGCTCACCATGTCGAGCCCGGCACCCACGGCGAGCGCGAGCATCGAGAGCCACATCGAGCGCGAGAGCCCGAACACGACGATGGTTGCGCCGAAGCCGGCGACGACGAGGAAGAGCGTGCGTCCCGCGTGCCGCCGGATGGGGAAGCGCGCGATCAGGAGCGCCGCGACGAGGGAGCCGACCGCGGGGGACGTGCGCAGGAGCCCGAGTCCGGTCGGCCCGACCTCGAGGATGTCCTTCGCGAAGACCGGGAGCAGCGCGACGGCGCCGCCGAAGAGCACTGCGAAGAGGTCGAGGGAGATCGCTCCGAAGAGCACCTTCGTCCGGCGAATCAGCCGCACGCCCGCGAGCACCTCGCCCAGCCCGACCGCTCCGTGGGAAGCCGGCGTCCGACCGCTCCGCATCGCGAGGACGCAGCCCAGAGCGACGAGCGCGAGCGCGATCCCGACCACGTAGACGAGCTCCGGCTCGATCGCGAGCAGGATCCCGCCTACCGCGGGACCGACGACGGCGGAGAGCTGGAACCCGATGGAGCGCTGTGCGAGGGCGCTCACGAGGATCTCCTTCGGGACGAGCGAGGGCGTGAGCGCGCGGCCTGCAGGGGCGCCGATCGCACTCCCGACTCCCTGCATGAATGCCAGGGCGAAGTACGGCCACACGCGGCCCGTGTCGGCAACGGTGATCGCGAGCAGCCCCGAGAGGACGACGAGGTTCAGCCCGAGCATCACCACGAGGAGGCTCCGGCGCGGGACCTTGTCGGCGAGCTGCCCGGCCGGGAGCGCGAGCACCAGCAGCGGGAGGAACTCGGCCAGCCCGACGAGCCCGAGGTCGAGCGGGTTCCCGCGAATGGAGTAGACCTGCCAGCCGATGGCGACGAACGCCATCTGCAGCGCGAAGGACTCTGCGACCAGCGAGAACCAGAAGAGAGCGAAGTCGCGGTGCCGGAAGGCGGAGCGGCCGGCGCGACTCACGCCGCGACCCTACGCCGCGGCCGGTTCGTCGGTCGGAGTCTCGTCCTCGCCGAACTCGACCTCGATGCGCAGGATCCTGGAGCCCTCGATCTCGAGGACGGTCAAGGTGAGCCCGTCGACGGCAACGACATCTCCCACCTCGGGTGCGCGGCCCAGCTCTCCGAAGACGAGCCCGGCCATCGTGTGGAAGTCCTCCTCCTCGAGGTCGGTCCCGAACTCTTCGTTGAAGTCGTCGATCGTGTACGTGCCGTCGATCCTGATCCGCTGCTCGTCCACTCTCTCGATCGACGTGTCGGGGAGGTCGAACTCGTCCTCGATCTCGCCGACGATCTCCTCGAGGACGTCTTCGAGGGTCACGATCCCTCCCATGACCCCGTACTCGTCGACGACGATCGCCATGTGCAGCTTCTCCCGCCGGAAGTCGGCGAGCAGGGCGGCCAGATCCTTCGTCTCCGGGACGACGTAGGCGGGTCGGGTGATCGACCGGAGCTCGACCGCGGCGATCCCGAGATCGTGGATCGCAGCGAACAGGTCGCGCACGTGGAGCACGCCGACGACGTCGTCGAGCGTGTCGGCGTAGACGGGATAGCGCGTGAAGGGCGAGTCGATGACGGTCGCGAGCGCATTCTCGGGCGTCGTGTCCACCGAGATCGCCGTCACCTCGGGTCGCGGGACCATCACCTCGGCCACCTCCTTCGAGGCGAAGTCGAAGACCTTGTAGAGCATCTCCTCCTCCGCCTCCTCGAGCTCGCCCACGTCCTCCGCCGCCGCGACGCTGTGCCGGATGTCCTCGCGCGTGTAGGCGATCATCCCGGCGGGCGCCGGCTTCACGCGCATGGCCCGCAGCACGAGGTTCGCCGAGCTCTGGAGCACCCACACGAGGAGATGGGAGATCCGGGCGAGCCAGTCCAGAGGAACCGCCAGCGCGATCGCGAGCGGCTCCGCCTTCTGGAGCGCGACCGCCTTCGGGACGAGCTCGCCGACGACGACCGAGAGGTACGTCAGCAGGGTGAAGGCGATGAGAAAGGCGACGAATGCGGAGAGCGGTGGCTCCATGAGATCCGACAGCAGTGGCTCGCCGATCGCGCCGATGAGGATCGAGAACACGGTGATGCCCAGCTGCACCGTCGAGATGAAGCGAACCGGGTCGTCCATGAGACGAAGCGCAGTCCGCGCGCCGCGCCCTCCGCTCTCCGCCCGCTCGGCCAGCCGTGAGCGGCGCGCCGTGACGAGTGCGTACTCGGCAGCCACGAACACGGCGTTGCCCAGCACGAGCAGAAGGACCACGACGATGCGGAGACCGGTGCTCATCCGGCTCTACTCGAAGTGCTCCAAGGAGACGGCGACGCCCCGGAAGGGGCGCCGGTACTCGGCGGTAGTTCGTCGCCCACGTTGATCAGGCGGCAGTATAGGTGACCGCCACGCTGTCCTCGTGCCGCCGGGCGATGCCCTCGTGCACGAGCCGTTCGACGTGCGACAGCGTCTCCGCGACGGCAAAGCGCCTCCCGGCAGGCTTCAGGTCGTCGCCGAACAGCGACAGGGAGAGGTCGTATCCCGTTCGCGGCTCGGTGCCGAGCCCGGCGACCGTCTCTTCGAGCCGGACTCGGTGGTGCTCCTTCAGCTCGCGGGCGCGACCGGCGGGATCCGTGATCACGTCACCGTGTCCCGGCAGGGCGATGCGCGGATCGATCTCGATCGTCTGGTCGAGCGCCGCCAGGTAGTCGCCGAGCGGGTCTGCGCGGCTCGCCGGCCAGAGGCCGACGGTCGGGGTGATCCTCCCGAGCAGGTGGTCGGCGGCGATGAGGATGTCGTCCTTCAGGAGGCACAGCTGCCCGTCGGCGTGCCCCGGAGCAGCGACCGCCTCCCATCCGTCCACGCGCTCGCCCACCTCCACGAGGAGCGGGTCGCGCTGGTAGCGGATGAACGGGCGGTACACGGAGCTCTGCCCGACGAGCTCGGCGGTCACGTCGTCGGGGGCTCCGTGGAGGCGAAACCAGTCGACGAGCCGCTCCGACCAGGCGGGATTCCCCCACACGAGCTCGCACTGCGCGTAGTCCAGGGCTCCCTGCATCACCGGCGCGCCGGTGAGCTCGTGCAGGTCGGCCGCCGCGCCGACGTGGTCCGGGTGGAAGTGCGTCACGAAGACGGTCGCGACGCGGCCCCCGTGGCGCGCGAGCTCGGTCGCCCACATCTCCTTCGCGTCGGGCAACCCGACCCCGGTGTCCACGAGGATCCAGCCGTCCGACGCCGGCACGAGGTACGTGTGCACGTGCCCCGGACGCGTGGGCAGGGGGAGGGTGATGCGACGGATGCCGCCGGGCAGCTGGTCCACGAGCCTCAGGCTAACCCTTCGGCCGCCCGCGCTCGCCACCGGATCGCGTAGGGCGGGCGCGACCCGGGAAGGAGGCAGCCGATCCGTGCTGTACAAACGCACCGTGGCCGACGAGATCACGTGCCTGATCGCAGACGACCACGAGGTCGTCCGTGAAGGGCTGCGCCTTGCGCTCTCGCGCTCCCCTCGCGTCCGCGTGATCGGCGAGGCGAGCGACGGCGCATCGGCAGTCGCGCTCACGGAGAGGCGACGGCCCGACGTCGTGATCATGGATCTCCGGATGCCCGACATGGACGGGCTCGAGGCGACGGAGCTCTTGCTCCAGAAGGTGCCCGAGGCGGCCGTGCTCATCTTCACCGCCTATGGTGAGCGCTCCCTGCTCCAGCGGGGTCTCGAGTCCGGTGCGCGCGGCTACATCCTCAAGGAGACACCGCACGAGACGCTTCTGCGAGCGATCGAGAAGGTCGCTGCGGGCGAGACGTTCGTCGATCCCGGCCTCATGGCGGAGTTCGTGTCCGGGCAGGCCCAGGGAGACATCCTCACGCCGCGCGAGCGCGAGATCCTGCAGCTGCTCGCGGACGGGATGTCCAACGTGGACGTCGCGCAGCAGCTCTTCATCAGTCAGGAGACGGTGAAGAGCCACGTCCGTCACATCCTCGCGAAGCTCGAGGCCGACACGCGCACGCAGGCAGTCGCCATCGCGCTCCGTGAGGCGATGATCGATTGACCGGAGACGAGTCCGAGCGGGCGCTCCTCGCCGAGCGCGTTCTCGCGGAGCAGGAAGAGCGCAGACGGCTCGCCGAGCTGCTTCACGACGGGCCCGTGCAACACCTGTCCGCGATCGCCCAGATGCTCGACGCGAGCCTCACGACCCTGCGCGACGGTGACGCCGAGCGGGCGGGCGAGATCCTCGATCGCGGCCTCGGGCTCGCACGCGAGGCCGCGCGCGAGCTGCGAGCGCTCTGCGAGGACCTCGAGCCTGACACGCTGCGCAGCCTCGGCTTCGCGGCAACCGTCGCCGCGCTCGCACGGCGCATCTCCGCGCGGCACGGCGTCGTCATCGAGCACGACGTCGAGGAGGCCGAGACTCTCGGAGAGGGCGCACAGCTCGCGCTCTTCCAGATCCTTCGGGAGGCGATCGACCAGTCCGTCCGGCGAGGTGCTCCGACGCGGATCGTCGCCTGGGTGAAGGCCGCTCCGAACGGCGGTGCGGAGCTCGTCGTCGCCGACGACGGCCCCCCGGAACGACGGAGCGCCGTCCTCGAGAGCCTCGCCGAGCGGGCAGCGACCCTCAACGCGCGCTTCAGCTCGGAGATCAGCTACCCGCGGGGGTCGACGATCCGGGTCGACGTGCCTCCTTCCGCCGCGAGCCGCTAGGCGCTACGCGGGCAGCAGGTAGGCGCAGGGGCGAGTGTCGCCCGGAAGCGGCGAGGGCGCGATCTTCGAGACGCGATACCGCCGCTCTTCGTCCTCGACCTCGGTGCCGAGGGGCGGAGCCTCACCCGGCTGCTCGACGAGCGCGTAGCCCGTCGGCGTCCACACGAAGAAGAGGTATCCGCTCGGCTCGCGGTCCGTCACGAGCGCGATCCTAGCCCGGTCCCCTAGCCGATCGGCTCGTTGTGAACGTCGTGCTCCACCGCGTACGTCGTCACGAGCGAGTCGATCCTCGACGTCTCGGGGTACGCGTAGTTGATCTCCACGAAGGCGTTCCACTTGTCGGGCAGCGCGTCCTCCGGGAAGATCGCCTCGACGGGGCACTCGGGCTCGCAGGCCCCGCAGTCGATGCACTCCTCGGGATCGATCACGAGGATGCGCTCGTACTCGTGGATGCAGTCGACGGGACACACGTCCACGCACGAGCGATCTTTGATGTCGATGCAGGGCTCGGCGATGATGTACGTCACTGGCGCGAGTCTAGCCAGGTCTCCCGGCAGGCATTGGGGGAGCCGAACGGACTACGCGGGCTCGCCGCCGCCCGCGAGCTCGTCGACGAGCTGCTGCGCTCTCTCGACGAGGGCCGACTTCACGATCACCTGGTCGAAGCCCGCCGTGTGCGCTCGCTGGAGGCCCGAGCGATCGGTGTGGTTCGTGTACCCGAGGATCGGGATGTCCGGCCACGCATCGACGACCTCCTCCGGCTCGACGCGGGCGATGTCCACGATCACGAGATCGGGAGCGTCCACGCTGTCGCTCGTGACGAGGCGATGCTCGCGAAGCAAGCCCTCGAGCTTCCCGCGGAAGAAGAGATCGACCCCCACGAGCAGGACCGTCGCCACCGCGCGAAGGTACCACCGACCGCGGACATGTGCGGCGTCGCGCAAGGCGAGAGGGCGCGTCCCGGATCAGAACACGGGCTCGATGCCGAGCGCCTCCAGGAAGCGGTTCAGATACACGCGAAGCAGGTAGAAGCGCTCGAAGAAGAGCAGGAGCCCGAGCGCGACCATGATCGCGCCGCCCGCGAACTGGATGGCGAAGAAGTGGTCACGGAGCCAGCGAAACGCGGCCATCGCGCGCGTGAACAGGGCGGCCGCGAGAACGAACGGCACCGCGAGGCCGAGGGAGTACACGCCGAGGAGCGCAGCTCCCTCGAGCACCGTGTCGGACGCCGCCGCGAGGACGAGGATCGACGCGAGGACGGGCCCGATGCAGGGCGCGGCGCACACGGCGAACGCGCCGCCGAGCAGGATCCGCGACCCGCGGCTTCTCGCCTGCTGGAGCAGCCCCGCGCCCACCAGCCTCTCCGGCCACGGCAGGAGCCCCATGAATGCGAGCCCGAAGACGACGAGGACGAGGCCGGCGATCCGCTCGAGCAGGAACTGGTTCGCGAACACGCGGCCGCCGACGAGGGCGGCTCCGACGCCGAGCAGGACGAAGAACGCCGTGAACCCGAGGACGAAGGGGACGCTCGAGGCGATGACTCGCCTCGCAGTGCCGGGCTGCCCGAGCTTGTCCGCGTCGACCGCGGAGACCGCCGAGAGATAGCCGGGCACGAGCGGGAGGACGCAGGGCGCGAGGAAGGAGACCATCCCCGCGAGGAACGCGACCGGGACCGACGTCCAGGTCATCTCAGAGGTCGTAGCGGGCGAGCTCCTCGTCCACTCGCCGCTCGAGCGCCGGGTCGAGCCCCTCCGGCTCGCTCTCGGGCGACGTGCGGCCGCGACTCCACGAGCGGACGAGGAGTGGAACGGCGACGACGCCGACGAGGGCGGCGCCGAGGGGGAGCAGCCAGGCGAGGAGCCCGAACCCGCCTCGCGGTGGGCGCGCGATCACGGTTGGCCCGAACTCGGCGACGAGCGCGTCCTTGATCTCCTGTGCCGAGTCTCCGGCGGCGATGCGCGTCCGTATGAAGGCCTTCATGCGCAGCGCGACCGGCGCGTTCGACTGGTCGAGGGTCGTCTCGCAGACCGGGCAGACGAGCTCGGCCTCGAGGTCGGCGGCGTTCGGGGCCTCCGCACGCGCGACTCCGGCTCCCGCCCCGACGAGGAGCGCGGCGACCAGGGCGAGGAGAGCTCCGCTCCTCACGACGAGAGCGCGCGCTCGATCGCCGAGCCCAGCCGCACCTTGTCCTCGTCCGAGTTCACGGCGCCCGCGAACGCCTCGACGACGCGACCCTCCCGGTCCAGGACGAAGGTCTCCGGAAACCCCGTGATGCCGAACTTCCTGATGGCATCGCCGGAGCCGTCCCGCACGATCGGGAACGTGAGGTCGAACCGATCCACGAAGCGCAGGGCATCGCTGCGCAGGTCCTTCGCATTCAGGCCGAGGACGACGAGGCCGCGACTGCGGTTGTCGCGCCAGACCTGCTCGAGGTACGGCGCCTCCTCCTTGCACGGGATGCACCACGACGCCCACGTGTTCAGCACGACGGCCTTCCCCCGGAAGGACGAGAGCGTCAGCGTCCCGTCACCGTCGAGGCGCTCCAGCGTGAAGTCCGGCGCCTGCGGCCGCTCGCCCCGCGCCGCGGAGGCGGCGAGATCGCCGCCCTCTTCGCTCACGAGCGACCATGCGAGGAGGGCGAACAGCAGGACGACGAGGCCGATCGCAACGCCCTGGGCAACGAGCTTCGCGCGGTACGCCACCCCTGGCTACCTGGCGATGATGAAGACGGGCGTGCCGACTTCGACTCGACGGAACAGCCATTCGGCGTCCGGGATCTTCATCCGGATGCACCCATGGGACGCCGAGTAGCCGATCGAGGCCGCGTCCGGCGTGCCGTGGATCCCGACGTAGGGTGCGGAGAGCCCCATCCAGCGAGTTCCGAGGGGGTTGCCGGGACCGGGCGGCACGGGCTCGAACTCCTTCGCCCAGGCGGACGGGGGCGGATACCACCAGGGGTTCCGCTGCATGATCACGATCTCGTACGTGCCGAGAGGCGTCGGATACGCCGCCTGACCCGTCGCGACCCGGAACCAGCGGACCAGCTTCACGTCGTTGAAGAACAGCAGCCGGTTCGAACCTCGCAGGATGACGATCGCCTGGTCGAAGTCGGCCGACCTGACGTCGGGCCGGATGGCGACGAACCCGAGACGCAGCGGGCGCCGGCTGTTCGTCGCGAGCTGCGTGCGGATGGAACGAGCGGTGGCGATCTGCTTGAGGTGGCGACCGCGCTGCGATGGGAGCGCGCGAGGCTTCACCCCGTTCAGCTCGAGACGAGCGTCCACCGCCTTGAGATCGACCCGGCGAGCGAGGCGGTCGACGTACGTGCGAATCCGGTCGCGCGAGACCGCGACGTCCAGCGGCAGCGCCGCGCCGGGCCTCGCGAGCCGGGCTCGGCGAATCGCCTTCTCGATGTTCGGCCGCGCGCCGAGTGAGCCGGGCTCGAGTTCGATCCTCTGCGTACCGTCGACGACGAGGACGAGCGACCTCTCGAACGACGTGCGCAAGACGGTCGCCGCACTGCTCGGCATGAGCCCTCCCACCTTGACCCCCCCGACGGTCACCCCGAAGGGGATCGGAGCGGGAGAGGGAGGCTCGGGAGCCGTGGGCGGAGGCTCGGCCGGAGGTGGCTCCGTCGTCGTCGTGGTTGCGGGCGGGTCGGTGCTGCTCGTGCCCGTGCCGGCTCCCGCTGACGCAGCGAGGCCGAAAGCGGTCGCGAAGCCCAAGAGCCCGCACGCAAGCAGGAGCCCGAGGGCGATCGTGCGCGACGACTTCCTCACGCGCTCAGTGTAGACACGAAGATCCTCGGATCGTTCGTCACGACGGCGTCCACGCCGGCCGCATCCACGCGGGCGAGCTCCGAGACGTCGTCGACCGTCCAGGTGACGACCGGAACGCCTTTCCGGTGGGCTCGACGCACGGCCTTCTCGCCGACGAGCGTGTGGTGGAGCACGAGAGCCCGACCGCGGGCGACCCGGAGCGAGGGCGAGACGAGCAGGGGCATCACCCGCCGGAGCGTGCCGAGCCCGAGGTGGGCGAGGAACGCCCCCCGCCCGCTCTCGCTGATCCCGAGAACGCTGCGAGGGAGCGTGATCCCGCCGCGGATGCCGGCATCGAGCCTCGCGAGCGCTCTCGCCGAGCGCAGGCTGAACGTGCTGACGAGGCTCTTCTCCTCCAGGCCGAACCTTCGGAGCGCGGCGACGACGTCGGGCTCCCGCCCGTGCACCTTGAGATCGAGATGGGCGCTCACGTCGATCGCTTCGTCCGCGAAGAAGGAGAGCGCCTCTTCCAGCGTCGGGAGCTCGGGGCAGAGCTCCCTCAGGCTCGCGAGCGAGTGGCCGCGAACCGTTCCCTCGTGCGCACCGTGGCTCACCTCGTGCAGGTCGTCGGAGTGCGCGACGACGAGCGTCCCGTCGTCCAGCTCGAAGACGTCGAACTCGATGAGGTCGACGCCCACCTCGATCGCCTTCCTGAAGGAGCGAAGCGTGTTCTCGGGCGCCAGGGCGGCCGCGCCCCGGTGACCGATGCGGAGCGGGCGGCCATCACGCCTCTGGAGCGTGATCACCTCGGCCTCGTCGGGAGGTAGTCCTCGTCGAGGCGCCCTCCTTCGGCTGCGTAGGAGATGATCATGCGGTCGGTCAGTCACTCGACCGGGGCGCGATCGTCCGTCCAGGGCCGGTCGCTCACCTCGACCGGCTGGACGTCTCGGGCGAGCAGGTCTCGAAGCACGGCGAGATCGGCGGGGCCGTCCTGCAAGCGGCGCTCGAGCCGGGCAGCGTCCACAGGCTCGGTGAGCCCCAGGACGATCGTGTTGAAGCGGAGCGCCGGCCAGGCGAGCACCTGCGGGAGCTCGGACGCCAGGGTGCCGCCCAGCGCACGCACGAGCCTTTCGTCGTCGGGCACCGTTGCGACGTTCAGGGCGACGATGCCGCCGGGCGCGAGGTGCTCGCGGACGAGGCGGAAGAACTCCCGCGTCGCGAGGTAGAACGGCACGTACGGCTGGTGGTAGGCGTCGACCACGATGAGGTCGTACCGCTCGTCCGTGGAGCGCAGGAAGGGGCGGGCGTCCACGTCGTGCACCGTGAGGCGCGGGTTCCGAGCCATGCCGAAGTAGCGGAAGCCGACGCGGCTGACGGCCGGGTCGAGCTCGACGCCGTCGACCCGGGCGTCGGGGTAGTAGACGCCGAGCGCCGTCGCCGTCGTCCCCGCTGCGTTGCCCAGGATCGCGACCCGCTCGAGCGGACGGCCTAGGAGCGGCGGGACTGCGAGGAACGCGTCCCACACGCCTCCCGTCAACACCGAGTCGGGTTGCCAGACCGAGTGGACGGCCACACCCTCGTTGAGTGACAGGAGCCGCCGTCCGTCCGGCTCCTGCTCGACGCGGATGTACTGGTAGAAGGACGTCTCCTCGTGGATGAGCCCCTCTGACGCCTTCACGGCCCCGGGCGGGATCGCGGTGAGCGCTGCGAGCGCCAATGCCACGACTGCGAAGCGAGCGCCGAGGAGGAAGCACGACGACAGAGCGAGGGTCGCCGCGATGACGAGGAAGGTGCGCTGCGTCCCGATACCGGGGATGAGGACGAGTGCCGGCAGGAACGTCCCCAGGAGCGATCCGGCGGTCGAGAGCGCATAGAGCCGCCCGGCGACGGCTCCTGCCGTCGCGACTCCCACGACCGCGAGCCGGATCGCGAACGGCGACACCATCCCGAGGAGGACGACCGGCGGCGCGCACAGGAGGGCGACTGCGAGGAAGCTTCCGACGACCGCCCCGGCGGAGACGGTGTCGAGCCCCTCGACGGTCAGGTCGAGGAACGGCTTGGCGGCGAACGGGATGACGGCCACGAAGACTGCTGCGGCCAGGACGAGGAAGCCGAGGAGCGGCGGCCGGGGCCACCGGTCGGCGATCCGGCCGCCGAGCCAGTAGCCGACCGCGAGCGCGGCGAGGACGATGCCGATGAGGTTCGCCCAGACGATGGTGGACGACCCGAAGTACGGCGCGAGCAGACGCGACGCCGTGATCTCGGTCGCGAGCGCGCCGATGCCGGCTCCGAACACGAGCGCGCCGAGCGCGCCGCCTCCCGGACGCCCCTCCGCGGCAGCGCCTGCCATCTAGAGCCCGAAGACGCGCTGGATCTCGCCGAGCGTCCGGGCGGCGAGCAGCACCGCGACCGCGACGGCGATCGCGACGAGCACCCAGAAGCGCACATTGGCCCGCCGCTTCTCGCGCCGTCTCTCCGACCTGGCCGCGCGCCTCGCACGGTGCTTTCGGTACGCCTGCTCGACCGCGGTCGGGTCGACCGGAGGATCCTCCGGCGAGGTCGAATGCGGCTCGAGAGTGCGTGCCGGCTGCGCCACGGGCCAATTCTACGAGGGGAAGAGCACACCGTGTGCGCAGTCCAGCCGCTCCGAAGTCCTATTCTTCACCGGATGGAGAGCGCGAGAGGCCGGAGTCGCGGATCGCTGGGCAGCCTCGGCAGCATGCCGAGCCTCGGCAGCAGGCTGACCTTCCTCGCCGGTGTGCTGCTCACGATCTCCGCCTTCACCGGCTGGTACTCGAGCAAGGGCAGCCTGGGCGTGACGCTCTCGGTCATGGGCTGGAACACCGGCACGATCGGGAAGATCGTGTTCTTCCTCGGGGTCGCGACCGTCCTGCTCGCCGTGCTGCGAGAGGTCGGTGTCGTGATGCCCGCCTCCGTCCCCGAGAGCCTCGTCGCGATCGCCTTCGGGTCGATCGCCACGATCCTCGTGCTCGTCAGGGTGGTCACGATCCCCGACACGTTCTTCGACTCCAGCCGCGGGATCGGCATCTGGATCAGCCTCGTCTGCGCGATCGCGATCATCGTCGGCGGGCTTCTCGAAGCCTCCGAAGAGCTCTAGCGCCCCGCAAGCCGGGGGCCGAGCGACCGGCGCCCCCGAGCCCGACTCCCGCGAGCTCCTACTCCTGCGTGACGGTCTCCGTGACCGTGCGCACGGGCGCTTCCTGGGAGCGAGGCTCGAGCGTCCGTACGGTCGTCACCGGCTCGCCCGATCTCGGTCGCTCGTCGAGCGCCCGCGAGAACGCGACCCCGAGGACGAAGGCGAGGCCCGCAAGGACGAGGACGGCGAGCGCGCGGACGACCCGGCGCAGGCGCGAACGGCTCGGCGGCCGCCGACGGCTCGGCTGTTCGAGCGCCGTCACGGCGAGTAGTCCACCGCTCCATGCGAGTAGAGGTGGAAGGCCGCGCCCTCGACGAGCGAGAGCGTTCGGGCCCAGCCCGGGACACCGAGGTCCGAGAGCGTCTCGCGAACCCAGACCTCCGCACCCTCGAACGCTTCGGCGAGCTCCGCGAGCGCGAACGTCCCTCCGACCCGACGCCGCAGCTCGCTCGTCACCGCCTCGAGCTGAACCCGGAAGCCCTCCTCGTGCCCCCCGTCCCGCGCGGCCTCGAGCAGGCGCCGGTATGCGTCTTCCCACTCGAGCCGCACGCTCATGACTTCCCTCGCCACCGCGCGGCAGCTTAGAGGTCCGCTGCGGGGCCGGAGCAACACGTGTCGGTCGGCCAGGGATCCGCGACCTCCGAGAGGATCCGCTCGCCGAGGGCGTACCCGGGTCGCGCGAGCGCGAACGCGACGTGCGCGTGCAGGCACTTGAGATGGCCCGGCGACCGGGAGCCGCCGATGCCGAGGTCGAGCGAGGCACCGCCGTCCGTGGGCTGCATCTCCGCCGCGAGCTCTCGCCTGACCCGCCGCTGCTCGGCGGTCGCGGCAGCGAGCGACTCAGCGAGCTCGGAGTTCTCGGCGGCCGCACGGCTCCACCGCTCGACTCCGCCCGCGGCCTCGACTCGCGCGATCGCCGCGACGAGATGCCGGCACGTGAGGTAGTACGTCGTCGGGAAGGGGGCGCCGTCCCGGTCGTAGGGGCTCTGCTCGGTCACGGCGGGGTATCCGAAGGGGCAGCGGGCAGCGACGCGCCGGAAGGCCCGGGGGGAGCGCCCGAGCTGGCGAGCGACCACGGCCTGGTCGTCCATCACGACAGCCTACGGGCGAGGGCCCTCGCGTCCCACGCGAGCGAGGGCTACGGGCTCTTCGCGCCGCGCGCCGCGGCTTGAGCCTTGCGCCAGGCGGCGATGCCCTTCACGAGAAACAGCTGCTCGTTCGGCTTCACGTAGCCGAGCCTCCGCGCCTCTCGCTCCGTCGCCGCCGTGCTCGTGGAGTTCACGAGCCGGAGCTGCAGCGAGCTTCTCGCCTGACGCAGAGCTTCGACCTCGGCTCGGCTCGCGGCGAGATCCCTGCGGGTCTCCAGGTAGCTCGAGAGCGGCCGGTAGTAGAGGTACACCGCCGCGAAGACGATGACGACCGCCCAGAGCAAGCGGAGCCGACGCCGCGCCGTGAGGGACTTCCTCGCCCTGGAGCCCGCGGCCGCCCTCCCCTTCTCCTTCGCCTTCGCCTTCACGCTGCCACGTTCCACGCATGCGCCACCGTCCCTCCCGCCACCGAGCAGAAGGGAGCGCGAGAGTCGTCAGGCGATGTCGACCTTGATGACGTTCGTCGAGCCGGGGATGTTCACGGCCGTTCCCGCGGTGAGCACGACCCTGTCCCCGGGCTTCACGATCCCGGAAGCGCGAGCGGCGTCGATCGAGCGGCTCCAGAGGTCGTCGACGTCGGTCGCCTGCTCGATCGGGAGCGGGGTCACGCCCCACTCGAGCGCCATGTGCTGGAGAGACGTGCCAACGTGGGTCAGCGCAACGATGGGGCGGCGCGGTCGCAGGCGGGCAACCGCCGAGGCGGTCTTGCCGGTGAACGTCGGAACGAGGATGGCGCTTGCACCGAGCGCCTCCGCAAGGTCACAGGCGGCGTTCGACATCGCGCGCCCTACCGTCGGGCTCTCGGTGGCGGCGGGAAGCTGGTGGCGGTAGCCGAGGCTCGGCTCCACTGCAAGGGCGATCTGGGCCATGGTCGACACGGACTCGACCGGGAACCCCCCGATCGCGGTCTCTACCGAGAGCATGAGCGCCGACGTCCCGTCGAGGATCGCGTTCGCGACATCCGACGCCTCCGCTCTCGTCGGCTCCGACCGATGCACCATCGACTCGAGCATCTGGGTCGCCGTGATCGCGGGCTTCCCGCGCTCGAGCGCGCCGACGATGATCTGCTTCTGGAGAAGCGGCACCTCCGCCGCACCGATCTCGACTCCGAGATCTCCCCTCGCGATCATGATCGCATCCGCCTCGTCCAGGATCGCGTCGAGCGCGGCGACGGCCTCCTTCAACTCGATCTTCGCGATGATCCATGCGGGCGACCCGGCGGCCTCGATCCTGGCTCGAAGCGACGACACGTCCCTGCGCGAACGGACGAAGGAGAGCGCTACGAAGTCGACGCCGAGCTCGAGCGCGAACTCGAGGTCCGCCACGTCCTTCTCCGTCAGGGTCGGAACGGGCAAGGAGACTCCGGGGGCGTTGACACCCTTGCGCGAGTGGACGACGCCTCCGATCACCACGCGGCACAGGGCCCGGCCCGCCTCGACTCGCTCGACGCGGAGTCGGACGAGACCGTCGTCGAGGAGCACGTCAGCGCCCGGCTGGAGAACCGATCCCAGGACATCGGGTGCCACGGGCACGTCGTCCGCCCGCGCGCTCCCCTCGCCTGCGACGACGACGTCGTCCCCTGCCTCGAGGAGGATCGGGGCCGCCAGTTCGCCCACACGGACCTTCGGCCCCTGAAGGTCCGCGATCAGCGCCAGTGGACGCCCGGCTGCAGACTGGACCTCGCGCGCGCGGCGCGCGCTGAGCTCGTGCTCGGCCTGCGTGCCGTGCGAGAAGTTGAGCCGGACGGCATCCATGCCCGCGTCGACGAGCCGTGCGAGCGTGTCCTCGTCGTTGGACGCTGGACCGACCGTCGCGACGATCTTCGTCCGGCGAGCGTGCTCGATCCGCGGCGTCACGCTAGCGAGGCCCCCCGAATGCCGACCAGCCGGGGTAGGCGGCTGCCCCTCCCAGCTCCTCCTCGATGCGCAGGAGCTGGTTGTACTTGGCCACCCGATCCGACCGCGATGGCGCTCCCGTCTTGATCTGTCCGGCGTTCACGGCGACGGCGAGATCGGCGATGGTCGTGTCCTCCGTCTCTCCCGAGCGATGGGAGATGACCGTCGCATACCCGGCGCTCCTCGCGAGCTCGATGACGTCGAGCGTCTCCGTCAGCGTGCCGATCTGGTTCACCTTGACGAGGATCGCGTTCCCGACGCCTTGCTCGATCCCCTTTCTCAGGAACTCCACGTTCGTCACGAAGAGATCGTCGCCGACGAGCTGCACGCGCTCACCGAGTCTCTCTGTGAGCGCTCTCCAGTCGGCCCAGGCGTTCTCGTCGAGCCCGTCCTCGATCGAGAGCAGCGGGAACTCGTCGGCAAGGTCGGCGTAGAAGTCGATCATCGCCTCGGGCGTCAGCGTGCGCCCTTCTCCCGGGAGCTCGTAGGCGCCGTCGTGGAACACCTCGCTCGCCGCCGGATCGAGCGCGATGCCCACCGACTCCCGATGCCCCGCCCGCTCGGCGGCCTCGAGGATCGACTCGATCGCGCTCCGAGCCGACTCGAGGTCGGGGGCGAAACCGCCCTCGTCGCCGACGCCCGTCGCGAGCCCCCGCTCGTGCAGCAGCGCCTTGAGGTGGTGAAAGACCTCGGTCCCGATCCGGAGCGCCTCGGAGAACGTCGTCGCGCCGGCCGGAACGATCATGAACTCCTGGAGGTCGAGGCGGTTCTGAGCATGGGCGCCGCCGTTCACGACGTTCATCAGCGGAACGGGCAGCGTCCGGGCACTCTCTCCGCCGATCCACCGGTAGAGGGGCAGGCCGGCATCCGCGGCGGCGGCCTTCGCGGAGGCGAGCGAGCACCCGAGGATGGCGTTCGCGCCGAGGCGCCCCTTGTTCGGCGTCCCGTCGAGCGCGACGAGCATCCGGTCGAGCGCGCGCTGGTCGTCTGCGTCGACGCCCGAGAGCGCGCTCGCGATCTCGCCGTTCACGTTGGCGATCGCGTTCGAGACGCCCTTCCCCAGGTACGCACTCGCGTCTCCGTCTCGGAGCTCCACTGCCTCGTGCTCGCCCGTGGAGGCACCCGACGGGACGGCAGCGCGCCCGAGTGCGCCCGACTCCAGCCGGACGTCGACCTCGAGTGTCGGATTCCCCCGGGAGTCGAGGAGCTGCCTGGCGTGGACGTGGGATATCGCGGTCATCCGAGGGTCTCCTTCGCTCGCTCGTAGTACCGGTCCTGAGCCTCGAGATCGAGACTTCGCCACTCGAGGCCGTCGGCGGCGGCCAGCTCCTCCGCCCGCTCCACTCGCGACGTGAAGCGGCCGGTGGTCGCCCGCAGGGCCAGCTCGGGATCCACGTTCAGCCGTCTCGCGATGTTGACGATCGTGAAGAGCACGTCACCGACCTCGTGGAACACGTGGGGATCGGCCTCGGTCTCGGGAGACGGCTCGCCGGCGCGCTCGAGGGCTGCCGCGAGCTCGTCGAGCTCCTCGCGCATCTTCTCGAGCGGCCCTGCGAGGTCGGGCCAGTCGT
The DNA here is from genome assembly GCA_041557575.1 of Gaiellaceae bacterium. Lineage (GTDB taxonomy): Bacteria > Actinomycetota > Thermoleophilia > Gaiellales > Gaiellaceae > GMQP-bins7. The sequence goes on from JBFFGH010000022.1 coordinate 19,999, forward strand.
ACCCGACGGTTGCGGCTCGCCGCTGCACCTTGCGGGCTCCCAGGAGCGCCGGGAGCGACCCGGGCACGTCGTGGAAGATGCCTTCCCGACCCTCGACCTCGACCTTCAGCTCCTCCCACCGCTCCCGGACGCGGACGGGCGTCCGCGCCTCGGCGTCGCCGAAGACGTGCGGGTGACGCCGAACGAGCTTCGCGTGCACGTCACGCGCCACGGACTCCAGATCTCCCACTCCTTTCTCCTCGAGCAGCAGCGACAGGAAGTACACCTGGAAGAGCAGGTCGCCGAGCTCGCCGTGGAGCTCGCGCGCGTCGTCGGCGAGCGCAGCGTCGGCAACCTCGTAGGCCTCCTCGACGGTGTGCGGAACGATCGTCCGCTCGGTCTGCTCGCGATCCCACGGGCAGTCGCGGCGCAGCCGCCGCGTCAGATCGTGGAGGTCGAGAAGCGCCTCCGCCAGCCCCATCGACCGGGAGCCTACTCGGTCGCGGTCGTGGGCACTTCGGGAAGCTCGGGAGGCGCGTAGCCCTCCGCGTACTTCACCTTGCTCTTGTACTCCTTGGTCAGGTCCTCGACCCAGGCCTGCATCATCTCGTTCTTCTGCTGCTGCACGAGCGTCGTGCGGACGACGTCCTTGAACGAGTCGAAGCTTCCGCGCACGGGTGACAGCGGCTCGATGATGTGGTACCCGTACTGGGTCTTCACGGGCTTCGAGATCTCCTTCACGCCGAGCGTGAAAGACGCCTGATCGAACTCCGGGACGGTCTGGCCGCGCTGGATCGTGAGCTTCCCTCCCTGATCCTTGCTACCGGGATCCGCGGACTCGGTCTTCGCGAGAGCTGCGAAGTTCGCCCCGTCCTCGAGCTGTGCATAGATCTCGTCGGCCTTCTTCTTGCTCGCGCTGAAGTCGACCTTGCAGTTCGCCTTGCAGTTCGGGTCGACGTTCACGGCAATGAGGATGTGGCGCACGTCGCGCGACTCGGGGTAGTTCGCCTGGTTCTGCGTGTAGTAGGCGAGAACGTCCTGGTCGCTCACCTTCACGTCGGCCGTGATCTCGTCGAAGAGCTTCGTGCTGAGCGCGCTCATCTCGTGAACGACCCTGTACTGCGCCGGCGTGAAGCCCTGCGCCTTGAGCGCCTTCTCGTAGTCCGCACGCTTGCCGCCGAACTTCTCGGTGATGAAGTCCTTCTCGGTCTTGTCGACGTCCTTCTCCGTCACCTCGACGCCGAGCTCCGCGGCCGCCTGCCGAAGCTCTTCACGCTGCACGAGGTACGCGATCCACTGCGCCTGCACGTTCTGATACTCGGGAGTGCCGGCCTTCGGGAAGTCCTGATTCGCCGCCTCGTAGCCCTTCTTGGCGTAGCCAATGAACAGGTCGAGCTCGGCCTTCGTGATCTCCGTGCCGTCGACGACCGCGATCGCGCCCTCCGGGACGGCCCCGCCGCTGCCGCCACAGCCGGCGGCAACGAGGGCGAGCAGCGCCCCGATCGATGCAAGTGTGATCTTCACGACCTTCATGAAAGCCCGTCCCTTATAGCCGAGGGGGTGTTAGGCACGGGTTGTGGTCCGTTTCGAAGCTGACACGTCATCTCGGAGGTCGGTGTTCGTCTGGGAGGCGCTCAGGCAGCCAGGCGGGCGTGGACTGTAGCAGCGGACTCGGCAGCCCCCGCCGCCAGGGAGGGTGGGAGCAGGAGGCCCTCGCCCGGCGCTACCTACGGATCAGATACCAAGATGGAGCGGGCGGCTGCATCGCAGCCGCCCTTTTTGTCGTTGAACGAGGTGTGATTCACCGTGGAGTTCTTTTCGGCAGCACAGCGTCGATCTGACCAAGGGCGGGACGCACCGGCCTCTCCATCCCGCCGCAGCCTGCTCACAGCTTCAGCGGCAGTAGTAGCCGCAGCACCGCTCACGGG
>JBFFGH010000023.1:0-21786 GCA_041557575.1 Gaiellaceae bacterium
CGCGACCCTGCGCCGGGGCTCGTTCGAGCCCGCCGAGCCGCACGGCGGCCCGGTCGCGGTCGAGACGCTCCCGGCTCCGGCCTCCGACGGGGCGGTCGAGCTCCTCTCCTCGGAGGCGCCCGCGTCGGGTGCCGCGCTCGAGGACGCGCAGGTGATCGTCTCCGGAGGCGCCGGCGTCGGCGACGGGGAGGGCTTCGCCCAGCTCGAGGAGCTCGCGGAGCTCCTCGGCGGCGCGGTCGGCGCCTCGCTCGCGGCCGTGGACAACGGGTGGGCGCCACCCGAGCGGCAGGTGGGCCTCACCGGGAAGTCGGTCAGCCCGGACGTCTACTTCGCGTTCGGCATCTCCGGCGCGAGCCAGCACCTCGCGGGGATCGGCGGCGCGAAGGCCGTGGTCGCGGTGAACAGCGACCCGGACGCCCCGATCTACCGGGTCGCGCGCCTCGGGGTCGTCATGGACTGCCGCGAGTTCCTGTCCGCGCTGATCGGCGAGCTTCGCCGCTGACGCCGTGATCGCGGCGCTCCTGGCTGCGGCGACGCGGCAGATCCAGTGGAACGTGACGACGGCGATGCTCGTCGTCATGTACGCGAGCATGGCCGTCGCCCTGATCGTGGCGGGCTACGGCGTCTGGCGGCTCGTCCGGGTCTGGAAGCTGGGGCGGCCCGCGCCGGTCCGGGATCACCTCGGCCTCCGCACCAGGCGCATGCTCGCGGCGATCGGCCAGGCGACGGTCCTGCGCAAGCGGGCACCGGGCATCGCGCACGCCCTCGTCTTCTACGGCTTCTGGGTGCTGTTCGCGGCGACGGTCGTCGTGTTCCTCGACAACGAGCTCGGGATCCCGGTCATGCAGGGGGCCTTCTACCTCGTCTTCCAGAGCCTCGTCGTCGACCTCTTCGGCGCGTTCGTCCTCGTCGGGCTCGCGGTGGCGCTCTACCGCCGCTACGTCGTCCGGCCGCCCCAGCTCGAGCACGGCAAGCCGGCCGACGCGCTGCTCCTGGTCACGCTGCTCGCCATCGTGGTGACGGGCTTCCTCCTCGAGGGCATTCGCATCCACGTGACCGACGACGAGTGGGCGAGCTGGTCGCCGGTCGGGGCGGCCTTCGGGGCGGCCGCCGGCGCCGTCGCCGGCGATGCGGCGCTCGAGGACGCCTATACCTGGCTCTGGGTCACGCATCTCCTGCTCTGGCACGGGCTCCTCGCGACGTTCCCGTTCACGAAGTTCGTCCACGTCTTCACGAGCCCGCTCAACGTCTTCTTCTCGAATCCGCTCCCGGCTCAGGGAGTGCCGGCGCCGACGGACTTCACCGCCGAGGACGTGCGGCTGGGAATCGGCTCGCCCGCCGACATGCGCTGGACGCAGCTCTTCATGCTCGACGCCTGCACCGAGTGCGGGCGCTGCGAGGCGGTGTGCCCGGCCCACGCCGCGGGCAAGCCCCTCTCGCCGAAGCGCGTCGTCCTCGACCTGCGCGACGCGATTCGTGCGTCCGGCGCGGAAGCGGGCCCCCTGGCGGGCGGTGTCGTGAAGCCCGAGGCGCTGTGGGCGTGCACGACGTGCCGGGCGTGCGAGGAGTCGTGCCCGGTCGCCATCGAGCACGTCCCGCTCATCGTCGGTCTCCGCCAGAGCCTGGCGATGGAGCACGCGTCGGTACCGGCCCAGGTCGCGGACCTGGTCTCGAGCCTCGAGGCCGTCGAGCATCCCTATCGAGGCGCCGCGTCCAGCCGCACGAGCTGGCTCGAGGGGCTCGACGTGCCGCAGGTCGCCTCGATCGCCGATGCGGCAGATCTCGAGGTCGTGTACTGGGTCGGCTGCGCGGCGGCGTTCGACGAGCGGGCCCAGGGCATCGCGAGGTCGCTCGCCCGGATCCTCGTGCACGCGGGCGTCTCCTTCGCCGTCCTCGGCCCGCAGGAGCGGTGCACCGGCGACCCGGCCCGCCGCACCGGCAACGAGTTCCACTACGACATGCTGGCCCGCGCGAACGTGGAGACGCTCGCGGGAGCGGGGGTCACGCGCATCGTCACCCACTGCCCGCACTGCCTCCAGCAGCTCCGGCACGAGTACGCGCACTTCGGGGGGATCTACGAGGTCGTCCACTCGAGCGAGCTCGTCAGCTCGTTGCTCGCGGAGGGGCGCGTCCGCCTCGTGCCCGGCGAGAGGGAGCGGGTCACGTACCACGACCCGTGCTACCTCGGCCGCTACAACCGCGTCCTCGAGGCGCCGCGGCGCGTGCTCGACGTGCTGCAGGTCGAGCGGGTGGAGATGCCGCGGTCGGGAACGGAGAGCTTCTGCTGCGGAGCAGGTGGAGGCCACGCCTTCTACACGGACGAGGAGGGCGAGTGGATCAACGCCATCCGGGCGCGCGAGGCTGCCGGGACGGGGGCGACGACCGTCGTGACCGGATGCCCCTTCTGCCTGACGATGCTCGCCGACGGCGCGCGCCGGATCGAGGCGACGGACGGGCCGCTTCGGGTCAGGGACTTCGTCGAGCTCGTCGCCGACGCGCTCGCCGACGACTGAGCCGAAGGGGCCCGCGGCTCACGGGAGGCGGCTCGGCCCCGGTCTCAGTCGATGCTGTCGTCGTCCTCGACGACCTCCCGCGGAGGTCGTCGGTCACCGACCGCGCGCCGGAGGCTGAGGATCCCGAGGACGCTCTCGCCGTCGACGACCGGGAGGTGCCGGAACCCGTGGGAGAGCATCACCTGGGCCGCGGCCTCGGTGCTCATGTCGGGCGGTGCCGTGATCGGGTTCTCGGTCATCCACTGGCGGACGCGCGCCTCGCTCGTGTGCACGCGTGCGGCCATCGCGCGGAGCATGTCCCGCTCGGTGAGGATCCCGATGAGCGTCCCGTAGTCCTTCACGACGACCGCGCCGACGTTCTCGGCGCGCATCTTCTCGGCGACCTCGCCGAGCGAGTCCTCCGGGGCGACCTCGATGAAGGTGGGGGGGATGATCTCGCCGATCGTGCTCATCGGACGACGAGTCTAGACGTTCCGGCCCGCTCGCGCGCGCCGGCCGGGCATCGCTCATAGATAACTTCGGCTAATGACAGGAATAAGATAGTTAGCTACGATTCGACCCGTGCGCCAGGCCCTCTCCCTCGACGTGCTCGTCATCGGCAGCGGCGCCGCCGGCCTCGCGGCCGCCGTGTCGGCCGCCGGCGCCGGCGCGAGAGTCGCCGTGGCGACGAAGACCACGCTGCAGGCGTGCAACTCGGCGAAGGCGCAGGGCGGCATCCAGGCGGCCCTCGGCGACGACGACTCACCCGAGATCCACGCCGAGGACGTCATGCGCTCGTCGCACGGCACCGCCGACCCGAGGCTCGTCGACGTGCTGACGAGCGAGGGGGCCTCGGCGATCCACTGGCTGGAGGAGCGCGGCGTCGAGTTCACGAGATCGAACGGCGGCTACCGGCTCGCGCGCTGCGGCGGTGCGACGCGGCAGCGCCTCTTGCAGGTGGGCGACCGCACCGGTCACGCGATCACGAGCTCCCTGCGCGAAGCTTTCGAGGCCGGGGACGGTACGGAGCTCTCCCACCACCGACTCGTCTCGCTCCGGCCCGCCGACCACGGCTGGACGGCCTCCTTCGAGACGAGGGAGGGCACGGCCGACGTCGAGGCGGCGGCGGTCGTCCTCGCCGCGGGGGGCCGCTGCTACGCAGAGGCAGCGTCGCGTGGCGAGCTCTCGACCAACCATCCGAACGCGACCGGCGAGGTCACGCGGATCGCGATTGAGGCGGGCGCCGAGGCGCGTGACCTCGACGCGCTCCAGTACCACCCGAACGGCGGTGCCTGGCCCGCGACGACGCAGGGCTACTCGATCCCGGAGACCACCCGCGCGTACGGTGCCGTCCTCCTGAACGCCGACGGCGAGGAGTTCACGGACTCGCTCGGGCCGCGGGACGAGGTGTCCGCCGCGATCTTCGCCGAGGTCGAGAAGGGAAAGGGCGTCGAGACCCCGGACGGTCGGCCCGCCGTCCTGCTAGACACGACGAGGATCCCGCCCGCGGACGCCGAGGTCTCCCTCCCGTACATGCTGCGCCGCTATCGAGGCGCAGGGATCGACCCTCTCGCCGAGCCCGTCTTCACGTACCCCGTCCTCCACTACCAGAACGGCGGGCTCGTCATCGACGAGCTCGCGCAAACGACGCTCGAGGGCGTCTTCGCCTGCGGTGAGATCGCGGGCGGGACGCACGGAAGGAATCGCATGATGGGCAACTCGCTTCTCGAATGCATCGTGTTCGGCCGTCGCGCCGGCCGCGCCGCCGCCGAGGTGGCACGTCCATGACGACCGTCGCGACGGATCTCTACGGAGCGGTCGAGGCCGCTGCCGCGCACCTCTACGTCTGGGCGCTCAAGGACATCCCGCAGGACCTCCGCGACGCGCTCGGCGACGCGGCCGAGAGGGAGACGTCGGTCACCGGCCAGCGCGTCCTCGAGACGATCCTCAAGAACGTCCAGGTCGCGGAGACGGAGAAGAACCTCGTCTGCCAGGACACGGGGATCGCGGTCTACTACTGCAGGGTGGGCGAGCACTTCCCGCTCCACCCGGCCCGGATCTACGCCGCGCTGAAGGAGGGCACCGAGCGGGCGACGGTCGAGCACCCGCTGCGCTCGAACACCGTGCACACGCTCACGCGCGAGAACACCGGCCCGAACGTCGGCTTCCGCGTGCCGATCGTGCACTGGGACTTCATCCCCGGCTGGGACGGGCTCGACGTGAAGTGCGTGCCCAAGGGCTCGGGCTCGGAGAACATGAGCTTCCTCAAGATGTGCGTTCCCGCAGACGGCGTGAACGGCATCAAGAAGTTCGTGCTCGAGTCGATCGTGGGCGCGGGCGGCAAGCCCTGCCCGCCCGGGATCGTCGGGGTCGGGATCGGAGGCTCGGCGGACTACGCGATGCACCTCGCGAAGGAGGCGATCGCACGTCCGGTCGGGACCCGGAACCCCGATCCGCTGGTCGCCGAGCTCGAGGACGACCTCTTCGGGCTCCTCAACGAGACCGGCGTGGGGCCGATGGGCCTCGGCGGCGACGTCACCGTCCTCTCTGTCCACGTCGAGCACGCGGACACGCACATGACGCTGAACCCGGTTGCGGTGAACTACCAGTGCTGGGCCGCGCGCCGCGCGTCCGCCCACGTCGCGCCGGACGGCTCGGTCACGTACGAGAGGGATGCGTGATGGCCAGGCACGAGGTCACCTTCCCGATCACGGACCCCGCCGAGATCCTGAAGCTCCGGGCCGGCGACGAGGTGACGGTGCAGGGTCACGTCATCGGCATCCGCGACCGCACGCAGATCCGCATCTTCGACCAGGGGGTCGAGCCGCCGATGGACCTCTCCGGCGCCTTCCTCCTGCACACCGCGCCGAACGTGCGCAAGCTCGCCCCGGGGCGCTACGAGAAGATCTGCATCGGGACGACGACGAGCGCCCGCATGGTGCGCTTCACGGAGGGGCTCGGCTCGCAGTACGGCGTGCGCGCCATCTGCGGCAAGGGCGGCTTCCCGGACGAGGCGATCGAGCCGATGCAGCGCCTCGGGATGGTCTACTTCGCCATCGTCGGCGGGGCCGCGGCGCTCGAGACCACGCAGATCGAGGAGATCGAGGAGGTCGCGTGGGAGGAGCTCATGCCCGAGTGCCTCTGGAAGTTCCGCGTCAAGGACTTCGGCCCGCTGACGGTCGGCATCGACGCGCACGGCAACTCCCTCTACCGCGAGGTGCAGGACCGCGCCCGCGAGAAGCTGGAGGAGATCTATGCACGCCTATGACGAACACGGGTTCCTCGACGTCCCGATCCGCGAGCGCAAGCCGCGCGAGCGCGGCCTCACGCACGTCATGGACAAGGGGCTGAACCTCCGGGAGATCGAGGGGCTCTTCGACACCGCCGGGGAGTACGTGGACATCGTCAAGCTCGGCTGGGGCACGAGCTACGTGACGAACAACCTCGAGAAGAAGGTCGCGCTGTACCGCTCCTTCTCGACGCCCGTGGTCTGCGGCGGCACGCTCTTCGAGGCCGTCTTCGCGCAGGAGAAGCTCGACGACTTCAAGCGCTGGCTCCAGCACTTCCGGTTCTCCCACGTCGAGATCTCGGACGGAACGCTCGACATCCCGCGGGAGCGCAAGCTCGAGCTCATCGCCGAGTTCGCGAAGGACTTCGTCGTCCTCTCCGAGGTCGGCTCGAAGGACTCCGAGGTGAACATCGCCCCGTACCTGTGGGTGCGGTGGATCAAGGAGGAGCTGCAAGCCGGCGCCTGGAAGGTCATCGCCGAGGGGCGTGAGAGCGCCACGGCGGGCATCTACCGGCCGACCGGCGAGCTCCGAACGGGGCTCGTCGACGAGATCGAGCACTCGATCTCGTTCCACGACCTCATCTGGGAGGCGCCGACGAAGGTGTCGCAGGCGTGGTTCGTGAAGCACTTCGGCTCCGAGGTCAACCTCGGCAACATCCCGCCGGAGGAGGTCATCGCGCTCGAGACGCTCCGCCTCGGCCTCCGCGGCGACACGCTGCGGGAGATCCTGCTCACGGAAGGCGAGAAGAGCCCCGCTCCCGCGGGAGGTGACTGATGGCCGTTCGCGCCGCCTCCCCGCCGATGCAGCCCGGCGTCGACTTCGAGGCGATGACCGCCGAGGAGCTCATCTCCTGGGCGCACCAGGCCTTCTGGCCCCGCATCTGCCTCACGTGCTCGTGGCAGAAGCAGTCGTCCGTGCTCGTGCACATGGTCGCGGAGCTGGGACTGCGCATGGACACCGTCGAGCTCGACACGCATCTCTTCTTCCGCGAGTCCTACGACACGCGCGAGCGGCTCGTCGACCGCTACCAGCTCAAGCTCATCCAGCCGGTGATCCCGACGGTCGCGGAGCAGCACCGGGCCGAGGGGCCGAACCTCTGGGAGCGCGACCCCGACCGCTGCTGCCACATCCGCAAGGTCGAGCCGCTCGTCCGGGCGCTCGCGCCCTACGACGCCTGGATCTCGGGCATCCGGCGCGACCAGTCGCCGAGCCGCAAGGGCACGCCGAAGGTGCAGTGGTCCGAGCGCTACCAGGTCTTCAAGATCCACCCGCTCGCCGACTGGGACGAGGAGCGCGTGTGGTCGTACATCGACCTGAACGAGATCCCCTACAACCCGCTGCACGACGCCGGGTACCGTTCCATCGGCTGCATCCCGTGCACTCGCCCGACGACCCCGGACGAGGAGGAGCGCGCCGGCCGCTGGGCCGGCTCGGACAAGCTCGAGTGCGGCATTCACGAGAACACCACCCTCGAAAGGACGGCATGACTCAAGAGCACATCTACGCGCACGACCACCCCGAGTCGGAGCACTCCCGCGGCGGCGGCTTCGCGCTCTGGTTCACGGGCCTCTCGGGCTCCGGGAAGTCCACCATCGCGCACCTCGTCGGGCCCGAGCTCGACCGGCGCGGCTGCATCGTCGAGTACCTCGACGGCGACACCGTTCGCACCCACCTCTCGAAGGGCCTCGGCTTCTCGAAGGAGGATCGCGACACGAACATCGAGCGCATCGGCTGGGTCGCCTCTCGCCTCACTCGCCAGGGCGGTGCGGTGATCTGCGCGGCCATCTCGCCCTACGTCGAGACGCGCGCGAAGGCGCGGGAGATGGTCGAGGAGTGGGGCCCCTTCGTCGAGGTCTACGTCAAGGCCTCGGTCGACGAGTGCGCCCGCCGCGACGTCAACGGCCTCTACGCCAAGGCGTTCGCGGGTGAGATCAAGGGATTCACGGGCGTGGACGACCCGTACGAGGCTCCCGAGAGCCCGGAGATCGTGGTCGACACCGAGTCGACCGAGCCAGAGGAGGCGGCCGCGCAGGTCGTCGCCCGACTCGAGGAGCTCGGCCTGATCGGGGCGGAGGTGGCGGCATGACGAGCGCAACGACTGCAGATCGTCTGATCGCGCCGCACGGAGGAACACTCATCGACCGGACGGGTGAGCCGCCCTCGGATCTCGATTCACTCGAATCGGTTCCGCTCGCGTCCCGCGAGCTCTCGGACCTCGACATGATCGCGTCCGGGGCGCTCTCTCCCCTCGAGGGGTTCATGAACCGCGCCGACTACGAGCGCGTCGTCGAGGAGATGCACCTGGAGAACGGCCTTCCCTGGGCCCTCCCGGTCTGCCTCGCCGTCGACACGGCGCCGGACGGCGCGCGCGTCGCGCTCGCCGACGGCTCGGGCACGCCCGTGGCCGTGCTCGAGGTCGAGGAGGTCTTCGAGTACGACCGGGAGCGCGAGGCGTCGCAGTGCTTCCGCACGACCGACGAGGCACACCCGGGCGTCGCCCGCCTGTACGGGCAGAAGGGGCTCTATCTCGCCGGCCGCGTGACGGTGTTCCGGCGTCCCGAGCCGACGATCCCCGAGCTCGCGAAGGACCCGGCCGAGACACGCCGGATCTTCGCGGAGCGAGGCTGGAAGCGCGTCGTCGGGTTCCAGACGCGGAACCCGATCCACCGGGCGCACGAGTACCTGACGAAGGTGGCGCTCGAGACCGTGGACGGCCTTCTCGTCCACCCGCTCGTGGGTGACACGAAGTCCGACGACGTGCCCGTGGACGTGCGCGTCGACTGCTACCGGACGCTCCTCGACGGCTACTACCCCGCCGACCGCGTGCTCCTGTCGGCCTTCCCGGCCGCGATGCGCTACGCCGGGCCGCGCGAGGCGATCTGGCACGCGATCTGCCGCAAGAACTTCGGCTGCTCGCACTTCATCGTCGGCCGCGACCACGCGGGGGTCGGTGACTACTACGGCACGTACGACGCGCAGCTGATCTTCGACGAGTTCGCGCCGCACGAGCTGGACATCGAGCCGATGTTCTTCGAGCACACGTTCTGGTGCAACGTGTGCGGGTCGATGGCGAGCACGAAGTCGTGCCCCCACGGGCCCGAGGATCGCGTGTTCCTGTCCGGCACGAAGGTGCGGGAGATGCTCGGCGCAGGAGACGTCCCGCCCGTGGAGTTCACCCGACCCGAGGTGGCGAAGGTGCTCATCGACGCCTACCGCCAGAGCTAGGCGGTCGGAGGCCACGGGCTCATGACGTGGCAGCTCGCGCTCGTGGGGCTCCTGACCGGGCTTCTCGTGGGCATGACGGGGATGGGCGGCGGTTCGCTCATGACGCCCATCCTCGTCTTCCTCTTCGGCATCCCGCCCGCCACCGCGATCGGGACGGACATCGCGCACGGGGCGGCGTTCAAGACCGTCAGCGCCGTCCAGCACCGGCGCATGGGCAACGTTCGGGCGCGTCTGGCGGGGTGGATGCTCCTCGGCTCTGCACCGGCGTCGCTCCTCGGCGTCCTGCTGAACGTCGAGCTCGTGCGGAGATACGGCGACGACATCGAGTCCGTGCTCGGCCAGGTGCTCGGAGCGGCCCTGCTCTTCGGCGCCGTCGGCCTCGTCGCGAAGAGCGTCGTGCAACGTGACCTCGGTCCCGAGCGGAAATGGCGACTCTCGAACCGCGACCGCGTCGCCGCCGTCCTCATCGGCGTCTTCGGCGGGTTCATCGTCGGCCTGACCTCCGTCGGGAGCGGCGTGTTCTTCGGTCTCACGCTCCTCGTGATCTTCCCGCTGCGCGCGCACAAGGTCGTGGGGACGGACATCTTCCACGCCGCCGTCCTGCTCTACGTCGCGGGCGCGGCGCACTGGGCGGCGGGGAACATCGACTTCGGGATCCTCGGCTGGCTGCTCCTCGGGTCGATCCCGGGCGTCCTGATCGGCGGCCGTCTGACTCTCTCGATCCCGGAGCAGAGCCTGCGCCTGATCCTCGCCGGCGTGCTCGGTCTCGCCGGGGTCAAGCTCCTCAACGTCCCGGGGGCCGGGACGATCGTGGTCGTCGGTCTCGCGGCCGGCGGCGTGGCGCTCCTCGTGTGGCTGGGGCACCACAGCTGGATTCGCTTCCAGCGCATCCGTGCCGCGGGCGTCACGTCCGAGATGGACTGAGCGCCGGGCTCGCAGCGGTCGAGCGTCTCGCTGCGTGATCCGGGCTAGCATCGGATCGCGATGCGAACCGTCTGGGTGAGCTTCGACACGATCGGGCGCGACTGCCTCGAGGCGGCCGCGCAGTCGGGCGCCGACGTTGTCGGCGTCGTCACGCTGCCGGGCCCGATCGACCCGAACCGCTCGGGCCAGTGCTCGTTCGACGACGTCGCCGCACGGCTCGGGGCCGAGCTCCACGAGACGAAGGACGTCAACGCGGACGAGACGCTCGCGTTCGTCGGCGGCCTGGAGCCGGAGCTGATCTTCGTCGTCGGCTGGTCGCAGCTCGTCAGGGACCCGTTCATCGCGCTCGCCCGCGAAGGCGTGTTCGGGATGCACCCGACGCTCCTCCCGCGGCACCGCGGCCGGGCGCCGATCCCCTGGGCGATCCTCTCCGGCCTCGCGCGGACCGGCGTCACCCTCTTCGAGATCGTCGACGCGACCGCTGACTCCGGCGCCGTCGTCGGCCAGGTCGAGGTCGAGATCGCTCCAGACGAGACGGCGACGACGCTCTTCGACAGCCTGGCGGAGGCTCACGTCGAGCTGATCCGCGAGCACGTTCCGCTCCTTCTCCGGCGGGAGGCCCCGAGGATCAGCCAGGATCCCCGTCGTGCGAGCAGCTGGCAGAAGCGGGTCCCGGCCGACGGGATCATCGACTGGGAGACGCGCGCCCCGTACCTGTACGACTGGGTGCGTGCCCAGACCCGGCCCTACCCCGGCGCGTTCACCTGGCTCGGAGACGAGAAGGTGATCGTGTGGCGCGCACGGCCCGTCGAGCTCGCCGAGCCCGCGTCCGCCGGCACCATCGTCGCCCTGTCGGAGGAAGGCCCGGTCGTGGCCTGCGGTGAGGGAGGACTCGTGCTCGAGGAGCTCGATGCCGGTGCTGCCGAGCTCGTCGTGGGGGCGAGGCTGGGATGACCCGCGTCCTCGTCTTCGCCGCGCATCCCGACGACGAGGTGCTCGGCATGGGCGGCACGATCGCCGTCCACACCGATCGCGGCGACGAGGTGCGCATCGTCGTCGTGACCGACGGGAGCTCCACGCAGTACCCGGACGACGCGGAGACACGGGCGCGCAAGGAGCAGGAGGCGATCGCCGCCGCCGCGGAGCTCGGCGTGACCGACTACGTCCACCTCGACCTTCCCGACATGCGGCTCGACACGCTGCCGCACGTCGAGGTGAACGGCGTCGTGGAGCGGCACCTGCTCGACGTCTCCCCGGAGGTCGTCTACACGCCGCACCCGGATGTCAACCGCGACCACCGCGTGCTCTTCGACTCGGTCGCCGTCGCGACGAGGCCGACCCCGGGTCATCCGGTCAGCCGGGTGCTCACGTACGCGCCGACGTCGAGCACCGAGTGGACCCCGGCGCCGCTCAACTGGTTCGTCCCGAACTGGTTCGTGGACATCACGACGACGCTCGAGCGCAAGGTGGCGTCGTTCGCGCACTACGAGACCGAGCGGCGCGAGTACCCGCACCCCCGGAGCGAGCGGGCGATGCGCGCAGCCGCCTCGTTCTTCGGCGCGAGCTGCGGGTGCGAGTACGCGGAGCCCTTCGTGCTCGTTCGCGGCCTCGAGCGCTCCTGAAGGTCGTTGTCCCGACTTCCGCAGCTCCTCGTCGCGCTCGTCCTCCTCGTGGCGACGGCGGTGGCCTTCGCGGTCACGGAGCACCTGAAGCTCGAGCGCAGCCCGATCACGGGGACGCGCGTGGACAAGCTCTTCTCGCCGGTCTGCGAGTGCCCGCGCGACTTCATGGTCGTGTCGTTCGTCCTGCGTCGCCCCGAGACCGTGACGGTGCGGATCCTCGACTCCGGGGGGCGCGTCGTCCGCACGCTCGTGGATGAGCGACCTGAGCCGAAGGGACGGGTCTCGTACACCTGGGACGGGCTCGACGACGACGGGAGAGTCGTCTCCGAAGGTGTCTACCGACCTCGTGTGGAGCTCGAGCGCAACGGGCGGGAGATCGTGCTTCCGAACCCGATTCGCGTCGACACGACACCCCCCGACGTGACGCTCGTCAGCGCTCGCCCGAAGGTGTTCTCCCCCGACGGCGACGGCAGGCGAGACCGCGTCACGGTGAGGTTCCGTCTCGGCGAGAAGGCACGGCCGGAGCTGCTCGTGAACGACACTCGACAGGCACTCGGACGCTTCGACAGGCGGCAGGGGAGGCTCCTGTGGTTCGGCAAGGTCGACGGGAAGCCCGTGCGCCCCGGCACGTACGAGCTCAGGCTCCGTGCGGTCGACCGGGCCGGCAACCACTCCGCGCGAACGCGACCCGTCGCGGTGCGCGTGCGCTACGTGGAGCTCGGGCGCAACCGCGTCGAGGCCGTCGCCGGCGAGCGCTTCTCGATCTTCGTCTCGACGGATGCGAGGTCCTACACCTGGCTGTTCGCCGGCGAGCGGGGAACCGCGAAGAGGCGTGTGCTCCGGCTCCGGGCTCCCGAGACACCGGGAACGTACGCTCTCTACGTGAAGGTCGGGAGCCGGGCCGATCGGGCGGAGGTGGTCGTGAGAGAGCCCCCGAGCACGCCGTGAGCCGGCCGCTCTTCGTGCTCGGCGTGAGCCGGTCGGGGACGACGCTTCTCCGCGTCATCCTCGACCGCTCGCCGGGTATCGCCATCCCCGACGAGACGTTCTTCGTCCCGCAGCTCGCGCACCGCCATCGCTCGCCGGTCGACCCGGCGCAGCTCCTCGACGACCTCCGGCGGCTGCCGCGCCTCGCCGCGTGGGGCGTGTCGGCCGACGACCTCGCCTCCCGGCTCGAGCCGGGGATGTCGATCGGCGAGGCGCTCGACGCGGTGTTCTCGACCTACGCCGCCAAGCACGGCAAGCCGCGCTGGGGCGACAAGACGCCGATGTACATGCGGCACCTCGGCCTCATCGAGAGGCTCTTCCCCGACGCGCAGTACCTCCACCTCATCCGCGACGGCCGCGACGCGGCGCTTGCCTTCCTCGACATGCCGGAGGGAGTCGTGACGAAGACCTGGGCCCATCCGCGCGACGCTCGAGGCTTCGCGTGCGAGTGGAGCACCGAGGTCAGGCGCGCCCGCGCGCTCGGGCAGCGTCTCGGCCCGTCGCGCTACCTGGAGATCCGGTACGAGGATCTCGTCGCGGACACCGCCGGAGTCGTCCGGTCGGCGTGCGCGTTCGCAGCCATCCCCTTCGACACCTCGATGCTCGCGTACTCGGAGGCGGTCGACGTCTCCGAGAAGCCCCATCACCAGCGGCTGTTGCAGCCGCCGACCCGCGGTGTGCGCGACTGGCGAGCCCAGATGAGCGAGCCCGACGTGCTCGCCTTCGAGGCGATCGCCGGAGACCTCCTCGGGGACCTCGGGTACGAGCTTCGGGGCCCGGCTCGTGAGGGCCCGGGCGCAGGAGCGCGAGCATCGCTCGCCTCGTATCGGGCCAGGATGGGCGCGTGGAACACGGCCTCGCGTGCGCTCCAGCGCTCGCCGCTCTGGCGCCGCCGCCACCCCCGGCTGTTCTGAGACTCCCCCGGGCCCTACGGCCCTTTGCGGCCGGCGTAGGCGATGATTCGCCCGTTGACCGAGAAGAAGTACCGGCTCTCCGTCGCGATGACGGGTGAGTACCTGCCCATCGGGAGCTTCCAGATGATCTTGCCGTCGGAGCGCCGAACGGCGAACGTCTGCTTCTCGAGCACGGCGAAGTAGACGAGGTCGCCGACGACGACCGGCGCGCCCAGGATCCGCCCCGACACGGCCCGCGTCCTCCAGATCTCGGTGCCCGTCGTGGCGCGCAGCGCGCGCAGGATGCCGTCGAAGCCTCCGACGTAGACGACGCCGTCAGCCACTGCGGGAGTCGTGTAGCCGTATCCGCCGACCCGTGACTTCCACACGACGTCGCCGTCCTGTGCGTCGACCGCGACGACCGTGCCCGACCGCGATACGGAGTAGATGCGCCTCCCGTCGGTGGACGGGCTCGCGTAGAAGCTCTCGTCGCGGAAGGTGTCGCGGGAGACGTACGTCGTCCAGATCTTCTCGCCCGTGTCACGCCGCACGCAGACGATCGAGCCTGCATAGGTGGAGATGCACACGCGATCGCCGAAGACCGAGGGGCTCGCGTTGATGCGGCCGCCGGTGTCGTACGCCCACTTCACGTGCCCGGTGTCGGAGCGAACCGCGAAGAGGCGCCCGTCCGTCGAGCCGAAGTAGGCGAGGCCGTCCACGACCTTCGCCGACGACTCGACCTTGCCGGCGGTCTGCACCTCCCACAGCACCTTGCCGTTCGCGCGATTGAGGCCACGGACGGCGCCGTCCTTCGAGCTGACGACGAGCCGCGGGCCGTCGATCGCTGGCGTCGAGGGCTTCTGCGTCCCGACATTCGTGCGCCACACGACCCTTCCCGTGTCTGCGTCGAGCGCGGCGGTCTCGCCGTCGTACGTGTTGACGTACAGCATCCCCTCGCAGTAGCTCGGGGGGTACTCGATGTAGCTGTCGAACGTGCGCGTCCAGATGTGCGGCTTCTTCGGGAGCCCGAGGTCGAGCTTCGCTCGTGCGAGAGAACGCTGGGGGTCGCCTCCGAAGAAGCGCCAGCAGACGTTGCCGGCGGCGTGCTTCCCCTCGTCGGAGGCAGGTCTCGGCACGCGTGTCTTCGGTGCCGCCTCCGAGACGGTCACGCCGCTCAGGTCGGTGTCGAGGGAGCCCTGGGGCCGGTCGCGCGCCGTCAGCAGGTACGCGGCGGCTGCCCCGCCGATGACGACGACGATGGCGACAACGAGGACGACGATCCAGCGAAGCCTGGGCATGAGAGACGGCGGGCGCTGCGCGCGCCCACGTCAGTGTGCCAGCACGTGCGGCGCCGGCGTGGCGCGCTCGTCGGCACCCTCGCGCGCGAACGCCGCTCTCGGCGAGGAGCTCAGCACTGCCGCGGAGACGCCGAGCACGCCCCATGTCACCGGGTCCTCGAAGAAGCCCGCATAGAAGAGCGAGTGGGTGAAGAGGGCCAGAAGCACTGCGCCGAGCCCGATCCCTAGCGTCCGGTTCTGCTCCGCGACCAGGTAGAGAGCCCGGCCGGCTGCTGCCAGCAGCCAGACGTAGAGCGCGACCCCTGCGATACCGAGCTCTGCGAGCACCGTCAACGGCGTCGTGTGCGAGGCGTTTCGGCTCGGCGAGCCCTTGCCGACGAGATCCGCGCTCGCCCTCGGTTGTCCGCCGACACCGACGCCTGCGATGGGTCGAGCCTTCACCACCTCCACCGTCGCCTCGACGAGGCGCGAACGGCCGCTCGTCGCTTCCTTCGCGGAGCGTCCTCCAACTGCCGCCCCTGCGACTGCCGCGGCCGTCAGCGCCGCGAGCGCGGCGCACGTGACGAGGACGATGCGCGTGCGCCGGTCGACGCCGACGACGGCGATCCCGAACGTCACGACGAAGAGCGCGACGAAGCTGGACTGAGAGTAGGAGTAGTAGAGGCCCCAGAACAGGAAGGCGACGATCGCGGTCGCGGCGACCCAGTCGATCGTGCGCCCTCTGCGCACGAGGACGATCACGAGGAGGACCGCCATGGGGATGACGAGGTAGCGGCCGTACATGCTCGGGTCCTTGAAGAGCGAGGTCACGCGGAACCACGTCGTGTACGCGTTCGCCACCTCGACGTCGCGGGCGAAGTACAGGGTTCTCGTGTGCGACTGCCAGATCCCGATCGCCGCGAACAGTGAGCCGAGAGCGGCGAGCGTGACGAGGAGCGCCCGCGGGAGCCAGCTCGCGACCGGTGCGCGGGCGATGGTGGCGAGCCCGGCCACGAACGGGAACGCGAAGAACGCGAGGACGATCCCCCCTTGCCGCTCGTCCCACGTCCAGAGGTACGAGACCGAGATGAAGACGACGAAGGCGGCGACGGGGAGAGCCAGCAGGAGGGGCGGCGCGGCCGCGGCCCTGCCGAGAGCGAGCCGGTAGCCGAGCGCGAGCACCGCCGACGTGAGGACGGCGTAGAGCGGCAGGAGGAGGAAGGCCTCGTCCGTCCCCAGCTGCACGGGGACGCGGAACGGCGCGACCGCGAGGAACGCGACCGGAACGACCGCCGGGTAGCGCGCGAGGAGCACCGCGCCGAGGACGGCGCCCGCTCCGGCGGAGCACACGAGTGCGATGCCCGGGAGGTCGCCGAACAGCAGCTTGACGTCGTCGGTGCCGACGAGCGACCACGCGATCGCCGCGGTTGCGAGCCCGAGCAGGGCGAATCCGACGAGCGGGGCCACGCGCCCGCGCGGCACGAGGACGAGCACCGCGCCGAGCGCGCCGCCGAGAGCGGCGACCTGTGCGACGTCCGTGTTCTCCACGGAGGTGGACGTTACGCGCTCCGCCATTCATCCCGTAGGGGTGCCGGATGGTTGAATAGCCCGGTGATCGAGTCCTGGAAGAAGGCTCTCGTGCTCGCGCCGCACACGGACGACGGCGAGCTCGGCTGTGGAGGGACGATGGCGCGGCTCGTCGAGGCGGGCTGCGAGGTGCGGTACGTCGCGTTCTCGATCGCCACGCGCTCGCTCCCGCCCGGCTTCGAGCCGGACACGCTCGCGCGCGAGGTGCGAGAGGCGACCGCGGAGCTCGGCATCCCGGAGAGCTGCCTCACCGTCCACGACTTCGACGTCCGCACCTTCCCGGAGCACCGCCAGGAAATCCTCGAGCTGCTCGTGGCGCTGTGGGAGGAATGGAGGCCGGACGTCGTCTTCCAGCCGTCGCACCACGACGTCCACCAGGATCACCAGACGATCGCGCAGGAGGGGCTTCGCGCGTTCAAGCGGACGTCGATCCTCGGCTACGAGGTCCCGTGGAACAACTTCGACTTCTCCTTCGGCGCGTACATCTCGCTCGAGAAGCGCCATCTCGAGCGGAAGGTCGCCGCTCTCGAGAAGTACGCATCGCAGCAGCACCGCCGCTATGCCAACGGCGAGTACGTCTGGAACCTCGCCCGCGTCCACGGCGTGAACGTGAACCACGAGTACGCCGAGTGCTTCCAGGTGTACCGGCTCGTCGTCTAGCGGCGGTCTCGGCCGTCCGCGGCGACTACCGATCGGGGTGCGTGGGTTCCCGGGATGACGGCCGTTCCGGAGAGGCGCATACTCCTCCTCGAAGGAGGTGCACATGACCGGTACGGAACTTCTGACCGGGGAGCTGGAGCGCCTGGGGATCGAGTACGAGCTTCTGGGGCACGACCCCACGAACCGTGCGGTCGACGAGGCCACGTCGCTCGGCCTGCGCCCCGACGAGATCGCGAAGACGATCGTCGTCACCACGGGCGCCGAGAACCTGCGCGTGCTCCTGCCGGCCTCGGAGAGGGTGGACATCCACAAGCTGCGCGACGTTCTCTCCGCCGGCAAGGAGCTCCACCTGCTGACCGAGGAGGCTCTCGGGAGCGACTACCCGGAGTTCGAGCTGGGCGCCGTGCCGCCGTTCGGTGGACGGGACGACGGGGTCATCCTCGACAGGAGGCTGGCCGCACTCGAGGAGCTCGTCTTCGAGGCGGGCACGCACGACCACTCGGCACGGGTGAAGGCCGCGGACCTCGTCGAGCTCGCCGGGGCGCGGGTCGAAGACATCTGCATGAACTGATGCGTGGCAGGGCTCGGCCGGGCGGATTCTAGAATCCGCCCGGTGAAGAGCCCTCTCGCGCCGGCCGAGGCCGCCGCCTCCGCGCTGGCCCGGGGCGGTACGCCCGCGATCGTCGTCGACGTCGGCTGGGTGAACGGCCTCGCGGCGATCCGCTCCCTCGGTCGTGCCGGGGCGCCGGTCCTGGCGGTCGACCACAGGCCGTGGGCTCTCGGCCTCCGCTCCCGCTATGCGGTACCGGTCGGCGCTCCCGACCCCGGCTCCGACGAGGACGGGTTCGTCGGCGCTCTGTCGGAGCTCGGCGAGGCTCTCGGCACCCCGGTGCCGGTCTTCCCGACACACGACGAGGGCCTGAACGCGATCGCCCGGCATGCGCCCGAGCTCGGGACGCGGTTCCTGTTCCCGTTCCCGGAGTGGAGCTCGCTCGAGCGCATCCAGAGCAAGCGCTTCCAGCTCGAGGTGGCCGATGCCGCGGGCGTGGACGTCCCCAGGACGGGGCACCCTCTCTCCGCCGCGGAGGCCGGCCGGATCGCCGAGGAGATCGGCTACCCGGTCCTCGTGAAGCCGTCCGACCCCGTCGGGTTCAGGCGCCGGCACAGGCGGCAGGCGTTTCGCTGCGAGACCGGGGCGGAGCTCGAGGACGCGTACGCCCAGGCGGAGGAGTACGAGCCGATGATCCAGGAGCTCGTCCCGGGTGGGGACGACTGCCTCTACACGCTCGGCAGCTACGTCGACGGCACCGGGAAGGCTCTCGGGGTCTTCTGCGGCCGGAAGCTGCGCCAGACCCCGCCGACGGGCGGCACGTGCCGCGTCGGCGAGGCCCTCTGGGTGCAGGAGGTCGTGGACGCCGGCCTCCGCTTCCTCGCGGCGCTCGGGTACCGCGGGATCTCGCAGGTCGAGTTCAAGCGCGACCCGCGCGACGGGCGCTTCAAGCTCATGGAGATCAACCCCCGGCTCTACCAGTGGCACGGGCTCGCGGCTGCGTGCGGCGTCGACCTTCCCCTGCTCGCCTACCGCGACCTCCTCGGCCTGCCCTGCCCGAGCGCGGAGATGCGGCACGAGGGCAGGCGATGGGCGATCACCTTCCTCGCGAAGGAGCGCCCCGCCCTGCAGCGACCTCCGTACGTCGACGCCGTGCTGGCTCACGACGACCTCCGTCCCGCCGCGGTGTACGCGGCCCGGCTCGTCAGGAGCGTGCTCCGGTGATCCCGGAGAGCGTCCGTCGCCGCGCCCGCTGGGTGCTCGTCACCATCGGTGCGCGCGACCTCGAGATCGGTTCCGACGTTCCCTACGACGCGCCGGCGTGGGAGCAGGTGGAGCGTCGCGAGCGCCCGGCCGGGGACGAGCTCGCAGAGGCGTTCTTCCACCTCGCCCGGATCGAGGAGCTCGACGGGCTCCGCGACGAGCACGGGCGCTTCGTCGCGGCCGGCTCCTGCCTCGATCCCCTCGACCCTCCCGTCGAGCGGCTCCGTCGCGCGCTCGGCGTCCAGCCGCCGCGCTGGCGGGGGGCACGCTTCGCGGTCGCTCTCACGCACGACGTCGACGTCCCCTGGCGGTGGACGGGGAACGCCGTTCGCGGCTCGGCCGCGCGGCTCAAGTCGCACGTGCTCGGGAGGCGCCGATCCGAGGCCGTGCGGGAGGCGCGCTCGCTCGCGGGCATGCCCCTCCACCGCCTCCGGGGCACCGATCCGAACTGGTGCTTCGAGGCGCTCCTCGAGGCCGAGCGCGAGCACGGCGCCTCGTCGACGTTCTTCCTCCTGGCCGGGCACAACGACGGCCATGACGGCCCGTCCCCCGAGACGTACGAGCGGCTGCGGCCACGCCTCGTCCGGACGATCGTCGACGGCGGCGGCGAGGTCGGCCTGCACGGGAGCTACCGCGCCGCGAGGGAGCCCGGGCTGCTCGCGGAGGAGGTCCGAGTGCTCGAGGAGCTCGGGGTGCAGGTCCGCGGCCAGCGCTTCCACTACCTCCGCGTCGACCCGCACGAGAACCTCGCCACCCTGCCGCCGCTCGGCATCCGCTACGACACGACCGTGGGGTTCCCCGACGCGCCCGGGTTTCGCGCGGGGATCGCGCAGCCCTATCGCCCGTGGGACGTCGCGTCCGACCGGCCTCTCGACCTGGTCGAGATCCCGCTCGCGGCGATGGACGTCACCCTCGGGGCAGCGCGGTACCTGGGGCTCTCGGCGGACGAGGCGGAGCCCCACCTGATCTCCCTGCTCGACCGGGCGGCCGAGCACGGCGGCGGCTTCTCGGTGCTGTGGCACACCGACCGGTTCGATCGCGCGACGGCGCAGGGCTGGGATCGGCTCTATCTCAGGCTCGTCGATGCGGTTCGGGAGCGTGGCGGCGTGTGCCTGTCCGCGGGAGAGCTCGCGGCCGAGGCCGACGACTGGCTCGCCTGAGCTAGCGCGCCGGGCGGAGCCGCGCCAGCATCTTTCGCCGCTCGGCGGGGAGGTAGAACCCGGTGAGCCCCAGGACGAGCGGATACGCGAGCGACAGGACGAGCGCGACCACGAGCCCCGCTCCCGCGAGCTTCCCGACCGCGACGGTCGCCACACCGATGCCGACCGCAGTGAGGACGCGCCGCCACTGCCAGCTGACGGGGAAGACCCGGCGCGCCCACCAGACCATCCCGACGAACATCGTCGCGTAGGCGGCAAGCGTCGCAAAGGCCGCGGCCATCATCCCGTACCGTGGGATGAGCGTCACGTTGAGCCCGACGTTGACGATCGCCGCGGCGCCGGTGACCACCCAGTTGAACTGCGTGCGCTTGGTCCGCCCGAGGCCGATGGCGACGACGACGTATCCCGAGAAGAGGACGACCGAGAACGCGAGCGGCCCGACGACGTCGGACGACCTCGAGAACTCGGGCGCGGCGATCAGGTCGACGAGCCAGGGCGAGAGGAGCGCGAGCCCCGTGGCGACCCAGGTCATGAACGTCATGACGTACGTGAGCACGAACGAGTACGTCGCCTTGGCCTCCCGGTCGTCCTCGATGGAGTAGGCGAAGGGCGGCCAGGACATCCGGAACGCCGTCAGGAGGAGCGCCATCGCCGACGCGACCCGGACGCCGACGGAGTACAGCCCCACCTCGGCGGAGTCGGCGAGCTTGAGGAGGAGGAAGCGGTCGCTGAAGTTCGTCACCCAGAGCATCAGGGCGCTCGGAACGAGCGGCAGGCCGTACCGGTTCATCGCCCGCAGGAGGTCTCGGTCGACCTGCAGCCCGAGCTGCTCGCGGCGGTAGCCGAGCAGCAGCACGTAGACGACGAGCGTCCCGGTGAAGTTCCCGACGATGACCCCGAGCGCGCCCTTGTCGAGCGCGACCACGAGCGTGAGGGTCGCGGCGATGGTGACGCCGATGTTGACGAGGGTCGCGCTCACGAACGCGACCGCGCGCTCCTCGACCCGGAAGAGCGCGAGCATCTGCTCCCAGTTCATCTGGGCCCAGAGGCCGACGAAGGCCGCCGCGACGACCAGGGCTTCGCCGCTCGAGCCGAAGAGCCCGGAGGCGATCTCCGGCGAGAGGGCGAGACCCAGGACGAGGCCGACCGTGGCCATCGTCATCGTGAACCAGAACGACGTGCGGAGGACGAGCCGCCGTCGCTCGGGGTCCTTCGAGTCGAAGTAGAAGCGGATGAACGCGGTCGAGATCCCGAGCCGCAGGACGATGACGAGGACCGTCGTGAGGGCGATGAGCGTCTCGACGGTGCCGTAGTCGGACGGCGTCAGGTACCGCGTGTAGATCGGCAGCAGGATGACCGCGAGGACCCGCTGGATGAGCCCGCCGGCTCCGTAGATGATCGACTGCCTGCCGAGCCGTGTGAGCTGCGAGCCTAGACCTGCCACGCTACGGGCACGCCGAGCAGGCTCTCAGCCGCTCGTGGTCGAGCTCGACGATCTCGTCGATCGCCGCGCACAGGACGGTCGTCACGGCGGCCGATGGTAACGAGGCTGCGCGTCAGCGCGTTACCCCGCCGCGCGGGAGCAGCCACGGCGAGAGCCTGTTCCAGCGGGCGATCTCGCAGCCGTTGGTGCGCGTGAACGTGGTGCGGACGCGCTTCCCGGCGACGACGCCGCGAACGCGGGCCTTCTGCGGCCCGCCGTAGATCTCGGTGCAGACCGTCTTCGGAGGGATCGGTGCGAAGAGCTTCGGCCCTCCCTTCGCGAGCTTCCGGCACGCGGCCGCCCGGCGCGGCAGCGTGCCGCGCGGCGGGTTGCAGCGCAGCGTCCAGATCGCGTCCGGGACGGCGCTCGATCC
>JBFFGH010000024.1:0-20797 GCA_041557575.1 Gaiellaceae bacterium
CCCGGCCGCGACGACGAGCGCCACCGGCGCGAGCAGCTGGCCGAATGCTCGCATCGACCTCATACGCGCTCCACGAGCCCGCGGCTCCGGGTGAAGAGCCCGTCGGGTCGGAGGAGAAGGACGAGGATCACGAGCCCGAAGACGAAGGACGGCAGGTACTGGCTCCAGTCCGAGGGCAGCGCACCGCCGAGCACGCCCGAGACGTAGCCGATGAGGAACCCGCCGAGCGTCGCCGGGACGAGACGCGTCATCCCGCCGACGACGACGCCCGCGAGCACGAGGATCGTCTCCTGGAGCGCGTACGTCGGCGTCACGGTCGGGAACTGCACGGTGAGCATGACCGCGACCACCGCGGCGAGCGCGCCGGCGATGAGCACCGCCGCCCCGCTCACGAGGTTCGCCCGCACGCCCAGGAGCCGCGCGGTGGAGAAGTCCATCGCCGCCGCGCGCATGTACAGGCCGATCGACGTCCGGTTGAGGAGGAGCGTCAGCACGACGAGGCAGACGACGGCCACGGCGATCTCGACGATCGTCACCTTCCTGATCTCGACGCCGGCGACGGAGACGGGCCGCTGGAGCTGGACGAGCGAGGTCGCGGTCTTCCCGAGCGGCCCGAACCAGAGGAGCGCGATCGACTGCAGGAGGAACGAGACCGCGAAGGTCGCGATGAGCATCACCGCCGCCGACTGTGTCCGCAGGGGACGGAAGACCGCGAGCTCCATTGCGCCCGAGATCGACAGGACGACCGCGAAGCAGAGGGCGATCCCCACCCAGACGGGCCAGTCGCGCTCCGACGCGAACGCGAGCGCGAACGCTCCGGCCATGATCAGCTGCCCGTACGCGAAGTTCACGAGCCGCATGACGCCGAAGACGAGCCCGATCCCGACCGCCATCAGGGCGAAGACGGCACCGAGCCCGATCGCGTCGATCTGCACCTGCGCGTCGACGGCGTCGCGGACGAAGTCCCCGAGGGTGCTTGCGAGCACGTCGGTCACGAGAGGTAGGCCGCCACCATCTTGTCGGTGTCCGCAGCGTCGGCGGGGGTCAGCGTCAGGCGGAGCTCACCGCCCGCGAGCACGTGCGTGCGATCGGCGAGCGCGACCGTCCGTTGCGCTCGCTGCTCGACGAGGAGGATGCCGAGCCCGCGATCGCGGATGGTCTCCAGCGTCGCGAAGACGAGGTCGACGATGGTGGGGGCGAGCCCGAGCGACGGCTCGTCGAGGAGCAGGATCGACGGCTTCGCGACGAGAGCGCGGGCGATGGCGAGCTGCTGCTGCTGGCCGCCCGAGAGCGCGCCCGCGTGCCGATCCTTGAAGTCCTCGACGATCGGGAAGAGCTCCGTCACGGCGGCGATGTCCTCGGCCGCTCCCTCGCGGCTCGGACGCCCCGCCAGCCCGAGCGTGACGTTCTCCTCGACTGTCAGCTCGGCGAAGAGCCTCCGCCCTTCGGGCACGAGCGCGATGCCGCGGCGGGCGATGCTCTCGGGCGAGCGGCCGCGGATCGACGCCCCGCCGAGGCGAATGTCACCCTTCCTCGCCGGGACGAGGCCCATGATCGCGTGCAACGTCGAGGACTTGCCGGCGCCGTTCGGCCCGATGAGCCCCACGATCTCGCCGGGGGCGACGCTCAGCGAGAGCCCCTTCACCGCGGGAACGCCGCCGTAGGCGACCTCGAGGTCGCGCAACTCGAGCGCGCTCATCCGGGGATGTCCTCCTGCACCGCGCTCTCCCCGAGGTAGGCCGCCGCGACGTCGAGGTTGCCACGGATCTCGCTCGGAGACCCCTCGGCCAGGGTCATTCCCTGGTCGAGCACCTGGATGCGGTCGCAGACGTCCATGATGAGCGCCATGTTGTGATCGATGAGGAGCACGCCCACGTCGTGCTCGTCCCGCACCGACCGCACGACCGCCGCGAACGCCGGCACCTCGGTCTCGGGGAGCCCGGCGGCCGGCTCGTCCATGAGGATGAAGCGCGGCTCCGTCGCGAGCGCGCGGGCGACGCCGAGCCTCCGCTCGTCTCCGTGCGGGAGCGACCCGGCCGGAGCCTCCGAGTACGCCGACAGGTGGAGCGACTCCAGCAGCTCGCCTGCACGTCTCCGGGCCTCCCGGGGGCCGGCGCCCACGCCGAGCGCGGCCACCTCGACGTTCTCCCGCACCGACAGGCTCCGGAACGAGCGACTGTGCTGGAACGTCCTCGAGAGCCCGGCACGGCCGCGACGATTCGGCTTCCAGCGAGTGATGTCACGGCCCTCGAGCTCGACCGTCCCCTCGTCGGGGAAGTCGAACCCCGTCAGGACGTTCACGAGCGTCGACTTCCCGGCGCCGTTCGGACCGATCAGCCCGACCACCTCGTGCCGGTGGAGCTCGAGCGTGACCCCTCGGAGCGCCTGGACGCCCTGGAACGAGCGCGAGACGCCGGCGGCCCGGAGCAGAGCTCCGGACCGCCGAGCCTCGTCGGGCAGTGCGTCGGACAAGGCGCCCTAGATCTTCGGGACGACCTTGGCCTTGATCGTGCCGATGACCTTGGGGGTGTTGTCCTGCACGCGGATGATCCGGTACTGGCGACCGAACACCGTGTGCAGCTGCTTCGAGAAGCTCACCTTGCCCGAGATGGTCGGCACGTTCTTGAACTTCTGCATCTGCGCAGCGAGCTTCGCGCCGTTGGTGCTCCCGCCGGCACGATTGAGCGCAACGAGGATGCCGTCGATCGCGGCGGGCCCGGTGATGAAGCCGCCGGTGCTCCCGGCCTTCGCGATCGCCGCCTTGTTCTTCTTGGCGAGCGCGTTCACCGCCTTGACCGGGTCGTCGCCGAACGCCGACGCGAACGTCACGTAGTAGTAGTTCGAGACCGCCGGGTCCTTCGAGTACCAGTAGTTCCCGTCACCGGCCCACGAGTTCAGGAACGGCGTCGAGTTCCCGAGCGTGCGAAGGCCGTTGAGGATCGGGACCTGCGCGCCGAACGCGGCAGCCGTCGACGTGACGATCACGTCCGCCTGCTTCGAGTTCAGGCGGGTGACGGTGTTCTGCCACGACGCGGGGTTGCCTCCGAGGGACTGGTAGGTCTCCTCGGTGACGATCTTCCCGCCGAGCTGCGTGTAGCGGGCCTTGAACGCCGAGACCACGTCACGGAAGTAGACGATCACCGTGTCGGTGGCGAGCGACGCGGTCTTCCAGCCCCGCTTCCACGCGAACTCGGCCATCGCCGATCCCTCGTCCTGCGCGACGTTGCCGAACGAGAACGCAAGCCGTCCCTTCGGGCCGAAGCGCTTCGGGCCCATCTGATCCGTGCCGATGCACGGTGCGACCGTCAGCTTCCCGGCATTGATCGCCGTCTGGACGACAGGGGCCGCGAAGTCGACGTCACACGTGGTCATGATGATGTCGGCTCCTCGCCCCAGGAGCTTCGTCGCACAGGCCTTCGCGATCGCCGGCTTGTTCCCCTGCGTGTCGCAGGTGATGAGCCGGATCTTCGTCTTGCTCTTCTTGTTCACCTGCGCCACACGGGTCTTCGCCGCCGCGAGCGCCGGCCCGTCGAAGGGGGCCATCGCGCCGCTCCCGTCGAAGGCCCAGCCGATCACGACGACCTTTGCCTGCTGTGGCGCGGCAGTCCCGCCCGCCACGACCGCCACTGCGGCGACCGCCGCTGCAACGAGGACGACCACCGCCCTTCCTACCTTCGTCATCTCTGCCCTCCTGTCGATGTCTGGATTGATGCCTGCCACGATGCTTCCTTGCCCTTGACGAGCTCGTAGAGCAGCGAGTGGAGCGGCACAGCGACGCCGTGCCGCTTCGCCTCTCGAACGAGGGATCCCGTGATGAGCTCGATCTCGGTCTCCCGGTGTGCCTCGACGTCTTCGAGCATCGAGGGATAGTGCGCCGAGCCGCGGCGAGTTGCAAGGACGTTCATCTCCCAGGGGTCGTCGTGCAGCTCGATCCCTGCGGCCGCCGCCACGGCCTTGCCCTCGTCCACCAGCCCGTGCACGAGGTGCCCGAGGTCACCCGGAGACTTCTCCTGAGCGAAGTGGTAGTCGTGGGGAAGCCCGGTCAGCGCAGCCGTCGGGTTGACCGCCGCGTTGAAGATGAGCTTCGACCACTGCGCGGGACGCAGATCGGGGAGCGCCTCGACCTTCAGCCCCGCCGCGATCATCGTGTCCGCGATGTCCCGAACCGTCTCGAAGGGCGTTCCCTCGTACGGCCCCAGCCATGTCTCGGTGTCGAGGATGTACTCGACGTGCGTGTCCGAGTGACGCGTGCCGCTCATGAACGTGACCCCGGAGACGATGTCCCAGTCCCCGTGCCTCCTGATGACCTCCTCTGCGCCGATCCCGTTCAGCACGGTCACGACCGTGGCGTCCGGGAAGAGACCCTCGAGGGCCATGGCCGCGGCCTGCAGCCCCGAGGCCTTCGTCGCGACGATCGCGACGTCGAAGGGCTGGAGCTCGGTCGGATCGGCGGTGGCGGTCACGCGCGCGTGGTACTCGGTCTTCCCGCTCAGCTGGAGCCCCTCGCCGTTCAGCGCGTCGGCGTGCTCCTTCCTGCGCGTGAGCACGGAGACGTCGCAGACCCTCGCGAGATGACCCGCGAACAGGCTCCCGATGACTCCTGCCCCGACGATGCAGACCCGTTCCACGGCGCGGGGGCGAATATTGCCCACGTCTGACATGTCAGTCAACCGAGGGGTCTGGCCGTCCCTCGATGCCTCCCTCGGCGCCGGAGCCGCCGCGTCAGCCCGGGCGCGGCTTGTGCCGGCCGGCGAGCCGACGGAACTCGGCGTCCGTCACGAGCCGCCGCTTCGTCGTTCCCGCTCGCTTCACGGCCTCGAGAAGCGCGGGATACGCGTCCTCGGGCACGTCGAGGCCGAGCTCGGCGACCTTGATCCGGATCGAGTCGATCCCGCTCTTCTTCCCGAGCACGATGCCGCGGGACGCACCCACGAGCTCGGATGCGTACGGCTCGATCGCAGGCGGGTCGTGGAACTGCGACGCGACGGCACCCGACTCGCGGGTGAAGAGGTTGTCTCCCGTGACGGGCTTCCACGGGGGGAGCGGCGTGCCGGAGAGACCCTGGACGAGGGACGCGAGCTCCCGTGCCTGCTCGAGGCGCAGCCGCGTCGGGATCCCGTACAGCGCCTCGAGCGCGAGGGCGATCTCGACGAGGTCCGCGTTCCCGGCCCTCTCCCCCATCCCGTTCACCGTGCCCTGCACCCACGTCGCGCCGGCCTGCACGGCTGCGACGGCCGCCGCGGTCGCGAGGCCGAAGTCGTCGTGCCCGTGCCAGTGCACCGGCACCGCATGGTCGAGCCGCTCGACCACCTCGCCGACGAGGAACGCGGCGGCCTCGGGCGTCGCGATCCCGAGCGTGTCCACGACCACCACCTCCTGCGCGCCCGCATCGACCGCCTCCTCGTAGACGCGCCTGACGAACTCGAGGTCGGCGCGGGTCGAGTCGACGCCGAAGAACGCGACGCGGATGCCCTGCGCGGCGGCGAACGCGACCGCCGAGCGGATCCGCTCCAGCATCTTCTCGCGCGAGACCCCGAGCGCGGCGAGCTTGCCGTCGGAGATCGGGCTCTCGATGACCGAGGCTCGCAGGCCGAGCTCGACGAGCGCCTCCACGTCGGCCTGGACGGCACGGGAGAAGCCCCAGACCTCGGCCTCCAGGTCTGCCTCGAGGATGAGCGAGATCGCCCGCGCGTCGTCCTCCGAGACCCGCGGGAACCCGGCCTCGATGCGGTCGACTCCGGCGTCCGAGAGGGCCTTTGCAATTTCGAGTTTTTGCTCGGGATCGAGGACGACGCCGACCGTCTGCTCCCCGTCGCGGAGCGTCGTGTCGTAGAGCCCGACGGTCACGCGCGGCTGTGGCTCGAGCGCCTTCGCGTTGAGATCCCCGGTCCAGATCTTGGCGCGGTCGAGCGTCATGCGAGGACTATCGCACGCTCGCGAGGGATACTCAGCGCGTGATCTTCGAGCCGGAGCTGGAGACGATGCCGCGCGAACGGCTCGAGAAGCTCCAGCTCGAGCGGTTGCGGGCGCTCGTCGCGTACGTCAAGGAGCGCGTCCCCCTCTACGCCGAGCGCCTCTCCGGCGTGGAGAGCGGCGACGTCGCGTCGCTGGACGACCTGTCGAGGCTCCCCTTCACCACCAAGAGCGATCTCCGCGACACCTACCCGTTCGGCATGCTCGCGGTCGCGAGGGAGGACCTGCGCCGAACCCACGCCTCCTCCGGGACGACGGGGAAGCCGACCGTCGTCGCGTACACGCGCGACGACCTCGACCTCTTCGGACGCGTGAACGCCCGCTCCCTCGCGATGGCGGGAGCGGAGCCGGGCATGACCCTGCACAACGCGTACGGCTACGGGCTCTTCACCGGCGGGCTCGGGCTCCACGCGGGCGGCGAGACCCTCGGGCTCGACGTCGTGCCGGTCTCCGGCGGGATGACGGAGCGTCAGCTGATGCTCGTGGAGGATCTCCGCCCGGAGGTGATCTCGTGCACGCCGAGCTACGCACTGACGCTTGCCCAGGCGTTCCACGACCGGGGAGTCGACCCCGACGAGATCAGCCTGCGTTACGCCCTGCTCGGCGCGGAGCCATGGACGGAGCGGATGCGCGAGGAGATCGACGCGGGGATGGGCGTCCAGAGCACGAACCTCTACGGGCTCTCGGAGATCATCGGCCCGGGCGTCTCGTGCGAGTGTCTCGAGGAGCGCAGCGGGTCGCACGTGAACGAGGACCACTTCCTCCCGGAGATCATCGATCCCGAGACGGAGGAGCCGGTGGCCGAGGGCGAGGAGGGCGTGCTCGTCATCACCACGCTGACGAAGCAGGCGCTCCCGCTCGTCCGCTACTGGACCGGCGACCTCTGCAGCCTGACGTCGAAGCCGTGCTCCTGCGGGCGGACGTTCGTCCGCATGGGAGCGATTCTCGGGCGAACGGACGACATGCTCATCGTGCGTGGCGTGAACGTCTACCCGAGCCAGGTCGGAGCCGTGATCGGGAACGTCCCGGAGCTCTCGCCGCACTTCGGCCTCGTCGTCCGCCGGCTCGGGACGCTCGACGAGGTGGAGGTGCTCGTCGAGGTGAACGAGGACGTCGTGGCGTCGCTCAGCGATGCGCGGAGGTCGGAGCTCGCGAGAAGGACGGCGAACCTGATCAAGGAGACGATCGGCTCGACGATGGAGGTCACGATCGTCCCGCCCGGCGGTGCGCCGCGCTCCGAGGGCGGGAAGATCCAGCGAGTTCGCGACCTGCGCTAGCTCGAGGCCGGGACGACGCCGTCCGGGAACGGCGACAGCTTCTCGGCGCCCTCTTCGGTGACGAGGAAGTTGTCCTCGACCCGGAGCCCGCCTCCGCCCTCGGCATAGCATCCTGGCTCGATTGCAAGAACCATCCCGGGCCGGATCTCGCCGCCCCCGGCCTGGTGCGCGTACGGGGGCTCGTGCGCCCGGGCGCCGACCCCGTGGCACACCGGGTGGGACGGCTGGCCGGGGTAGCCGAGCGCGTCGATGCCGGCGCGAATGCGGCGGTCGAGCTCGGCGAAGCTCGCTCCCGGGCGGGAGTACTCGATCGCGTCCTCGTAGACGGCCAGCAGGCCCTGCTCGAGCTCGCGATAGGCAGGTGTCAGCTCCCCGACGACGAGGTTCTTCGTGTGGTCGCACCAGTACCCGTCCGCGCAGACCCAGATCTCGAAGAGCGTCGGCTCGCCCTCGACGACGGGGCGCGACGTCGTCGCGGTGAACGTCTTGATCCCGTGCCCCGACCAGACGAGCGAGAAGCCGAGCGCGAGGTCGACCTTGCCCTCCCAGCCGGTGCCCTCCCCGTGCACGTAGCCGAGCCACTCCGCCGCGATCTGAGCCTCGGACATGCCGGCCTCGATGACGAGCCTGCAGTGCTCCATGGCCGCCGCGGCGATGTCGTTCGCGAGCCGCATCCGCTCGATCTCCTGCTCGGTCTTGATCGCGCGAGCCTCGACGAGGAGCGGCGTCGCATCCTCGACGGGCCCGAAGCCCTCGAACCACTCGCGCGTGTACGTCGTCGGCTCGCCGACCATGCGATCCGACGCCTGCGTCCCGAGCGAGAGCTCGAGCCCGATCCTCTCGTACGGGGCCGCCGCCTCCCGTGCCTGCTCGAGGACGCGCGCCGTCGGCGGTCTCGGATCGCCGGGGTCGTAGCCCCTGAAGAGGCGCACGTCGCTCGTCCACGCGGTTCTGTCCGCATCCGCCTCGCTCGCCTCGAGGCAGATCAGCACGGGCTCGCCCTCCCGCGGGAAGACACAGGCGTCGTAGCCCTTCATCCCCCAGAAGTTCGTCAGGTAGACGACGTTGTCGGGAGCGCGGACGACGAGCGCGTCGAGCCCCCGCTCGGCCATGAGCGCGCGGGCCCGCTCGAGCCTCGCATCGTCGCGCTCCCAGCTCACGCGAGCTCCTCCCAGGCGACGAGCCCGTCCCGGGTGACGACGCGGCCGATCCCGGAGCCCGGGTAGTGGCCGCAGGCGACCGTGACGTCGCGGTCGACGAGCTCGGGCAGCAGGCGGCGCCGCGTCTCGGCGCACACGGGCGGGTCTCCGTCGGCCGCGTACACCCACTCGGGCCGGTCGAGCAGGGCGGGGTGCACGGCGGTGTCGGCGAGAAGCACGCCGGCGGCGCCGTTCGACTCGAGGCGGAGCGCCATGTGGCCAGGGTAGTGGCCCGGCGACTCGAACGCAGTCACTCCGGTCGCGAGCTCGAGCCCGCCCGAGATCGTTTCGAAGACGTCCACGAGAGGCTCGACGCAGCGGCGGACGTGCGGAAGGCCGGCCCGCTGGAGCGCGAAGTCGACGGCGTCGCGGTGCACGACGTAGCGCGCCCGCGGGAAGAGCGGGATGCCCTCGAGATCCGCGTTCCACCCCAGGTGGTCGATGTGGAGGTGCGTGAGGAAGACGATGTCCACGTCCTCGACCCGGATGCCGAGCGCGTCGAGAGCGTCCGGCAGCCCGCCCTCGCTCTCCGCCGTCCAGTCCCAGAGCCCGGGCGGCCCGACGCCCGTGTCGACGAGGATCGTGGCGCCCTCGGACCGGACGAGGAAGCAGTTGCACGGCAGGCGCCAGTCGGCGCCGGCGAAGAGGTCCGGGTAGAGCGCGCGGTAGGGATCCCACGCCTCCGCCGGAACCTCCGGGTAGACGTCGGCGTACTCGGCGAGCAGTCCGACGGCGTCGGGAACGGGAAGGAGCTCGATCCCTCCGACTACCACCGGACCCGGGGCGGCGCGGGCTCGCCGTGCGCCTCTCCCCACGAGATCACGGGGCTCCGCAGCACGCCGATCCGCTCGATCTCCGCCTCCATCACGTCCCCCGGGCGCAGGTAGAGGGAGGCGGCGTCCGGCGAGAACCCGGCGACGCCCGACACCGTGCCCGTCGAGAGGACGTCCCCTGCCGAGTACCCGAGCGGGGAGTAGTGGCTCAGGATCTCGGGGATCGTCACGCTCATCCGCCCCGAGTGCGAGACCTGCCGCGACTCGCCGTTGACCCTCAGCTCCATCGCGAGGTCGTGCGGGTCCGGGATCTCGTCCGGAGTCACGATCCAGGGGCCGAGCGGGCAGAACGTGTCGATCGCCTTGCAGAAGGAGAAGACGCCCGACCGCATCTCGCGGCGCTGGATGTCGCGCGCCGTGATGTCGTTGAAGATCACGTAGCCGGCGACGTAGTCCATCGCCTCCTCGGGCGAGAACCACTTGCCGTCCTTCCCGATCACGACGGCGAGCTCCAGCTCGTAGTCGAGCTCCTCGGTCAGGTGCTCCGGATAGACGACCGGCTCGTCGGGGCCGACGATCGCGTCCACGTTCTGGAAGAAGACGATCCAGGGAGCGATCTCGTGGCTCCAGCCGACCTGCTTCGAGTCCTCCTCGTGCTCGCGGAAGTTGCCGGCGGTGTGGAAGAACTTCTTCGGGACGATCGGCGCGCGCAGCCGCGTGTCCGCGAGCGCCACGCGCTCGCCGGTCTCACCCGCCCCGCCCCGTTCGAAGTACTCGCGCATCGTCGGCACGTCGAGGACGGCGATCTCGTCCCCTTCGAGGACACCGACGCGGCCGGCGCCCTCTCCGAAGGTCACGAGCTTCACGCCGGAGCCTCCGCTCGAGCCCGGGCGGCGCGCAGCAGCAGGACTCGTGTGAGGCCGCTGAACGGGCGGACGACCGACCAGTAGCGGATGAACTTCCTGCGCGCCCTCGGGTCCGGCACGTGGACTCGCGTCTCCGTGGCCAGGACGGCCCGCTCGGGGCCGATCGGATGGACGCGCACGTCCATGACCGCCCGCGCGACGTCGGCTCGCGCGTACGACCGGAACTCCTCCGAGGTGTGGGGGCGGTCGACGGCCAGTCCCCCTCGCAGCTTCCAGAACTGGCCCGTGAGGCCGACGACGAGCCCCTCCCCGGGCACGTCCTCGAGCAGGACGCCGTTCTCCACCATCGCGTCGACGACGGACCGCCGCGCGTCGCCCCCTCTTCGCCCGACACCGCGAAGCCGGAGGAGCGCCCGCGCGACCGGGATCTCGGCGAGCGCGACGGCGCGCACGGCCCGGTCGACCCGCCCGGCCGGAGCTGCAACCGAGAGCGAGTGCACCTCTCGCGCATCGAACGTCGGCATGAAGTCGTCGAGCGGCCTCACGCCACGGCTCCGCAGACCGTCATCGCTGCGCGTGCGTACACCTCTGCCGTCTTCACGAGCCCCTCGATCTCGAGGTTCTCCCCCTTCACCGTGTCGAGGAGGCCCGTCGAGGTCCCGTAGTTCACCGTCGCGATCCCGTAGCGCGTGAGCACCGATGCGTCGGAGAACCAGCGCGTGACGTCGCGCTCGGGCGCCGAGCCGAACACGTGGGCGTGCGCCGCGTCGATGGCGTCGATCAGCGGGTGGTCCTCGGCGATCTCCGCTCCGGGCGCGGTCACGTACACCTCGCCCTCGATCCCGTGCTCGGGAAAGCGCTCCGCGAGCCCGCGCACCATCGCGAGCACCTGGGAGCGCGCCGCGGACATCTCCTTCGTCGGCGGGACCCGGACGTCGAGGAAGAGGTCGGTGCGGTGCGGCGTGCGCGAGACCCGCCAGCCGAAGCCACCCTCGACGGCGCTCACGCCCACGATCGCCTTCGCTCCCCGGTAGGCGTTCGCCGGGTCGTCCTCCCAGGTCGGGATCCACTCGAGCACCGCCTCGAGCACGTCGCGCATCCGGACGATCGAGTTCTGCTCGCGCTTCCCCTCGCTGAAGGCCGTGTGGATGAACGGGCCCTTGGTCGAGATCCGCAGCCAGAGCGACCCGAAGTGGCCGAGGACGACCTTCGACTCGGTCGGCTCGCCGAGGATGCACATGTCCGCGACGCCCCCGTGGGAGACGAGGTAGCGCGAGCCGGCGGCGTAGCCGCGGTACTCGGCGCCGACGGCGTCGCCGTACTGCGTCTTCTCGATCTCGCCCGCGACCGCGGCGATCATGACGTCGCCGCGGAGCCGGATCCCCGCATCGTCGAGCGCGCGCAGGGCCTCGACGTAGCACGCGAGCGCCCCCTTCATGTTCGAGATCCCGAGGCCGTACAGCCGCCCGTCCTCCACGAACGCGCTCGGCTGGAAGCCGGGGACGTGCGCGAGCCACGGCTCGCGCCCCGAGTACGAGGTGTCCATGTGACCGTTGAACATGAGACTCGGTCCGTCGCCGGCCCCCGGGCGGATCCCCAGCACGTTCGCGCGGCCGTCCTCGACCTGCTGCCACTGCACCTGCAGGCCCATGTCGAGGAAGGTCGTGCGCGTCAGCTCGGCCATGGCCTCCTCGGAGCCGGTGAAGCTCGGCGTCCCGATCGCCTGGGAGGCCCAGTCGACGAGGCGGTCGCGGTCGATCCGGATCTCAGCCACGGACGGCAGGCAGCACCTTCTCGCCGAACAGGCGGATCTGGTCGTGCCGGCGGTCGCCCCAGAGCTCGAGCATGACGTGCGTGCAGCCGGCGTCGCGATACTCCTCGATCGCGGCGATGCAGTCGTCAGGCGTCCCCGCGATGGGCTTGCAGCGGTCGAGCAGCGAGTCGGTGACCTCCCGCTTGGCGGCGAGGCGTCCGCCGCGCTCCATCGCCTCTGCCACCGGGGCGAGCTCGTCCATGTCGATCTCCGCCAGCTCGAGCAGCGTGTCCGCGGCACCCTTGATGTTCTGGAACTTGTTGGCGAGGTACATGCCCGCGATCTCCCGCGCGCCGTCGCGTCCCGCGTCGCGGTCGGACTCGTGGATCGACGCGACGATCGTGCAGCCGACGTCGAGCTCCTGTCCCACGTTGTCCCGCGTGTAGCGGACGAACGCGGGCGTCGTGATCGACGGAGTCAGGACGCCCTCGGCGAGCTCGGCGGCGAGCGCCTGCATCTTCGGCGCGGTCGCCCCGATGTAGACGGGCGGGACGTCACGCGGAGTCTCCGCTCCGGCCTGCAGCCCCGGGACCGACGCGCTCCACGTGTCGCCCTCGTACTCGAACGGCTCCCCGGAGAGCACGCCGCGCGCGATCGTGATCGCGTCGCGCATCGGCCCGAGCGTCCTCTTCGTCTGCGACCGGATGTTGTTGAGGAAGATCTTCGACGTCCCGAACCCGAGCAGGAACCGCCCCGGCCCGGCAGCCTCCTGCACGACGCGGGCATCCATCGCCACCTGCACCGGGTGCCGCGTGAACGGCGAGATGATCCCCCAGCCGATGGTGAGCCGCTCGGTCTCGCGCGCCATGAGGGCCGACACGACGGTCGACGAGCGCGCCTCCATCCCGTGCTTGCGCCACCACGGGTACGCCTCGGCAAGCCAGATCGTGTCCATCCCCGCGGCGTCCATGACGCGGGCCGACTCGAGCATCTCGTCGAGCGGCTCCATCGTCAACTGCATGACGCCGATCCGAAACGGCGGCGACATCCGATCCCCTGTCTCTCTAGGCTCCGCCGCCGGCGGTCTCGGTCACGCGCTGCTCGAGCGCATCCAGCACGTGCGAGACCTGCTGGTTCACGATCGGCTGCAGCACCCGCTGCCCCATCGCGCCCACCGGGCCGGCGATCTTGATCTCGGCCTCCCAGGCCATCGACGTGCCCGCGCCGGCCTCCGTGAGCGTGAAGGCCGTCGTCATGTCCATGAGCGCTCCGACGCCCTGCCCCTTCGCCCGCATCGACGCGAACTCGGGCTCACGCTCCTCGAGCTTCTCGAAGTTCATCGTCATCCTGAGGCCGCCGAGCCCGAGCGGAACCTTGACCTTCGCCGTCCAGTGCGTGTCGTCCGTGATCTCGAAGCTCTCGACGCCGGGCATGAGCTTCGCCATCTCGGACGGCTCGTTGATGACGCCCCAGACCGCCTCGCGGGAAGCCGGCAGCTCCTTCGTGCCCGAGACGTTCACTTCGAGGTGATCTCCACGTTCGTGCGCGTGGCCTCGGGATCACGGAGCATCGACCACACCCGGTGGTACGGGTTGTGGCTGTCGGACACGAGCGCGCCTCCCCGGGAGCGGAGGGCATCCTGCAGCGCCGCGCACACGGCATGGATCCCGGCTCCTCCGCCCTCGCCCATGCCCTTCGTGCCGAGGGGCGTGAACGGTGACGGCGACTCGATGGCGCCGGTCCGAAGCGGCGGCATGTCCATCGCGTGGGGCACGTGGTAGTCGTAGAAGTTGGGCGTGAGCAGATTGCCGTCCTCGTCGTAGGCGAAGGTCTCCCAGATCGCGGCGCCGATCGCGTGCGCCGTCGCCCCCATCACCTGGCCCTCGACGATCTTCGGGTTGACCCGCGAGCCGCAGTCGTCGACGGCGGCGTAGTCCACGATCTCGTAGTACCCCGTCTCGGGATCGACCTCGACCATGCACGCGTGGATCTGCATCGCGTAGGTCAGGGTGAGGTTCCCGAACTTCGTCTCCTTGTCCGGGACGTCGAAGGCGGGCCGGAAGACGTAGCGCGCGTTGAGCGGAGGCGGATCCTCCGGGAACCCGGCGTTGCCCGCGTTCACGATCGCGCCCATCGCCATGAACGGAAGCGCGGCCTCGGGGTTCCCCTTGATGCGCGCGTGCTTGTCCACGAGCTCGATGTCGTCCGGGGAGCACCCGAAGACCATCGATGCGAGCTTGCACATCTGTTGCGCGAGCTCCTCCGCCGCGCCCTTCACCGCACCGAGCCCGGTGACGGCGAACTGGCTCGCGTACGTCCCGGAGAAGCCGGCATGGGTGTTCCAGTAGGAGTCGTGGCCGACCCGCACGGTGACGTCGTCGGGCGAGCAGCCGATGATGTCGGCGACGACCTGGGCCGAGGTCGTCTCGTGCCCCTGCCCCTGGGGCGCGGTGCCCAGCGTGACGACGATCTCGCCGAGGATGTCGAGCTTGACCATCGCGACCTCGTTGTTCCCCGAGAACTGCAGCTCCGGGTTGATGAGCTGGGACTGCCCGAAGTTGTTCGTCCCGGAGTCGAGGGTCGAGCCGATGCCGAACCCGAGGAGCTTTCCGCGCGACTCCGCATCCCTGCGCCGCTCCTCGAGGCCCTCGTGCCCGATCAGCTCGAGCGCGAGGTCGAGGGCGCGCGGGTAGTCGCCCGAGTCGTAGACGCACCCGTTGGGGGTCTCGTAGGGCATGTCCTCGGGCTTCACGTAGTTGAGCTTCCGGGTCTCGATCGGGTCGAGCCCGAGCTCCGTCGCGACGATGTCGATGATCCGCTCCGTGAGCCAGAGGTGCTGCATGCGCGAGTAGCCGCGGTTCGGAGACACCGGCGCCTTGTTCGTCATCACCTGCGTGAAGTCGACGCGGATGTTCCGCCAGCGGTACATGCCCGGCGTGACCTGCGACCAGATCACCCCGCCGAGCGGCTCGTACCTCAGGTATGCGCCCGCGTCGTCGAGCGCGTTGCAGCGGAAGCCGAGCAAGGTGCCGTCGGCCTTGACCGCGACCTCGACGTCCTGGAACCAGCGCTCGTTCCCGTGGGACATCGACTGGTGGAACTCGGTCCTCCACTCCGTCCACTGGATCGGACGGTTGAGCTTTCGCGCGAGCAGGCAGCAGGCGACGAGCTGGGGATGGGACGTGATCTTGTTGCCGAAGCCGCCGCCGATGTCCTGCGTGACGATGCGGAGCTTGTCGAGGCCGACGCGCAGCGCCGGTCCCATCATGATCACGGCGAACCCGGGGAACTGGTTGTTCGAGTACAGCGTCCACTGCCCGGTGCCGCGGTTGTACTCGACGAGGGCGGCATCGTTCTCGAGGGGAGTCGAGTTGAAGCGGTCGAAGTGGAGCTCCGAGATCTTCACGACGTGGTCGGCCTCGGCGAACGCGGCATCGAGGTCGCCCCACTCGTACGCGCCGTGCCACGCCAGGTTCCCGCCGCACTCCTCGTGGAGGACCGGCGCATCGTCGTCCATGGCGTGCCGCGCGTCCACGAGCGCCGGGAGGGGCTCGTACTCGACCTCGACGAGCTCGGACGCGTCGCGCGCGAGCTCGCGGGTCTCCGCGACCACGGCGACGACGGGCTCGCCGAGGTAGCGCGCCTTCCCGACGGCGAGGGCGTAGTCCCGCACGCTCGCTCCCGGCTCGCTCGCGATCTGGAAGAACGGGTCCGTCTGGAGCGCGACCTCGTCGCCGGTCAGCGTCCCGTAGACCCCCTTGATCTCGAGCGCCTTCGAGACGTCGACGGAGACGATCTTCGCGTGCGCGTGGGGCGAGCGCAGGAAGTGGACGTAGCCCATCCCCCAGCGCTTGATGTCGTCGGTGAAGACACCCTGGCCCTGGAGCAGCCGCTGGTCCTCCTTGCGCGGGTAGTCCTGGCCGATGAACCCGCG
This sequence comes from Gaiellaceae bacterium, assembly GCA_041557575.1. Taxonomy (GTDB): domain Bacteria; phylum Actinomycetota; class Thermoleophilia; order Gaiellales; family Gaiellaceae; genus GMQP-bins7. Next base: position 15,776 of record JBFFGH010000024.1, read on the forward strand.
CTCGAGGGTCGTCTCCTCGCCGGTCTTCGGAGTGGTCTCGACGGACGTCACGATCCCTTCCCTCCCTGCGCCGCCGTCGAGACGGCCTCGATGATGTTCCAGTAGCCGGTGCACCGGCAGATGTTCCCCTGGAGCGCGACCCGGATCTCCTCCTCGCTCGGGCTCGGGTTGTCCGCGAGCAGCGCGCTGGCGCTCATCAGCATCCCGGGAGTGCAGTACCCGCACTGCAGCGCATGGCTCTCCGCGAACGACTGCTGGAGCGGAGTGAGCTCGCCGTCGGTCGCGAGGCCTTCCACGGTCGTGATCTGCGCGCCGTCGGCCTGGATCGCGAGCAGCATGCAGCTCTTGACCGCCTCCCCGTTCACGTGGATCGTGCAGGCCCCGCAGTTGCCCGTGTCGCACCCGATGTGCGTGCCGGTCAGGTTCAGGTCGTCGCGCAGCGCGTGGACGAGCAGCTTCCGGGCCGGGACCTCCAGCTCGTAGGCCTCTCCGTTGATCTCGAGGGTGATCACCTTCGACCTGACGGGCTCTCCCACGCCTACCCCTTTCTCCTCTCGGCTGCCTGCAGGACCGCGCGCACGGCCGAGGTCTCGGCGAGGGCGCGGCGGTAGTCCGCGGATGCGTGCACGTCGCCGGGCGGGTCGAGCGTCGCGCCGAGGCCCTCGGCCGCGGCCCGTACCGCTCCGTCGGAGAAGTCGCCGGACGAGAGGCGCTCCTCCATCCCGCTCGCCCGCACGGGAACCGCGTCGACGCACCCGAGCGCGATGCGCGCGCCGGCGTCGGACACGGTGGCCGCGGCGTTGACGAGGTAGGTTCCGTGGCGTCCGAGCGTGAGGCCGTCGAAGCCGTCGCCGGCCCCGCCGGACGCGGGGATCGAGATCTTCGTGAGCAGCTCTCCCTCGCCGACGGCGGTCATGTAGACGCCGAGGAAGAAGTCCTCCGCCGACACGGTTCGCTCGCCTCCCGCGCCCACCACGGTGAAGGTCGCGTCGAGAGCGACGAAGAGCGGCGGAAAGTGGTTCGTCGGGTCGGCCACGCAGACGTTCCCGCCGACCGTCCCCTTGTTCCGGACCTGGACGTCGGCGATCGTGCCCGCGACCTCCGCGAGGATCGGCCGCGCGACGTCCACCTCCGAGGATGCGACGAGCTGCGTGTACGTGACCATGGCGCCGACCTCGAGCGTCCCGTCCGCCGAGAAGCCGATCGTGCGGAGCTCGTCGAGATCCTGCAGATCGACGAGCACGTCCGGCGCGGCGGCGCGGGACTTCATGACGTTGAGGATCGTCTGGCCGCCGGCGAGCGCGCGTGCGCCGTCGTGCTCCGCGAGAAGGGAGATCGCCTCGTCGACGGTCGCCGGACGGGCGTACTCGACCTCGCGGAGAAGCATGAGGAGATTCAGTCACACGACGCCGTGACATGTCAAGCGGGTACCGCCTTGGTAGGGTCGAAGCGCCATGTGGACGTTCGACGCGGTCTTCGTCGGCGGGGGGATCAACTCGCTCGCCGGGGCCGCGCTGCTCTCCCGCGCGGGCTGGAGCGTGTGCGTTCTCGAGCGCTCCGACGAGCTCGGCGGCTGCATCAGGACGTCCTCCGACCTGACGGCGCCCGGCTTCACTCACGAGCTCCTCGCCTCCTGGCATCCCCTGTTCACGGGCTCGCCCGCCTACGCCGAGCTGAAGGACGAGCTCGACCGCCGTGGCGTGGAGTACCTGAACACCGACCTCCCGACCGCGTCCGCGTACCCCGACGGCACGAGCGCGTTCCTGACCACCTCGCTCGAGGACAACGTCGCGGAGCTCGCGCGCCACGCGGCTGCCGACGGTCTGGCCTGGGAGGAGATGTTCAACGGCTTCATGGCGAACGCGGATCTCTCGTTCGGAGTCCTCGGCACGGAGCTCTGGTCGCCCGCGGGGCTCGGCCTCGGCCGCCAGGCGCTCCGCCGCTTCGGCAGGCGCGGACTGCTCGCGTACGTCGGCTCCGTGCTCGTGACCTGCCGCGACTGGCTCGGCGACACGTTCGAGTCCGACGCCGCGCACGGCCTGCTCGCACCGTGGGTGCTGCACACGGGCCTCGGCCCCGACCAGGCGACGTCCGGGTTCATGACCCAGGTGATCGCCTGCGCGCTCCAGCTCGGGGGGATGCCCGTCCCCAGAGGAGGCGGCGTCGTGCTCGTGGACGCGCTCGCCGGGATCGTCCGGGACGCGGGCGGCGAGGTGCGCACGGGAGCCGAGGTCGAGCGCGTCCTCGTCTCGGACGGCACGGCGACCGCCGTCCGCCTCGCCGACGGCGAGACGATTCGCGCGGAACGGGCCGTGATCGCGAGCGTCACGCCCACCCAGCTCTACGGCGCGCTCCTCGCCGAGGGCGAGGTTCCGGCCGAGGTGACCCGCGCGGCGGGCCGGTACCGGTACGGACGCGCCGAGATGCAGATCCACATCGCCATGAACGAGCCGCCGGACTGGTACGGGGACGACCGTCTCGCGCGCACCCCCATCGTCCACGTCACTCCGGGGCTCGACGGCGTCTCGCGCGCCGTCAACGAGGCAGAGCGCGGGCTCCTGCCCGCCGAGGCCACGATCGTGTGCGGCCAGCCGATGGCAGTCGACCCCTCGCGGGCGCCCGACGGCTCGTGGATCGTCTGGATCCAGCTCCAGGAGCTCCCGGCCGGGCGCGTGAAGGGCGACGCCCTCGGGGAGATCGACACCGGAGACGGCACGTGGACGGAGGAGCTCCGCGAGGCCTATGCCGACCGGATCACGGCACGCCTCGGTCGTCACCTCCGCAACCTCGAGCACGCGACGATAGGGCGGGTGGCGCTCTCCCCGGCGGACATCTCCGCGATGAACGTGAACCTCGTCGGCGGCGACATCTACGGCGGCTCGTGCGCGCTCGACCAGAACTTCCTCTTCCGGCCGCTCGCGGAGGCGCCCGGCCACGGCACCGCCGTCGATCGCCTCTGGCACATCGGCGCGTCGACGCACCCCGGCCCGGGCCTCGGCGCGGGCTCCGGGTACCTCGTCTACAAGGAGCTCACGAAGCCGGCCGTGCACCGCAGGCTGCTCGCCAGGGTTCCGCTGCCGGGCCGATGAGGCTGTCCCTCTCGGAGATCTCGACGGTCGGCGCCTCGTTCGAGGAGGACGTCGCCGCGTACTCGGCAGCCGGCTTCACCGGGATCGGGATCTGGGAGATGAAGCTCCCGGCTGACGACGCCGCGAACCTCGCACTCGTCGGAGCGGCGGGACTGGCGGTCGCGAACTGCGTGCCGGCCGTGCCCTCGATCCTCCCCCTCGGGCTGCCCGGGATGGAGGGCCCGCCCGATGTCGGGGAGCGCGTGGCGGCCATCTGCGCGACGATGCACCGGCTCGCGGCCTACGACCCCGAGTCCGTCCTCTGCCTCACCGGGCCGATCGGCGAGCTCGACGAGGGAGAGGCACGGGGGCTCGTGGCCGAGGGCCTGCGCGAGATCGCAGCCGCCGCCCGCGCGGCCGGCATCCGGTTCGGCCTCGAGCCGGCGGCGCCGCACCAGCACGACACCGTGTCCTTCGTCAACTCCCTTGCAGACGCGCTCGATCTGCTCGACGCCGCCGGCCTCCCGGACGTCGGGATCATGGCCGACACCTACAACTTCTGGCACGAGGAGCCGGGCGACCTCGCGGCGGTGGCCGATCGCGTCACCGGGCTGCACGTCGCCGACGAGCCCCGGGAGCCCGGCCGCCCCGACCGCGTCCTTCCGGGCGAGGGGGGCACGCGCTCGGCGGAGCACATCGCCGCCCTGCGCGAGGCGGGCTGGGACGGCTTCCTCGACGTCGAGATCTTCTCGACGCCCGACCTCTTCTGGAGCCTTCCCCCCGCCGAGGCCGCGCGTCGCGCGTACGCCGCGATCTCACGCCTCTGAGTGACGACCACGAGGCGGCGCCTTGCCCCTCGGGCAAGGACGGGTCTCAGACCGTCCCGTAGAGCGCGAGCACGATCCGGACGAACTCTCGCGTCTCCGCATACAGTCCGCGCTCCCGCACCGCCCTCGCGCCCTGGTACCAGCCCGCGAGCGCGAGCCGGCGATCCCCGCCGAACTGGTCGAGCTGCCAGCGCAGGTACCGGACGCCGGCCCTGACGTTGCCGCGGTAGTCGCGCGGTGTCCGCACGCCCAGCAGGACCGTGTCGACGAACTCCCAGGTCTCCGGGAGAAGCTGCATCACTCCGATCGCGCCGACGCTCGAGACGACGTCCTGCCGGAATCCCGACTCCATCCACGCGAGCGCGCGGGCCAGCTTCGGGTCGACGCCGTAGACGCGCGACCAGTAGTCGATCGCGGCACGAACCCCGCCTCCGGTCGCCTGTCGAGTCGTGGACGTGGGGGATCGGAGCCGAGCCCCGCTCGGCAGCGCGAGGCGCTGGCCGGGGACGATCACGCTCGTCAGGGCGATCCGGTTCCGCTGCGCGAGCCTCCACGGGCTCACGCGGTACCGGGCGGCGATCGAGAAGAAGCTCTCGCCGGACGCGACCACGTGCCACTTCGTCGGTGCCTTCGTCGCGAGCGCGCGATACGTGTGTCGGCCGGCGATGCCGTCCGCGACGAGCCCGCGGCGGCTCTGGAAGCGACGAAGCGCGGCTGCGGTGTCGCTCGCGAAGCGCCCGTCGACGCGTGCGTGGGCGAGACCGAAACGGCGCAGCCGGAACTCGAGCACCGCGACGTCCCACCCCACAGCGCCGATCGACAGCTCGCGCGAGCCGAGCCGCGGACGCCCGCGCGCCCCGAGCGCGCGTCGGGTCCTGGCGTCGACCTTCCCGGTGGCACGAAGCCCGTGCCTCTTCTGGAACGAGACGAGAGCGCTGGTCGTCTGCGGCCCCCGCAGCCCGTCGACCGGCCCGGGGTTCACCCCGTGGGCGCGAAGGCCGACCTGGAGGGCGGCGATGCTCGGGCTCGCGGCGAGCCCGCTGGGCGAGAAGGCGAGAGCGCAGAGCACGAACGCCCCACCGCAGACGGCGAAGCGGCGCATGCGACCCTCTTCGGCACGGCCCGCC
>JBFFGH010000025.1:0-20786 GCA_041557575.1 Gaiellaceae bacterium
AGGCCGAGCACCGCGGAGTACCCCGCGATGACGAATGCTCCCCGGACGAGCCAGCTCCGCCACTGGTGCCGCAGGAAGATGAGGGGGAAGCGGAGTGGATGCTCGAGGTCCCAGATGAGGATCGCGCCGGTCGCGCCGAGGAAGGCCGCGGCGAGGAGGGGCGCCGCCCAGATCCAGAGCGAGCTCGACCAGGACACGAGGCCTGCGACGGCGAGGAGGAGCGCCGCCAGGTACGCACCGGCGGCGATCGACTTCGTCCAGGTGTAGAGCCCGACGCGCCAGTCCCAGGGGACGCTGTGGGGGACGTCGTAGGCGAGGAGGGCCGCTGCAGAGCTGTTCCACGGCGCCGGCGCACCGGACGTGACGTGCCCGCTGCCGTTGCCCTGCTCGCTCCACATGAAGAGGCCGCCGTCCGGCCGCCTCGCGGCGAGCGGGTCGAGCGTGGCCTGGTGCGCGCCCTTGTAGAAGAGCTTCGGCCGCGTCTCCTTCTCCGGCCGGCGCACCGTGACCGGCTCGCGCTGGACGATCTCGCCCACCTTCGAGGCCGGGTCGTTCAGGTCGCCCACGAGGAGCGCCTGGGTCGGGCAGACGACCACGCATGCCGGCTCGAGGCCGACGTCGATCCGGTGCGAGCAGAAGTTGCACTTCTCGGCCGAGTGGTCGGCCGGGTTGATGAAGATCGCGTCGTACGGGCACGCCGCCATGCAGGCCTTGCAGCCGATGCAGACGGACTTCTCGAAGTCGACGATCCCGTCCGGCCGCCGGTACATCGCCGCCGTCGGGCAGGCGGCCACGCAGGGGGCGTCCTCGCACTGGTTGCAGCGGGTGACCTGGAATGCGCGGCGAGCCTGCGGGAAGACGCCGACGTCGACCGCCTTCACGTACGTCCGCGTGACGGAGAGCGGCACCTCGTTCTCCTGCTTGCACGCCGTCGTGCAGGCGTGGCATCCGATGCACTTCGTCTGGTCGACGACCTTCGCCCAGAGGGGCGCGACGCCGTCTCGGGCCACGGGGCCGCGTGGGTCGACCGGCCCCCCGGCGGCCCTCTCGCTCATGCGAGCTCGAGGACGGGCTCGGGCATCGTGGCGAGCTCCAGGAGCTCGGTGATCTCGATCACCGCGAAGCCGGCGCCGACTGTCGCCGCCGCGTCCGTGTACATGGCGAGGTCCTTGGGGCAGCTCACGACAAAGTAGTCGAGCTCGCCGAGGGACTGGGCCTCCCGGATGCGCTGCTCGCTCGGCCGCTCGGTGAGCTTCGAGTCGTCCATCCAGATCCGGCCGCCGCCCGCCCCGCAGCAGAACGTGCCCGTGCCGTGTCGCGGCATCTCGACGAGCGTCGCTCCCGTCGACCGCATGAGCTCACGCGGCGCGTCCGTGATGCGGTTGTAGCGCGCGAGGTAGCAGGGGTCGTGGTACGTGACGCGGACGTCGTCGAGCGACCTGAGGAGCTCGATCCGACGGCCCCGGACGAGTCGCACGAGCAGCTCCGTGTAGTGGTAGACGGGCTTGTCGAGGCCGAACTCCGGGTACTCGTTCCGCAGCGTGTTCAGGGAGTGCGGGTCGGTGGTGAAGATCGCCTGGAAGTCGGCGCTCGCGAAGGCCTCCAGGTTCTGCTCGACCAGCATCTCGTAGAGCCCTTCCTCTCCGATGCGGCGCACGTCGTTGCCGGAGTTCCTCTCCCCGTCGTACAGGAGGCCGAAGTCGACGTGCGCGTCGTGGAGGATCCTCGCAACTCGCTGGGAGGCCGCCTGCGAGCGCTCGTCGAAGCTCGCGAAGTCGCCGACGAACCAGAGGTACTTCACGCGCTCCTTGCGGGCGTCCGGGATCTCGAAGTCGAGGCCCGTCGTCCAGCGGGCGCGCATCCGGGACGACTTCCCGTAGCTGTTCCCCTGCCTCGCAAAGCTCTCGAGGGTCTGCTGGAGCATGGGCTCCATGTCGCCCTGGTCCACGAGGTGGCGGCGCATCTGCACGATCGTCGGAACGTGCTCGATCCCGACGGGGCAGGCCTCGACGCAGGCCATGCACGTCGTGCACGACCAGAGCACGTCGCTCGACACGATCGCCGTGCCGGGCTCGGGCGAGGCGCCGCCGGTCAGCTCCTTGGGGTGCCCGTACGCGTAGTCGCGGAGGTCGAGGATGAACTGGCGCGGCGCGAGCGGGGTGCCGCTCGCCGTGGCCGGGCAGGCCGCGCTGCAGCGGCCGCACTCGGTGCAGGTGTAGGCGTCGAGGAGCTGTTTCCAGCTCATCCCGGCGAGGGAGCCGAGAGGCTCTCCGCCGCCTGCCAGGCTCGCGGTCGCGGCCACGGGCCCCTCGTCCACGGCCAGCGGCCGCTCCACGCTCTTCGGCTCGAGCTTGCCGAAGAAGACGTTCGGGATGCCGGTGATGATGTGGAAGTGCTTGGAGAGGGGGATCAGGCAGAGGAAGACGAGCACGACGAGGTTGTGCATCCACCAGCCGATCCTGCTCACCGTCATCGCTGTATCGGTCGAGAGCCCGTCGATGAGACCCGCCAGGAGGCCCGTCACGGGCGCCCAGTCGAGCTCCTGCTGTACCAGCTCGTCTTCGGGATGCGCGGCGATCAGGCCCGCGTCGTGCAGGAGGCCGCCGACCATGATCATGAGGATGAAGACGAGGATGAGCACGCCCTCCCAGTGCGGCGCGCGCTCGTAGCGCTCCTCCGCGGGTGCGAAGCCGAAGAGGCGCGGCGTGTGGACGATCAGCCGCCGGTAGAGGGCGTAGAGGACGGCGACGATCACGGAGGCCTCGAGCAGGTCTCGCATGACGAAGAACGGGGGCCCGAACGGCTGGTCGGGGGCGAAGCCGGGGATGAACCACTCCTCGTCGAAGGCCCGCCCGAAGAGGCTGACGATCTGCAGGCCGAGCAGCACGAAGCCCCAGAAGATGACGACGTGCATGATCCCCGCCGGCTGCTCGCCGGTGAGGAACTTCTTCTGGCCGAAGCCGTACACGAGCGTCTGCTTCATCCGCTCTCCGAATCGGTTGAAGCGGTTCGCGGGGCCGGCGGCGAAGAGCAGCCGGGCGCGTCTGAAGATCAGGGAGCCGAACACGCCGAGAGCGGCGAGGACGACGAGAGGGAAGAGAGTGGGGCTCATGTCCTGCTCATGTTCTCGCACGACCCGGCCAGTCTGCAGCGAGAGTGAAGCTTTCGAGCTCGAGCTTCGGCTCGACGGTCCGCAGGCCGTTCAGGAACTCGACGGCGTGGACGCGACAGAGTTGCCAGCTCGCGGGGTCGCCCGCCCGGTGGATGTGAAGGCTGCTCCGGTGCTCGACGGCGAGCGCGCAGACCGAGCAGTGGTTCTTCGCGCCCTGCCCGCCGAGCCACGACGTCGTCGCCTGCCAGCAGGAGAGACACAGGAGACCCGAGTCGTCCTTGAGCAGGAAGTCGCCCGGGTGGTAGAGGAACCGGACGCCCTGATCCGGCCCGGCGATCGCGGAGCCACACCGGTCGCAGCGCAGGTCGTGAACGCTCACCGAGCGCGCGCGCCCTCACTCGAGGACGGGGGGTAGCTGGGCGATCTCGGCGTGCTCTCGCATATGCTCTGGCCTGCCCTCCGGCGAAAGCTTGACGAAGCGGATCGCGTATATTAGAAGATCCGCATACCCGAGGAGGTAGGTGTTGGCGCTGACCGAAGCACCCGCGCAGGTACTCGATTGCACCGGGCTCAACTGCCCGTTGCCGGTGATCAAGACCGCTCAGGCGATCAAGACGATCGAGCCCGGGCAGATCCTCGAGCTCGTGGCCACCGATCCCGGCGTCGAGCCGGACATGAAGGCCTGGTCGTCGCGAACCGGGAACGAGCTCGTCGCGATCGAGAAGGTCGACGACGTCTTCCACGTCTTCCTCCGTCGGTCCGCGTAGGCGAGGTCGGCCATGTGGACCGGCGAGGGTGAGGGAAAGGTCCTCTACGTCCAGACCCACGGCGTAGACGACCCGGGCCGTTCCGCGACGCCGTTCTTCCTGGCGGCGTCCGCGGCGGCGATGGACTGCGAGGCCGGGATCTACTTCACGATGTACGGCCCGCAGCTTCTCCAGAAGAGCGTCGTCGACACGATCGGCCCGAAGGGTGACCAGGGGCAGCCGCTCTCCTACTTCATCAAGCAGGCGCTCGACGTCGGAGTTCGTCTCTACGTGTGCCAGCCGTCGCTCGACCTCAACGACCTCGGACTGGGCGACCTGATCGACGAGGTCGAGATGATCGGCGGCGCCGCCTTCAACGATCTCGCGATGACGGCGGACGCCGTCATCGCCTTCTGAGATGGCCGTGGCGAGCGCGCTCCTGAAGGTCGAAGACGTCGCGGGCTTTCCCGACGTCGCGTACGAGGAGAAGGAGCGCCTCTTCGAGTCCGTCAAGGCCGACGTGCGCTTCGGGGACTACCTCTACGGCTGCTACGAGTGCGGGATCTGCGTCGCGGCGTGCCCCTCGGCGCGCTTCTACGACTTCAGCCCGCGTCGCGTCGCGCAGGCGCTCGCCCGTGAGGACGTCGAGCTCGTCTACCAGCAGATGCAGGAGGACATCTGGGAGTGCTCCCAGTGCTTCTCCTGCGTGCGCTGCCCGCGGGGGAACAACCCGGGAGGGCTGATCACGATCATGCGCGAGGTCGCGGTCACGAACGGACTCGCGTCCGCGCGCGAGGCCCTCGAGGGGTACTCGCGCATCATCTACAAGATCATGTCCACGGGAACGCAGGTCTCCCCGGACATGCTTCAGCCCGACGCCTTCCCCGACTGGGGCCCCGAGGTCAAGGACGTCTCCGACAACCTCGACCTCTGGCGCCGGGCGCTGCCGCCGGAGACCATGCACACCACCTCGACGAGCTGGGACGTGTCGGACCGGACGCTCGTCGAGCTGTACCTGATCTGGTTCCACACCGGCGCTCTCGACATGATCCAGGAGGTGGACGAGAGCCTGCACATGATCCTCGAGGAGGTCATGGAGGACCGTCTGGACGAGGAGGGTATCGAGCTGTGACGACGATTCCGATCGAAGCCCTGAAGCGGAAGAAGGAGTCCTTCGAGCGCGACCCGGCGCTCATCCCCGACTTCCGGGAGGAGCTCTTCCGGCTCGAGGAGGCGGGCGAGTGGATCGTGCAGCGCGTCTCCGGGCCGCACGTGGAGGTGCCGACGAAGTACGGGCGCACGAAGAAGGTGCCGCTCGGCCACCTCTGGCACCACAAGTCGTGCGGCCAGTGCGGGCACATCCCCGGCTACTCGACCTCGATCTTCTGGATCATGCGCAAGCTGGGCCACGATTACGACGACCCGCGCGACCAGACGTCCTGCACGGCCTGGAACTACTACGCGAGCGCGACCTCGAATGCCGCCGCGCAGGCGGGCGTGGCGATGCGGAACTTCGCGGCCGCCTACGAGACCGGCTACTTCCCGCTCATCCACTGCGGCACCTCCTACGGCCACTACAAGGAGGTGCGCGCGGAGCTCCTGCACCATCCGGAGCTACGGGCCGAGGTGCGCGAGATCATGACGAAGCTCGGCAAGCCCTTGGTGATGCCCGAGGAGATCGTCCACTACTCGGAGTACCTCTACGCCATCCGGAACGAGATCGCCGCGCACCAGGTGCGCGACTGCTCGGGCGTCGTCGTCACCGTGCATCCCGCCTGCCACTACTACAAGCTCGTCGAGGGGGACGCCATCTACGACCCGGACGTCTACGGAGGCCAGCGCACAGCCGTCGTGACGGCGGTCGCGGAGTCCCTGGGGGCGGAGGTGCGCACCTACTCGACCTGGTTCGACTGCTGCGGCTTCGGCTTCCGCCACATCCTCGTCCAGCGGGACTTCACGCGCTCGTTCGCGACGCAGCGGAAGATCGAGGTGATGAAGGAGGAGGCGAACCCCGACGTCGTGCTGACGCACGACACGGGCTGCGTGACGACGCTCGACAAGAGCCAGTTCGCCGCACAGGCGCACGAGCGGAACGTCGGCGTGGCAGTGCTGTCCGAGGCCCAGTTCGCCGCCCTGGCGATGGGTGCGCACCCGTACAAGGTCTGCCAGCTGCACTGGCACTCGGCCGACTACCGCCCGCTGCTCGAGAAGATGGGGATCGACTGGGAGCTCGCGTGGGCCGAGTTCCAGGAGAGCCTGAAGAAGCTCGAGTCGGGCGAGCAGCAGTACCTGACCTGGGAGGACGTGGAGGACTGATGGGCGAGACGGTTGTCATCATCGGTGGCGGGCCGGCGGGGCTCGAGGCGGCCCGTGGGGTCGCCGAGCTCGGCTGCAGTGCCGTGCTGATCGAGAAGCGCGACTTCCTCGGCGGGACTCCCGTGGCGGAGAACTACGCGGGGCTGACGCCGAACATGGAAGAGGCCGAGCCCGCGCTCGAACGGATGGCGGAGCGCGTTCGCTCGCAGCCGTCGGCGGAGATCTGGCTCGAGCACGAGGTCACGGCGTGCGACGGCGAGGCCGGCGACTTCCGGCTGACCGTGCAGGGGCCGGACGGCGAGAAGGAGCTCGCGTGCGGGGCGGTCATCGTCGCCACCGGGTTCCAGCACTTCGACCCCGGGCGCGAGACGCAGCTCTACGGCTACTACGAGTACCCCGACGTGATCGCGCTCCAGGACCTGGAGGCGATGCTCAATGACGGCCACGTCGTCCGCCCCTCGAACGGCGAGCCTCCCGAGCGACTGTGCTTCATCCAGTGCGTCGGCAGCCGCGACCGCCACATCGGGAACGAGTACTGCTCGAAGGTCTGCTGCGGCGTCGCCTCCAAGGAGGCCATCGAGGTGCGTCGGCACCTGCCGAACTGCAAGGTCTTCATCTTCTACATCGACATGCGCATGTACGGGTACTGGGAGAACCAGATCTACTGGCCTGCGCAGGAGCAGCACCACGTGCAGTACGTGAAGGGGATCGTCACCGAGGTGCTCGAGAAGGGCGACAAGCTGCTCGTCCGGGGCGAGGACACGACGATGGGCCGCCCGATGGAGATCCCGATGGACATCGTCGTCCTCTCGGTGGGGATGGAGCCTTCCGTCGGCACGCGGACGATGGCCAAGGTCCTCGGGGTCGAGCAGAACAGGTACGGGTTCATCGAGGCCGCGAACCCGCCGCTCGACACCGTCTCGACGAGCCGGGAGGGCGTGCTGGCCTGCGGCGCCGCGCTCGGCCCCGCCGATCTCGAAGACACGGTCTCCTCTGCGGGTGCGGCGGCGCTGCGGGCCGTGACCCTCGTGCGCTCGAGGACTCCGGCTGCGACGTAGATGACCGGCCAGGTCGTCGACACCCCGAGTGCCGAGGAGTTCATGCGCGAGGCGCTCGACCGCGTCCCGGTCGAGGTGCTCGAGGCGATCGGGAGCGACCTGGACCGGAAGGCACAGGGCTTCGGGTCGCTGCTGGGCCAGGGCGACGTCGCCGCGCTCGGGCGGGAGGATCTGCGACGCGTTCTCCGGAGCGTGTTCTCCACGCGACGCCGGGCCGACGGCATCCTCGACGCGGTCGGCCCCGAGCGCCTCGCGGCCGGGATCGACGACCTGCTGCATTCCCCGGGGAACCTCCCCGACCGCATCCACCGCTTCGACGAGCTGCTCGCCGACTTCCCCGAGCCGGCGTTCGACCTCCCGTCGGAGCTCCTGCACTTCACGTACCCCGAGCGGTACTGGCTCTGGACCCGGTGGATGTGGGATCCGCGCTCGGAGACGGGCGCCCTGCCGCTCGTGACCATGGAGGAGTTCGACCTCCGGGCGTCCACGCGGGGCGAGACCTACTTCAAGGTGGGGGAGGCGGTCGCGTTCGTGAACGAGACAGGGAAGGCGGCCGGGTTCACGACGATGGGCCGTGGCCTCTTCGGGATCGACGTCTTCCTCGCCTGCGTCTACGCGATCTACATGTACACGGTCCTCCGCCTGCGGATGACCCAGGAGTTCAACAAGGTGGTCCCGGAGCTTCCGGATCTCGTCCGGCGCCTGCTCGGCGTCCACCGGCTGGAGGTGTAGGAGAGAGATGCCCGTCGGCGGTGAGAAGCAGCCCCCGGTCCCCATCGAGAAGGAGGCCGCGCTCGTCTCGTCCACGATCTCGGGCCGCGAGGTCGAGCTCCCGGCCATGTGGAACCGCATGTACGAGCAGCGGGTGATCTGGGACTACGACACCGAGGGCTTCGCGAAGATCGCCGAGCTCGGTGGAGAGTCGCTCGAGTGGTGCTACGGGTGCGGGAAGTGCGTCCCCGTCTGCCCGGTGGACGTCGTCGGCGAGTACGGGCCGCGGAAGATCCACCGCAAGGTGCAGCTCGGGATCGACCTCATGAGCGACCCCGATCTCTGGCTCTGCACGACCTGCATGAACTGCCTCCGCGTGTGCCCGAAGGAGGTGGACATGATCCAGATCATGCCCGCCGTCCGGGAGGCGGCCGTCTTCGACGGGAAGGTCCCGGGAGAGCTGCAGGACGTCCTCGAGAAGACCTTCCGCTACGGCAACGCGCTCGGCGAGAACCCGCGCAAGCGCGCGCTGTGGGCGCGGGATGCGGACGTGCCCGTTCGCATCCTCTCGAGCGAGCCGGGGCCCGTCGACGTCCTCTTCTACGTCGAGGACTACTGGAGCTACCACCCTCGCGGCCAGGATGCGGCGAAGGCGTGCGCGAGGATCATGCACGCGCTCGGCGTCGACTGGGCCATCCTCGGCCCGGAGGAGAAGACGATCGGCGACTCCCAGCGACTGGCCGGGGAGAAGGGCCTCTTCGAGGCCCTCATGGAGGACGTCGTCGCGACCCTCGACAAGTACGAGTTCGCCCGCATCGTGACGCCCGACCCGCACGGCTTCAACGCGCTCGTCAAGGAGTACCCGAAGCGCGGGCACACCTACGAGGTGCTCCACTACACGCAGCTCCTCGCCCCGCTCGTCGAGAAGATCGAGTGGCAGAGGGAGCTGGACGTGACCGTGACCTTCCACGACCCCTGCTACCTCGGACGCCACAACGGCGAGTACGACGCTCCCCGCAGGCTGCTCGAGGCGATCCCTGGCGTCCGGCTCGTCGAGATGGCCCGCTGCCGCGAGAACGGCTACTGCTGCGGCGGCGGCGGCGGCGGGATGTGGCTCGACGGCCACACCGGCGACCACGTCGTCGAGCGGCTCTCCGAGCGGCGCGTCCGGGAGGCCGCGGAGAGCGGCGCGAACGTGCTCGCCGTCTGCTGCCCGTACGAGGTGTCCCGGTTCGAGGACGCGGCGAAGTCGACCGGGAACGCCGGCTTGCAGGTGCTCGACATCGTCGAGCTCATCGACCAGGCGATGGGTGCTGGTGCCTGACGCCCTGCGGGTGATCGACTTCGGGAGCGCCTCGGCGCTGCGCTCCCAGACTCTCTGGCACGCACTCGCGTACGGTGTCTCGCACGGCTCGCCTCCGACTCTCGCCTTCGTCCGGCCCGCCGAGCCATACGTCTGCATCGGCTACCACCGGCGGCTGGAGGAGGTGGACCTCGAAGGCTGCAGGGCGCGCGGGCTTCCCGTCTACCGGCGGATGGTCGGAGGAGGCCCGGTCTACCTGGACGACCGTCAGCTCTTCTTCCAGATCGTCGTCCCGGTCGAGGACGTGCCGCTCCGCCGTGACGCGGCGCTCAGGCACCTGCTCTCGCCCGCGGTCGAGGCGTTCAGGAGCGTGGGGGTCGACGCAAGGCTCGACGAGCGGCTCGAGATCGTCCTCGGTGACGCCAAGATCTGCGGCCACGGGGCCGGGCAGGTCGAGCAGGCGGTCGTCGTCGTCGGGAACCTGATCGAGCGCTTCGACCACGCAGAGGCCGTCGACGTTCTCGCCATGCCCGACGGCGCCGCCCGAGGTGAGCTCCTCCGGCTCATGCGCCGGTACGTGGCCGCGACGCCCGCCGACTCCGAGGCGTTCAAGGCGGCGATGACCCGCGAGTACGCCCGCGCGCTCGGGCTCTCGCCGGTCGTCGCCGAGCTGACGGGCTACGAGCGCAGGCGGGTGGATGCCCTGGATCGCCGTTTCCGGAGCGAGGCGTGGCTTCGCGGCCACGCTCGCCCCGAGCCTGCTGCGCGCGAGGTCAAGGTGCGCGCGGGCGTCTGGGTCTTCGCCGCCGAGCACGAGGGCGCCCGGGTCGCGGCCGGGGTCGTCGACGGGCGGATCGAGCGCGCGTTCCTGTCCGATGCGGATCTGAACGGGGCGAAGGCCGACCTCGAGACGGCACTCGCCGGAACGACGCTCGCGGAGGCGCGGGAGACGCTCGCGGGCTTCGGCCCGCCGGGTGAGCGTCTCGCCGCCGCCGTCGCGAAAGCCGACGGGAGGGCACATGAGTGAGACAGGGACGAACCCGACGGTCGAGGTCGGCGGCTACACGCTGGCGATCGATCGCGCCTACGACCCCGACACGCACCTCTGGGTGCAGCTCCTCGACGGGGGTCGCGCCCGTATCGGCATGGACCCGCTCGGCGTGGAGACGAGCGGGACGCTCGCCCAGCTCGCGTTCGAGCCCGACGGGACGACGCTTCGCCGCGGTGAGCCCTTCGGAAGCCTCGAGGCCGCGAAGTTCGTCGGGCCGCTCGTCTCCCCGCTCTCGGGCGTGATCGCCGGTCACAACGACGCGGCACTCGCCGATCCCGGCCTCGTCGAGCGAGACCCGCTCGGCGCAGGCTGGCTCGTCGAGCTCGAGCCGAGCGACACCGAGGCGGAGCTCGGGCTGCTCGTCGGGGACGAGGACGAGATCGTGCGCCGGTTCGAGGCCAGGCTCGCCGAGTACCGGGTGCAGGGAGTCCTCGCCGAGTGACGACCGCCGCCGCGACGAGCGCCTTCGATGTCCGGCGGGCCAACTTCCCGGACGTCATCGAGTTCTACGCACCGGGCCTGAAGCGCTGGCAGACGTCGGAGTGGGAGCCCAGGAACCCGCGGCGCTTCCTGCCCGTGTCCGTCACGGGCTCGGCCTGCGCTCTCCAGTGCGACCACTGCAGCGCGAAGGTCCTCGACGGGATGGTCTCCGTGAAGCTCGAGGAAGACCTGCTCGCGGTCGCCGAACGGCTCCGCGCGCAGGGGAGCGAGGGCCTGCTCGTGTCCGGTGGCTCGACCCGCACCGGCGGCGTTCCCCTGCTCAAGCACCTCGCCCACGTCCCGCGCATCCGGGAGGAGCTCGGGATGAAGGTGATCGTCCACTCGGGGGTCGTCTCGCCCTCCCTGGGAGCCGCGCTCGCCGAGGCGGGCGTGGACGGCGTGATGCTCGACATCATCGGCGCCGAGGAGACGATCCGCGACGTCTACCACCTCGACCTCGAGCCCCGCGACTTCGACCGCTCGCTCGCGATCCTCGCCGAGCACGGCCTGCGGATCATCCCGCACATCGTGCTCGGGCTCCACTACGGGAAGTTCCTCGGTGAGCACGCGGCGCTCGAGATGATCCGGCGCTACCCGGTCTCGACGCTCGTCCTCGTCGTCCTCGTCCCGCTCGTGGGGACGCCGATGGCCCATCTCCCGCCGCCGCCGGTCGACGAGGTGGTCACCTTCTTCGAGACCGCGCGACTCGCCATGCCGACGACGAAGGTCAACCTCGGCTGCGCCCGTCCCCTCGGCGAGATGAAGCTCGAGCTCGACACCGCGGCCGTCGACCTCGGGCTGAACGGGATCGCCTACCCCGGCGAGGGCGTCATCGAGTACGCGAGCTCACGCGGCCTCGAGCCCAAGCTGTACGAGTACTGCTGCTCCCTCACGTGGGCGGGCGACGAGGGTGCCGGGTACGCGGAGGTCGCGGTCGCATGACGGAGAGCGTGGAGGCGCGCCTGCTCCGCGACGACGGCGTCGGCGCTGCCGCCGGCCTGGCCGTGGACGACGCGTTGACGGCCGGCTACGCCCGTGAGGAGCCCGAGCGGCCGCCGACGCTGCGCCTGTACACGTACCGCAGCCACTGCGCGCTCGTCGGCCGCTACCAGCACCTCGAGGCCGAGGTCGATCTCGACGCCTGCCGGGACACCGGCACGCAGGTGTCGAGACGTCCCACCGGAGGCGGGGCGATCGTCATGGGCGACGGTCAGCTCGGCGTCGCTCTCGTCACGCGCGCTCCCGACGCAAGGCCGAGAGAGCTCCTCGAGCGCTACTCGCGCGGTGTCGTGGCCGGGCTCGCCGAGGTCGGCATCGAAGCGTCCTTCGGGGGCAAGAACGATCTCGAGGTCGCAGGCCGCAAGATCGCGGGGCTCGGCCTGTACGCCGACGGCAGGGGAGGCCTCCTCTTCCACGCGAGCGTCCTCGCCGACCTCGACGTCCCCTTCATGCTGCGCGTGCTGCGGATCCCGGCCGCCAAGCTGGGGCGACGCGCCGTCTCCGCGGTCATGGCGCGTGTGACCACCGTCTCCCGCGAGACAGGAGTAGGGTGGACCGGACCGACGTTGCGCGATGCCGTTGCGAAGGGATTCGAGACCGCGCTCGGGCTCGAGCTCGTGGAGGGCAGCCTGAGCGACGAGGAGCGGCTTGCCGCCGAGCGGCTCGAGGGCGAGCGCTACCGGGCCGAGGAGTGGCTGCACGAGCGCGGGCCGCAGCCCGACGCGGTCGTGTCGTCCGTCCTTCGGACACCGGGCGGTCTCGTCCGTCTCCATCTCGCGACCCAGGGCTCGACGATCAAGAGTGTCGTCTTCACCGGCGACTACAACGAAGTGCCGGCCCCGCTCGCCCGCTTCGAGGCAGCGCTCAAGTGGACGCGACTCGAGCCCGTGAGCCTCAACCGTGTCGCCGCACGGGCGTGCGCGGGCGAGACCGGGCTCGGGATTCCGCCGGAGGCGCTCGTCGACGCGGTGCTCCGCGCCGGCGAGCGGGCGCTCGCCCGCTCGAGCGCGGCACCGGTGCGCGCCCAGGGCTCCTGCTACTTCCCGGACGTGGCCGAGTGACGGTCGTCACGCCATTGCCGATGGTCGAGGAGCGCCGGGTCAGCCCCGAGTGGGTGCGGATCTCTATGGCGAGCGCGATCGCGCTCCGTTTCCGGTCCGGCCGGTTCACGCGCGACTTCGAGTTCGGCGGGATCAACCTGCTCCTCAACTACGCGGACGGCTGCCTCTCGGACTGCGGCTACTGCGGGCTCGCTCGCACGAGGCCGGGAACCTACGAGGACAAGTCGTTCATTCGCGTCGAGTGGCCGCTCGTCGAGACGGACGAGCTCGTCGCCCGCATGGCGCGCTACGAGTCGACCCTCACGCGGCTCTGCATCTCGATGGTGACGCACGGCCACTCCTACCGGGACACCTGCGACATCTCCGAGCGCATCGCCGCACGCGTCTCGACGCCCCTCTCGATCCTTGTCGCCCCTCCGACCCTGAACAGGGAGCGGCTCGAGACGTTCAGGTCGGTCGGCGTGGACATGATCGGGATCGGGCTCGATGCCGTCACCGAGGAGCTCTTCCGGAGCCTGCGCACCGACGTGCCGGCGGGCGGCCTGAAGTGGGATCAGTACTGGGAGGTGATCGGCGACGCGCGCGATGTCTTCGGCCCGTGGAAGGTGAACGTGCACACGCTCGTCGGGCTGGGTGAGGCGGACAGCGACCTGATCGACATCTTCGTGCGCCTCCGCGAGCGCGAGATCTTCTCGTACCTCTTCTCCTTCAATCCGGAGCCGGACTCGCGGATGGCGGAGCATCCCCGGTCTTCCCTCCGGCGGTGGCGGCGGATCCAGCTCGCCAAGCACCTCGTCGAGACGGAGGGATTCGGTCTCGACGACTTCGAGTTCGACGGCCATGGAGACCTCGTGCGGCTCGAGGGGCCGCACGTCGTCGAGCGGGCGATCTCGAGCGGGGTGCCGTTCATGACGAACGGCTGTCCCGCCGCGGGCGGCGAGCCCGGGTGCACGCGCCCGTACGGCTCGTACCGGCCGTCGGACTCCTTTCGCGACTTCCCATTCCTCCCCGGGCCGGCGGATCTCGGACTGATCCGCGAGGAGCTGCGCGCGGAGGATCTCTACGAAACGAGGAGGTGAGATGCCGATGAGGATCGCCGTGCCGATCAAGCAGGTACCGGACGTCGCCGAGGAGCTCGAGCTCGCATCGGACGAGAAGGACGTCGAGCGCGAGTTCCTGGCCTTCGTCATGAGCGAGTGGGACGGTCAGGCGCTCGAGGAGGCAGTTCTCGTCAAGGAGGCGACGGGAGCGGAGGTGGTCGTCGTCGCGTTCGACGAGCCGGACGTCGACCAGACCCTCGCGACCGCGCTCGCCAAGGGCGCCGACCGCGCCGTGAAGCTGACGGGCGCCGGCGAGGGGTGGATCTCGAGTCATGCCCGGGCCCACCTGATCGCCGAGTGGGTTCGTGGCGAGGACATCGATCTCGTGCTCGCCGGCGTGCACGCGGTCGACGATCTCGACGGACAGCTGCCGGCGCTCCTGGGCCCGCTCCTCGGTCGCCCGCACGCCACCGTGGTCGTGGGCGTCGAGGTTCGCGACGGCACAGCCGCGGTGCAGCAGGACTTCGGGGGAGGACGGGTGAACGAGCTCGAGCTGCGGCTTCCCGCGGTGCTCGGGGTGCAGACGGCGTCCCAGCCGCCACGCTACGTCCCGATCGGCCTCATCCGCCAGGCGATGCAGGAAGGGAAGATCGAGGAGCACGCGGCGCCTGCGGCGACGGTCGACTCGGGGATCAGCGTGCGACGGCTCTACGAGCCCGAGCAGGCGGGCCACGCGGAGATGCTCACGGGCAGCGCGGACGAGGTGGCCGAACGGATCGTGGAGCTCATCCGGGCCCGCGGGCTCTGACCGAGGAGGGAGAAGAAGATGGCCAACGACATCCTGGTGCTCGCGGAGCACGCCGGAGGAGAGCTCTCCGAGACGACCTACGAGCTCGTCGGCAAGGCGCGCGAGCTCGCATCCTCGCTCGGAGGCAGAACGATCGTCGCACTGCTCGGCGAGGAGTCGCTCGCGACCGAGCTGGGAGGGGCCGACGCGGTGCTCACCGTCGACCATCCCGCTCTCTCGGGCTACAACCCCGAGGCGTACCTGCTGGTGCTGGCACACCTCACCGAGGAGCGTGATCCGCGCCTCGTCCTGCTCGCGAACACGACGGTCGGGATGGACCTCGGCGCCGCGCTCTCGGCTGCGCGCGGGGCCCCGCTCGCCGCGTACGTCGCCGAGATCGAGGCCCAGGACGGGTCGCTCGTGGCGACCTCGCAGATCTACGGCGGCAAGCTGATGGCGGAGTCGGTGATCGAGGGGTCGCCGGCGGTCTGCACGGTCATCGGGGGCTCGTTCCCGGCCGAGGCCGGTCACGGTGCCGGAAGCCCGGAGGTCGAGCAGGTCGCACCGCCGCCGGGCCTCGACGAGCTGAAGACCTCGTTCGTCCGGCTCGCGGAGCCGCCGGCCGGTGACGTGGACATCACGCAGGCACCGCTGCTCATCTCGGTCGGGCGCGGGATCGAGAGCGAGGACAATCTCGAGCTCGTCCAGGAGCTCGCCGACGCGCTCGGCGCCCCGCTCTCGGCTTCCAGGCCGGTGACAGACCTCGGGTGGCTCCCGAAGACGCGCCAGGTGGGGAAGTCCGGGCTCAAGGTGAAGCCCAAGGCCTACCTCGCGTTCGGGATCTCGGGCGCGCCCGAGCACCTGGAGGGAATGCGCGACGCGGAGCTGATCGTCGCCTGCAACAACGACGCGCACGCCCCGATCTTCGGAGTGGCGCACTACGGGACGACGCTCGACCTGTTCGACCTCGTGCCCGCGCTCACGGAGAAGCTCCAGGCGTGACCGGCGCAGGCCGCACCTCCTCGGCGCTCGCGGACGGGCTCGCCGCGCGCCTCGGGGAGCTGGAGGCCGCGCTGGAACGCTACTCGTCGTTCGTGTTCGAGCCGGGCGGCGATGCGCCGCTTCGCTCCGAGGAGAGCGGCGCGCACGTCACGGCCCGGGAGCTCGTCCACCGGGCCTTGCGCACCGTGAGCGACCCGCTGAGCTACCGGCTGCTCGAGGCGCTCGTAGCAGGCGACGCGTCGCTCGACGAGCTCGCGACTCTCATCGGCGTCCCCCGTCTCGCCGCCTGGGAGCGGGTGAACGACCTCGTCCAGGCCGGGCTCGCGGCACGCTCGCTCCGCGGAGACGGCGCGGGTGCGACGGCCGCGGGGAGGGAGCTGTACGAGTGGGTCGAAGAGCTCGCGCTGGCCGTGGTGGAGAGATCGAGGCGATGAGGTGCCCGTGGTGCGAGTTCGACGGGCCGCCGCGGAGCCTCCACGGGCACCTGGCCGACGTCCATCCCGAGCACGTCCGCTTCGAGGAGGGGAGT
Source organism: Gaiellaceae bacterium (assembly GCA_041557575.1). GTDB lineage: Bacteria > Actinomycetota > Thermoleophilia > Gaiellales > Gaiellaceae > GMQP-bins7. Next base: position 16,196 of record JBFFGH010000025.1, read on the forward strand.
CGGGGTCTCGTGTACGCGATCGAGTGCCCGACCTGTGGCGCCGGCTACGAGAAGGCGATCAAGCCACGCTCGCGAGACCCGGCGTTCATCGAGGAGTACGAGCGAGAGGTCCGGCTCGTCGGCTTCGACATGCTGATCAACCACCTGCTGGCAGAGCACGAGGACACGTAAAGGAGGAGCGGTGAGCGTCGTTCGAAACTGCAACCTGCCCGAGGAGCTCTACTACATCGTCGAGAAGCACGTCTGGGCGCGGCCCGAGGACGGTGTCGTCACGGTCGGTATGACCGACGTTGCGCAGAACCTCGCGAAGACGATCATCTCGGTCACGCCGAAGGCAGCGGGCCGGACGGTCGCCAAGGGGAAGAGCCTCGCCACCGTCGAGAGCTCGAAGTGGGTCGGCCCCGTGCCGAGCCCGGTGTCCGGCGAGATCCTGGAGGTGAACGCGGCTGTCGTCCAGGCGCCGAGCACCCTCAACGCGGATCCCTACGGCGAGGGCTGGATCGCGAAGGTCGCGCCCGTCGACTGGAGCGCGGACTCCGTCGATCTCGTCACCGGCTCCGAGGGTCTCGAGGCGTACCGGAGCTTCCTCGAGGCCGAGGGGATCGAGTGCGAGCCGATCTGACCCGGGAGTAGCTCATGGGCGAGAACGTCTGGTTCGGCTGTGTGCTGCCGGACGACCTGCTGTACGACGTCGAGCACCACGTCTGGGTTCGCCTCGAGGACGGAGACGCCGTTCTCGGGATGACCGATGTCGCGCAGACGCTCTGCGGCCGCTTCGTGCACGTCACGTGGAAGCGCCCGGGGAAGCGTGTCGCGCGCGGCCGCCCGCTGGCGGTCATCGAGAGCGCGAAGTGGGTAGGGCCCTTCCCGTCGCCCTTCACCGGCGAGATCGTCGAGATCAACGAGCAGGCGTTCGCCGAGGACATCGCTCTCGCGAACCGGGATCCGTACGGCGCAGGCTGGCTCGTGCGGCTCAGGCCGGCGAGGCTCGAGGAGGAGCTTCCCGGCCTGCTCTCCGGAGAGGCGGCCTTCGAGCGCTACAAGGGCCTGATCGAGGAGCAGGGGATTCACTGCTACCGCTGCGTCGACTGAGCCGGCCCGGGGAGGTGGCGCTTCGGAGCCAGGGTTGTCGTGCCTATCTCGATATGCGAACATCGCGATATCCACGAGGAGGTGACCATGGCGCAGGATCTCGCTCAGGACGTCACTGAGCCGACCGTCGATCCGACCATCGAGCAGTTGGCGCAGGCCGTGAAGGAACCGGGTCAGAAGAGCCTGGCGATCATCTGCTGGAGCAGCGATCTGGACAAGGTGTGGCCGGTGCTCATCCTGGCGACGACCGGTGCCGCCCAGGGCATGAAGGTCGACGTGTTCTTCACGTTCTGGGGGCTCAGGGTGCTCCAGAAGAACGACAACCGGGTCACCGGCCGGAACTGGATGCAGGTCGGAGAGTCGGTCGTGGACCGCGGCGGGACGGATCACCTGAAGCTCGGGAAGATCAACATGGCGGGCATGGGGACGTGGATGATCAAGAGGCTCGCGAAGCAGCACGGGGTCGCCTCCCCGTCCGAGCTCCTCGAGATCGCGCGCGACCTCGGAGTGAACCTGATCCCGTGTCAGATGACGATGGACCTCTACGGCTTGGCGCAGGAGGACTTCATCGACGGGCTGCCGACGCCCGCCGGTGCGGCGACGTTCCTCGACCTCGCCGCCGACGCGGACATCACGCTCTTCATCTGAGACGCGGCGCGCGAGCGCCGAACGGCTCTACTCCGCGAGCGCCGACTGGAGCTTGCCGCGCTCGGCGAGCTGCTCGTTCATGACCTCGCGAAGGAGGTCGAGCGCCTGGAGGACCTTCGGGTTCGCGAGGGAGTAGAAGACGTTGCTGCCGAGCCGTCGCGTCCGGACGATCTCGCGCTGCCGAAGGATCCCGAGGTGCTGGGAGACGTTCGACTGCGGGATCTCCAGCTCGGCGCTGATCTCGGAGACCGTCCGGGGCTCGTGCCTCAGCGTCTCGATGATCAGGAGGCGCTTCGGGTCGGCCAGGCCCTTGCACAGGTTCGCGTGGAGCTCGAAGATCTCGCCGCGGAGCTCGTCCTGCACTTTCGAATCTCCCTTCCAGTCAGCCCGGAATGCGCCGGTTTGACTCGAATTCTACGCACATTATGATATTCGAATTCGTGTCTTAAGCGGGTCTCCCGGAGGAGGAACCTGATGAAGCGCTGGGTGCTCTGGCCGATCTTCGTGCTCGGAGTCGTGCTCATCGTCACGCCGCTCGCGATCTCGATGCCGTCCAAGGCTTCGGACGGGCAGGCGATGCTCGACGACTTCCGTCCCATCATGCAGCCCGAGGCCGTCGCGACGACGGCGGACTACTACGACAACGTCTTCGTCAAGCTCCGCCCGATCGCTCTGGCGCTGACCGAGGAGACCGTGGCCAAGTTCCAGGGCTATGGCCAGGGGATCAGCGCAGTCGAGGCGGAGAGCCCGGGGCTCTTTGCCGCGCTTGCACAGGCGACCGGCCAGACGCCGCAGCAGCTGCAGCAGTTCCTCGGAGCGCAGTTCCCCGCCACCGCGCAGTTGTTCCAGGGCCTGCCGCAGATCAGCACCGACTTCGGAAACCTGATCGGCCTCATGGCGCCCAACGTCGAGACGTTCGCGCGCGTCCCGCCGGGCCTCGACCACTACGAGCCGCTCGTCCGGACGATGGAGCGCCAGCAGGACAACTACGCGAGCGTCGACAGCCTTCCGCCCTTCGCGCTCATGGCCTGGTCGTTCGTCGCGATCGGGATCTTCAACGTCGTCTTCTCCGCGATCGGGCTCTGGAGCGGCAGGCGCAAGAAGACGGCCGAGGAACCGGCAACAGCCGGCTAGCCGCGGCTTCGCCGGAGAGCGGAGTGGTCGAGATGAACGACGTCGCCGAGGTCGAGCTCGAGATCGAGGGGGCGTCGTTCGTCCTGCGGGTGTTCCCCGATCCGAGCGGCCTCCGCGGCCAGGTCTTCCGCGGCGAGGAGAAGATCGCGGGCGTTCAGATCTACCACTCGACCGACGTCGACTTGCTTATCCGGGAGGCGCGGCGCAACCGAGCTGTGCTGCGGGCCGCACGTGACGGCTAGGGCGGCGCGAGGAGGTACACGTAGCCGCCGTCCTCCACGAGCGTGAACGTCCGGAGTGCGTCGTCCGCCGGCCCGCGCACCCGCTGGCCGGTTCGTACGTCGAATCGGCTCCCGTGCCGGGGGCACGTGAGGACCGGGCCCTCGAGCTCGCCCTCCGAGAGTACGGCGCCCGCGTGTGGGCACGAGTCCTCCACGGCATGGAGCCCTCCCTCGACGTGGTAGACGGCGAGCGGGCCGACCGGGCTGCTCTGGGCGCGGTAGACGCATCCGAGACGGCCGGCGACGTCGCCGGCTGCGAAGAGAACGAAGCGGGGCCGGTCCCGGCCGACCCACGAGGCCAGTTTGTCGCGCAGCCGACGGGCGAGCGCTCCGCGGTTGGCGACGAGGTCGCAGCCGAGTGCCTCGGCTTCGAGCCACAGGTCCTGACGGGGCGTACGCATGTGCGCCGCGAGGAGAGCCTCGGGAAATCGCCGACGGAGTCGCGCCATCTCGTCCATCACCCCCGCCTCCTCCAGGTCGACGACGACGGCAGTGGGCGCGGTACTCGTGTCCGGGTCGTCCGCGAGCTGCAGGCCCGCTTCCCGGGCCACGCGCTCGAGGCCCGACAGGACGATCTCGTCGCGCGTCAGCACGAGGACGGTCTGACGGTCGTCCGGCATGGGAGGATTTCATCACGAGCGGAGCGATGCTCCGATCTCAACAGGGCAACGAGGGAGGTTCTACATGCGCGCTGACGAGTACGAGCACGCTCGCGTCGCAGACGCGATGCACGTGGGTGTTCTCGCCTGCCCCCCGGAGACGCCCCTTCGGGCCGTCGCCCGGATGATGGCCCACCATCGAGTCCACTCGCTCGTCGTGCTCGGCGATCCGAAGCTCTACCAGGACGAGCATCTCTGGGGCATCGTGTCCGATCTCGACCTCGTCCGGGCGCTCGGCCCCGGCATGATGGAGAAGACGGCAGGTGACATCGCCGCGAGCCCGCTCGTCACGACGGGCCCGGACGAGATGCTCTCGGGCGCCGTTGCACTCATGGCAGAGCACGGCGTGTCTCACGTCGTCGTCGTCGATCCCGGCACGGGCCATCCGGTGGGAGTCCTCTCGACGCTCGACGTGGCGAGCCTCATCGGCGTGGGCCTGCGTCCGTAGGGCCCACGCGGCCGCGGGCGCTCACGTCTCCAGCCGCACGGCGGAGTCCATCCACGTCTTCCCGGACGCGAGGTCGCCCGGTGTCTGCGCGGTGGGTAGAATCCGGCCGGATCGAGCGCTTCTCGAAAGGTTGCACGGCGTGGGGCAGAAGCGTGAGGTCGACATAAAGTGCCTGCAAAGCGGCACAATCGGGGCGGTTAGCTCAGTTGGGAGAGCACCAGCTCGACAAGCTGGGGGTCACTGGTTCGAGCCCAGTACCGCCCACTCAAGAAAAGCCCCGCTCAGGCGGGGTTTTTCGTTCCTGCAGAGCGGACGGCGAGGCTTCGAGA
>JBFFGH010000026.1:0-20579 GCA_041557575.1 Gaiellaceae bacterium
CGACCGGGGGAGCCGGGCCACGCCCGGCTCCCGGCGTCTCTGCGCTACTCGCCCGACGAGATCCGGTACTGCTCCCAGTAGCGCTCCATCGTCGTCTGGCGGTGCGCGAGATGGAGGAGGTCGTAGGCGGAGACGTTGACGGCGCGGACGATCCACTCGCCGCCCTCGCCGAGGTCGAGGACGTTGATGCACGCCGGCGCCTGCTCGAAGTGCCCCAGGAACATCCGCTCGGCGGTCAGCGCGTAGGAGAGGATGGCGCGATTCACGCCACCGTGCAGCACGGCGATCATGGTGCGCCAGGAGGCGTCGGCCTCGAGCTTCGCGAGCGCCGGGAGGACGCGGTCGAACAGCTCCCCGATCGACTCGCCGCGGAGGAAGCGCGTCTCGTTGGGGATCACGCCGCGGAACGCGTGCACGAACTCGTGCTCGAGCGCGTCCGTCGGGATGTCGGAGAGTCGTCCTCCCTGGATCTCCCGCAGCTCCGGCCACGTCTCGGGCGCGACCCCCGGCGCGACGAGCGATGCCGTCTCGAGCGTCCGCGGGAGCCCGCTCGTGACGACGCGGTCGACCTCCATCCCGGCGAAGGCGGCGGCGGTGGCCCGCGCCTGCTCGACGCCCTCCTCGTTCAGGGGGACGGTCGTCGGGTCGACCGGCAGACCGTCGGGGCCGAAGTACGAGACCTCGGCGTGGCGCATCAGGTAGAGGCGTCGGCGACTCACGTTCCGGGGCGTAGGATCGCACGGTGGCGCCGGATGACATCGTCGAGAGCGCTGCCGACGCCCTGGGGCCGGCGAAGCCTCCGCTCCTGATCCTCGACCGCGTGCAGGCATTCCTCCACGCGAACGGCCTCGGGGGAGGGGGAGAGCTCCGGGCACGGCGGATCGGAGAGGGAGGAGGCTCGAACTTCACCTTCCTGATCGAGGGCGGCACCGAGCCGCTCGTCCTTCGCCGTCCACCGCGGCCGCCGCTGCCGCCCACCGCCCACGACGTCGTCCGCGAGGCGAAGCTCCAGCTCGCGCTCCGGGACGCCGGGTTCGCGCGGCTTCCGACCATCCTCGCGGTCTGCGAGGACGAGGACGTCCTCGGCGTCCCCTTCTACGTCATGGCCCACATCGACGGCGTCGTGCCGACCGACGAGCTGCCGCCGGGTCTCGAGGGAGAGGGCGAGCGACGCGCGCTCGGGGACGACCTCGTCGACGCGCTCGTCGAGATCCACGCCGCCGACGTGACGACTCCCGGCCTCGCGGCGTTCGCGCGGCCGGGGAGCTACAACGAGCGACAGGTCCGCCGCTTCACGCAGCTCTGGGAGATCAACCGGACGCGGGAGGTGCCGAGGGTCGAGGAGGTCGGATCCTGGCTCGCGGGGCACGTGCCCGAGCCGCTCCCGCCGACGGTCGTGCACGGCGACTTCCGGCTCGGGAACACGATGGTCGCGCCGGCCGACCCCACCCGCATCGTCGCGGTGCTCGACTGGGAGATGGGGGCGATCGGCGATCCCCGCGCGGATGTCGGCTACCTGCTCGCGACGTACAGCGAGCCCGGAGGGCCGCCGAACCCCCTCGGGACGTCGCCGATCACCGCGCTTCCCGGATTCCCCTCCAGGGCGCAGCTCGTCGAGCGCTACGCGTCGAGGAGCGGAAGGGACGTGGAGCCGCTCGCGTGGTTCGAAGCGCTCGCGCTCTGGAAGGCGGCGGTCTTCTGCGAGGCGATCTACGGCCGCTTCGTGCGTGGGGAGCTCGGCGCCGAGGACGCGCGCGCGGCCCGGTTCGAGCAGGGCGTGCCGTACCTCGCCGAGGCCGCCGCCTCGGCGCTGTCCCTGACCTGAGCTCCGCTCGAGCCTGCGCGACGCTCGCCCGCGAAGCGGGCGCTTCAGGGGCTCTGCGCTAGAGGACGATCTCGGCCAGCGCGCGGAGCGCCTCGGGCTGCTGGGCCGAGGCCAGGAGCGAGGTCGCGCCGGACTCGCGCCAGGCCTCGATGCGCTCCGCGATGCGCTCCTTCGGCCCGACGAGCGCGACCTCGTCCACGAAGGCGTCGGGGATCGCCGCCGCCGCGTCTCGCTTGAGCCCGTCGAGGTAGAGGTCCTGCACCTTCCTCGCCTCCGCCTCGAAGCCGTAGCGCGACGCGAGGTCGTTGTAGAAGTTCTTCCCGCGCGCGCCCATGCCGCCGATGTAGAGGGCGTAGTAGGGCTTGAGGAACTCGCGGCCCGCCTCGACGTCGTCGATGAGGATCACCGGCGCCGAGGGTGCGATCTCGAAGCCGGGCCTCGCCTCGCCGATCACCGATCCGAAGGCCTGGCCCGCCTTCTCCGGCGACCAGAAGATCGGGAGCCACCCGTCGGCGATCTCGAACGCCTGCGCGACCGCCTTCGGCCCCATCGCCGCGAGGTAGATGGGGATCTCCGCCCGCAGCGGGCGCGCCATGAGCTTGAGCGGCTTGCCGAGACCGGTGCCCCCGGTGACCGGGATGTCGTAGTGGGCGCCGTGGTGCTCCACGACGTCGCGGCGAAGGGCGGCCCGCACGATCTCGACGTATTCCCGTGTCTTCCCGAGCGGCTTCCCCCACGGCTGGCCGTGCCAGCCTTCGACGACCTGGGGGCCGGACGTCCCGAGCCCGAGGAGCAGGCGCCCGCCCGAGAGCATGTCGAGCGTCGCAGCCGTCATCGCCGTGTTCGTCGGCGTCCGGCCGGGCATCTGCATGATCGCGCTCCCGAGCTTGATCCGCTCCGTCGTCGCGCCGAGCCAGGAGAGGACGGTCACGCAGTCCGTGCCCCAGGCCTCGGCGGCCCACGCGGAGTCGAAGCCGAGACGCTCCGCCTCCTGCGCGAGGGTGATCAGCTCGATCGGGCTCGTGCCCGGCGGCGCGTACCCCATGTAGAACCCGAGCTTCACGGTCGTCTCTCCTGGTCGGCGAGGCTCACGCCTGCGATGCTAACGGCATGACGATCGCGGACCTCGCTCCGACCGACGAGATCCTCGAGCTGCGGGCGCGCTACCGGGCGTTCATGGAGGAGCACATCTACCCGAGCGAGCCCGTGCTCGGCCGCGAGGACGACGAGGCCGACGCGCTCATGGCGGAGCTGCGCGCCCGGGCGAAGGAGCAGGGCCTGTGGGCGCCCCACCTCCCGCCCGAGGCCGGGGGCACGAGCGGGAGCTTCCTCACGTACGCGCACCTGAACGAGGAGATCGGGCGCACCGTGTGGGCGCAGCTCGCGTTCGGCTGCCAGGCGCCCGATGCGGGAAACGGCGAGATCCTCTGGCACTTCGGCACCGAGGAGCAGAAGGAGCGCTGGCTCAGGCCGCTCGTCGCCGGCGAGGTGCGCTCGTTCTTCTCGATGACGGAGCCCGAGGTCCCCGGCTCCGACCCGACGACGCTCCGCGCCCGCGCCGTGCGCGACGGCGACGAGTGGGTGATCGACGGGCACAAGTGGTTCTCGTCGGGTGCGGAGGGCGCCGCGTTCGGGATCGTCATGGCCGTCACCGACCCCGATGCCGACCCCCATCACCGCGCGAGCCAGATCATCGTCCCGGTGGACGCTCCGGGCTTCGAGATCGTTCGTGCGGTCCCGACGATGGGTCACCGCGGCCGCGGGTGGTCGACGCACTGCGAGGTGCGCTACACGGGCGTCCGCGTGCCCGTCGCGAACACGCTCGGCGAGGTGGGAGACGGGTTCCGGATCGCGCAGAAGCGGCTCGGCCCGGGACGGATCCACCACGTCATGCGCTGGCTCGGGCAGATGCAGCGGGCGTTCGAGCTCATGTGCGCGTACTCCCTCGAGCGCGAGGCGTTCGGCGGCCCGCTCGCCGACAAGCAGATCATCCAGAACTGGATCGCCGACTCGGCCGCGGAGATCCAGGCCTGCCGCCTGATGACGCTCGACGCCGCGCACAAGATCGACCAGGGTGACGAGGCGCGCGTCGAGGTCTCGCTCATCAAGTTCTTCGCGGCGCGGGTGCTCCACGACGTGATCGACCGCGCGGTGCAGGTGCACGGCGCGCGGGGGCTGACCGACGAGAGCCCGCTCGGCGTCATGTACGCGATGGCTCGTGGCGCCCGGATCTACGACGGCCCGGACGAGGTGCACCGCATGGTCGTCGCGCGGCGGATCCTCAGGTCGTTCCGCGACGGCGGCGTCTACCGGTTCGACTAGGAGCCGACCGCTCCGGGCGCAGGCCCGGCGCCGTCCGAAGACGCCCGACGCGGGAGCTACCCGCGGGCGCGACCGGTGACCTCGCGGATCCGGATCCGGAAGATCACGGTGGAGTCGCCCACGAGCCGGCGGTTGCTCTCGTCGTCGCTCCGTCCGAAGCGGCGCTGGAGCAGGTCGAGCGCGTTCGACACGTCCTCGCCCTCGAGCTCCTCGTAGTCGCCCTGGACGATCGCGCTTCGCCAGCTTCCCGGCACGTAGTCGTCCACCTCGAAGCACACCTGCGGGTTGGCTCGCATCATCTCGATCTTCAGGCCCTCGATCGATGCGACGTAGATCGCATCGCCGTCGAACGCGTAGATGAGCGGGAGGACGTACGTGAGCCCGTCCGCGTGGCAGCCGACACGGCCCACCACCTGCTCGTGGAGGAGCTCGTCGATCTCTGCTCTCGTCAGCTCCAGGATCGCCATGCGCCTAGTCTCGCTGCTCCGCGGGCATCGCGTCCGATCAACGTTCATCGCGTCCGGGCTGCCGAGAAGAGGTTGAATGTCCGGAGATGGCCGGGCGTCCGCCTCTCGTCGTGGCCTGGGAGATGACCCGGGCCTGCCCGCTCGCCTGCCGTCACTGTCGCGCGACGGCCCAGACGGACCGCCATCCCGCGGAGCTGACCACTGCCGAGGGCATCCGTCTGCTCGAGGACGTCGCGGAGGCGTTTCCGGGGGCGGTCGTGATCCAGACGGGTGGTGAGCCGCTCACGCGACCGGATGCGCTCGAGCTGGCGGCGGCGGGGAGCAGGCTCGGACTCCAGATGGCGCTGTCGGTGGACGTCGGTCGCTTGCTCACCCCCGAGCTCTGCGAGGCGATCCGCGAGGCGGGCGTGAAGCGCGTCTCGTTCAGCCTCCACTTCCCGGACGCCGAGCGCTGCGACGAGTTCACGTCGACGCCGGGGTTCTTCGCCGGCGCCCTCTCGGGGCTCGCGAACCTGAGTGCCGCCGGAGTTCCGTTCCAGCTCCACACGACCGTCATGCGTGCGAACTCGGCGCTCCTTCCCGCCATGCACGAGCTCGTCGGATCGCTCGGTGCCTCTGGCTGGGAGCTCTTCTTCCTCGTCCCGACGGGGCGCGGGAAGGGGCTAGCGAGCGAGGAGATCGACCCGGTCGAGTACGAGCGCGTCCTGCGGTGGCTCTATCGCCTGCAGCGCCACTCGCCGTTCCCGGTGAAGCAGATCTGCGCGCCGCAGTTCCGCCGGATCGAGGTGCAGTCGGCGAAGAGCCGCGGCGAGAAGAGGCCCGAGCGCGTGAGCGCGCGGCTGACCGCTCTCTCGCGTGGCTGCATGTCCGGGAACGGGTTCGCGTTCGTCTCGCACGTCGGCGACGTCTGCGGCTGCGGGTTCCTCCCGCTCTCGGTCGGGAACGTCCGCGATCGCCCGTTCTCCCAGCTCTACCGCGAGGCGCCGCTCTTCCTGGCCTTCCGCGACCCCTCGAGGCTCGGCGGAGACTGCGGCGCCTGCGAGTTCCGCGCCCTGTGCGGAGGCTGCCGGGCGCGCGCCTACGCGGCGACCGGCGACCCTCTCGCGGAGGAGCCGTCGTGTGCGTACGCGCCGTCGCGGCCGCGCGAGCTCGTGCTCAGCGGGGCCCCGGGACGCCCCTGAACCCGTAGGCGAGCGGCTCGCGGCCGGGCTGGACGACCCAGGCCTCGCCGGTCTCCTCGCTCCCGTACGCGGCCCAGACCCCTTCGGCGACGTCCTCCGGCCGCAGCAGGCGGTAGCCCCGGCCGACGAGCTCGCCCTTGAAGACGTCGTCCATGAGCGCGGTGTCCGCCCATCCGGGGCACACCGCCTGGACACGGATACCGCGCTCGGCGAGCGGCAGCGCGACGGAGCGCACGAAGCCGACGACGGCGCTCTTCGTGAGGCCGTAGATCGGGTCGTCGGCGATCGGCGTGAGGCCGGCCAGCGACGCCGTCGCGACGATCACGCTCCCCGGCTCCATCACCGTCGCGAGCCGGCGGACGCCGAACACGACCCCGTCGACGTTCACGCCGAGCGCGCGACGGTACTGCTCGTCGGTCAGGTCCTCGATCGCCGAGCTGCCGGTGAGGACGCCCGCGTTGAGGCAGGCGAGGTCGACCGGGCCGACGCTCTCCCACGCCGCCGGGTCGGTGACGTCGAACCCGCTCACGAGGTCGAGCTCGTCGACGTCGAAGCCCCCGGACCGGAGCCTGGCGACGATCGCGCGCCCGATTCCCCCGGCGGAGCCGGTGACGAGCGCCTTCACGGGACGAGCACGACCTTCCCGGTCGAGCGCCGCTCCTCGACGAGGCGATGCGCCTCGCTCGCTTCCTCGAGCGGGTACTCGGCGCCGACGACCGGCCGTACGGCTCCTGCATCCCAGAGTCGGAGCACGTCCTGCGCCGCGCGCGCGACGAGGTCGGGATCGCGCCCGATGAGCCGGCCGAGGTAGAAGCCGTGGACACCGATGTTGCGCCCGACGAGCCACGTCGGGCTCACGTCCTGCCAGAGGCCGCCCGCGTAGCCCACGGCGATCGCGGTGCCGAGCGGGCGCAGGAGCGAGAGCGACGTCGTGAGCACGTCCCCGCCCACGAGGTCGAAGACGGCGGCGACCGGCTCGAGCTCCGGGATGTCCTCGTACGTCACCGTCTCGACCGCTCCGAGCGAGCGCGGGAGGTCGAACTTGTCGGCGCTGCCCACGGCGGCGACCGGGCTGCCGTTGAGCGCGCGCACGATCTGCACCGCGGCCGTGCCCACGGCTCCCGCCGCCGCGGTGACGAGGACGCGCGCGCCGAACGCCACGCGCACGAGCTCCGTGAGCGGGATCCACGCCGTCAGGAACGCCATCGGGAACGCCGCGCCCTCCGCGAAGCTCGCCTGCGCGGGGAGGGGGAGGAGCCAGCGGCGATCGACCGCGACGCGCTCGGCGTAGCCGCCGCCTCCCGAGAGGACGAAGCCCATGACCCGTGACCCGTCGAGCTCGCCCGCGATCTCGGAGCCGAGCACGGCCGGGAGGTCCGGCATCTGCGGGTAGTGGCCGAGGCGCACGAGGACGTCCGCGAAGTTGATGCCCGCCGCCCGAACGTCGACGATCGCCTGGCCTTCGCCGGCGGCCGGGTCGGGGACGTCCTGGACGACGAGCTGCTCCGGGCCGCCGACCCCCTGCAGGACGACGGCTCTCACTAGCGGCCGGTGAAGTTCGGCGTGCGCTTCTCGAGGAACGCGGCGACGCCCTCGGCTCCGTCCTCGCTCGAGAGGCACTGGCGAAAGGCGTAGGCCTCGCGTCGCAGGCCTTCCTCGAGCGAGAGGTCGCGTGTCGTGCGCGCGAGCTCGCGAATCACCGCCACCGCGTGCGGGGATCGCTCCGCGATCGACTGCGCGACTTCGAGAGCGGTCGACCGCAGCTCCTCGCGCGGGACGACCTTCTCCACCAGTCCCCAGTCGAGCGCGGTCTTCGCGTCCACGAACTCGCCCGTGAGGTTGAGGAGCAGCGCGCGTCCGATCCCGACGAGCCTCGGGAGCCGCTGCGTGCCCCCGCCGCCCGGGATCAGCCCGAGCTTGATCTCCGGCTGCCCGAGCAGCGCGTCCTCGGAGGCGACCCGGATGTCGCAGCACATCGCCAGCTCGAGGCCGCCGCCGAGGCAGAAGCCGTGGATCGCCGCCACGAAGGGCGTGCGTGCGGCGTCCATCCTCGCGCCCAGCTTCTGGATCCCGCGCGCCGACCCCGACTCGTGCGCCTCCTCGACGGACTCGCGGAGCGAGGGGAACTCGGAGATGTCCGCGCCCGCGACGAACGCCTTCTCGCCGGCGCCCTGGAGCACGATCGCGCGAACGTCGTCGTCGCCGTCGAGCGCCTGCACCTCGGCCTCGAGCTCCTCGAGCAGCGCGGCCGAGAGCGCGTTGACCGGGGGGTGGTCGATGGTGACGACCGCGACTGCCCCGTCGCGCTCGCTCGAGACGTACCGGCCCGCCGTCACGGCGTCTCCGGCTGGGAGACGAACCGCTCGCGCAGCGCCGTCTTGCGGAACTTGCCGACCGCCGTCTTGGGGATCTCGTCGACGAACTCGAACCGGTCCGGCAGCCACCACTTGGCGAACGACGGTGCGAGGAACTCGCGAAGCTCGTCCTCGCTCGGGGACTCGCCCTCGCGCAGCACGACGACGGCGAGCGGGCGCTCCGACCACTTCTCGTCCGGCACCGCGATGACGGCTGCCTCCGAGACCGCCGGGTGCCCCATCAGGGCGTTCTCGAGCGCGACGGTGGAGATCCACTCGCCGCCCGACTTGACGAGGTCCTTCGCGCGGTCCTGCACCTCGACGAACCCGTCCGGGTTGATGGTGACGACGTCACCGGTCTTGAACCAGCCGTCGTCGGTCCAGCGGTCCGTTCGCTCGTCCGACTCGTAGTAGGCGGAGGCGATCGACGGGCCGCGGACCTCGAGCTCGCCCATCGTCGCGCCGTCCCACGGCACGAGGGCCTCCTCGCCCTTCGCCCGGATCTCGACGAACGGGATCGGCAGCCCCTGCATCGCGCGGCGGTCGTACGCCTCCTGCGGAGAGAGGCCCACTTCCTGCCCGGGCGCGCCCGAGAGCGTTCCCACGGGGCTCATCTCCGTCATGCCCCAGCCGTGCGTGACGTGCAGGCCGTGGCGCTCGGAGAGCGCCTCGATCATCGCGCGCGGCGGAGCGGCGCCTCCGACGGTCATCGTGCGCAGCGAGGAGAGATCCCAGCGACCGGGGTTCGCGTCGAGCGCCTGCAGGATCCCCATCCAGATCGTCGGCACGCCTGCGGTCACCGTCACCTTCTCCTGCTCGAGCGCGTCGAGCAGGCTCTCCGGGTCGAGGTGCGGCCCCGGGAACACCTGCTTGACGCCGTTCAGCGTGCACGCGAACGGGAAGCACCACGCGTTCGCGTGGAACATGGGCACGACGGGGAGGTACACGTCGTCGGAATAGCCGCCGATCGACGCGACCATCGTCAGCGCGTGGATCGCGATCGCCCGGTGCGAGTAGAGCACGCCCTTGGGGCGGCCCGTGGTCCCGCTCGTGTAGCACATCGCCGCCGCGGAGCTCTCGGGCACGTCGTGGTACTCGAACGCCGACTCGTCGACGTCCGCGAGGAGGTCCTCGTAGTCGATCGCCCCGTCGGGGACGGGGCCGTCGCCGACCGCGATGACGTGCTCGAAGCTGCAGCGCCCGACGAACTGCTCCGCGAGGGGCCACAGGACCTTGTCGACGATGAGCACGCGGTCGCCGCCGTGCGTCGCGATGTAGACGTTGTCGTCCGGGTGCAGCCGGAGGTTCAGCGTGTGGGTGACGAACCCTCCGACCGGGGCGCCGATGTAGGCCTCGAGGTGCTGGTAGTGGTTCCACATGAACGTCCCGACGCGGTCACCGTCCTCGAGCCCGAGCTTCCGCAGCGCGACGACGAGCTTCTTCGTTCGCGAGGTGAAGTCCGCGTAGCTGTAGCGGTGCCAGCTCTTGTCCGGCAGGCGGCTCACGATCTCGCTGTCGCCGAAGAACTCGTCTGCCCGACGCAGGATCGCGGGCACGTTGAGCTGGTAGTCCATCATCAGGCCTTCCACGCCACTCAGCCTCCTTGTTCGAGTGCAGAAGGAGTCGGGATCGGCTCCGGCTCCCTGTCGGTGGGTCTTTCGACGAGCGCGGCCGCGACCTCGGCCCGGAGCCGCGTTCCCGAGGCGCCGAAGCCCTCGATCCCGAGCGCGCGCTTGTAGAGACGGTGGAGCTCGTGCTCCCACGTGAAGCCGATGCCGCCGAGGACCTGGATCGACGTCTCGCAGACCCAGACGGCGCTCTCGGCAGCCGACGCCTTCGCCGCCGCAGCGGCGAGACCGGCCTGCGGGTCCCCGGTCGCGACGCACCAGGCCGCCCAGAGGGCGAGGGAGCGGGAGAGCTCGAGCTTCGTGTACGAGGTCGCGAGCGGGTGCGAGACGGCCTGGTAGCTGCCGATGCGCCGGCCGAACTGCTCGCGCGAGGCGGCGTACTCGATCGCGTGCTCGAGCGCCTTCCGCGCCACGCCGCACGCCTCGAGCGCGAGCGCCGTGAGAGAGCGCGCCTCGATCTCGGCGAGCACGGTCGAGTCGGCCAGCCGGCGCGTCGTCTCTCCGCCGCGGACGACCCCGAGGGGGCGCGTGTCGTCGACGGTCGCGAACTCCTCCCGCTCCGCGTCCTCGAGCTCGTAGATGCCGTCGCCCCCGGCGACGGCGATGCGGTCCGCGGTGTCGAGATCGGGGACGAGCGGCCCGATCGCGAGCGTCCAGCTCGCCGCGCCGGACGCGACCTCGGATCGCAGGTCGGACGGCAGCGCGGGCAGGGCGAGCGCGATCGTCGAGAAGTACGGCCCGTGGTACAGCGCGCGTCCGAGCTCCTCGAACAGCACCGCCTCCTCGACGAACGTGAGGCCTGCGCCGCCCTCCTCCTCGGCGATCGAGACGCCGGTCCAGCCGAGCTCGGCGAGATCGGCCCAGGACGCCTCCGGGGTGGCGGCGAGGAACGCGCGCGCCTGCTCGCGAAGCTCGTCCTGCTCTGGGGTGAAGGTGAAGTCCATCAGCGTGACTTGGGGAGGCCGAGGACCCGCTCGGCGATGATGTTGCGGAGGATCTCGGAGGTGCCCGCCTCGATGGTGTTGCCCCGGCTGCGCAGCTGCTGGTACTGCCAGTAGCCGCCGTACGGCGCGTTCTGCTCGCCGAGCGCGGCGTCCGGCCCGAGCAGCTCGAGCGCGAGCTTCGTGACCCGCTGGTTCGCCTCCGACCACACGAGCTTCGAGATGGATCCCTCCGGCCCGGGCATGCCGGTCTTCATGAGCGCCGAGAGCGAGCGGTAGTTCGTGAAGCGAAGCGCCTGCATCTCCATCCACTCCCGGGCGATGCGGTCGCGCTGGAGCTGGTCGGCGCCGCGGTCGCGGGCGAGCGCGATCAGCTTCCGGACCTGCACCTCGAGCGCCGCCTGCAGGGCGAACCCGAGCGTCCCGCGCTCGTGGAGGAGCGTCGTCATCGCGACCTGCCAGCCGCCGCCCACCTCGCCCAGGATGTTCTCGGCCGGAACCCGGACGTCGGTGAAGAAGATCTCGTTGAACTCCGACTCGCCCGTGAGCTGCCGGAGCGGCCGCACCTCGACCCCCGGGGCGTGCATGTCCACGATGAGGTACGTGAGGCCCGCGTGGCGCGTCGACTCGGGGTCGCTCCGCGTGATCATGATGCACCAGTCCGCGAGGTGTGCGAACGACGACCAGACCTTCTGGCCGTTCACGACGAAGTGCCCGTCCTGCAGGTGCGCGCTCGTCCTCACCCCGGCGAGGTCCGACCCCGCCTCGGGCTCCGAGAACCCCTGGCACCAGATCTCCTCGGCCGAGAGGAGCGGTGGGAGGTAGCGCGCCTTCTGCTCCTCCGTGCCGTGCGCCATGATCGTCGGCCCGGCCATGCCGAGCCCGATCACCCCGATGTGGGGCGGCGCCTCGGCTCGCGCGAGCTCCTCGAGGAAGATGGCCTGATGCGTGTACGGGGCACCGGCGCCTCCGTACTCCTCGGGCCAGGTGAGGCCGATGTAGCCGGCGTCGTAGAGCGCACGGCTCCACTCGCGCATGGTCGGGTCGTCGAAGCGTGCCGACCCGCCCCGGTGGCCGCGGAGCACCTCCGGGAGGTTCGCGCCGAACCACTCCCGCAGCTCGGCTCGAAAGGCGGCTTCCTCGGGGGTGTCCCTCAGGTCCACGGGAACGATCGTAATGCGTCTGGCGACGGCAGTCGTTGCCACCGGACGCGGAGCGGGTTTAGGGTCCTCTCCGATGGCCCTCCTCGAGGTCAAGGAAGTGACGCTGCGCTTCGGCGGCATCGTCGCCCTCGACAGCGTCTCGTTCGACGTGGAGGAGGGGCACATCTCGGGCCTCATCGGGCCGAACGGCGCCGGGAAGACGACGGCGTTCAACGTCATCACGCGGCTCTACAAGCCGGACTCCGGCGAGGTCCTGTTGGACGGCTCGTCCCTCCTGAAGCAGCCGGCGTTCAAGATCGTCCGCCGAGGTGTCGCGAGGACGTTCCAGAACATCCAGCTCTTCCGGACCATGTCGGTGCTCGAGAACGTCCTCGTCGGCGCGCATGGCCGGGGGCGGAAGTCACGGCAGGCGGAAGCGCTCGAGGTCCTCGACGTCGTCGGCCTCCGGGACCGTGCCGACTACCCCGCTGCCGCCCTGTCCTACGGCACGCAGAAGCGGGTCGAGCTCGCACGCGCGCTCGTGGCGAGGCCGCGGCTGCTCCTCCTCGACGAGCCCGCAGGGGGCCTGAACCACGAGGAGGTCGGCGAGCTCGGCGCGTTCGTCCAGAAGCTCCGGGACGACTTCGACCTCACCGTGCTCCTCGTCGAGCACCACATGAACCTCGTGATGAGCATCTCCGACCACGTCAACGTGCTCAGCTTCGGGCGCAAGGTTGCGGACGGGACGCCGGAGGAAGTGCAGTCGAACCCCGACGTCATCGAGGCCTACCTGGGCAGCGAGGACGACGAGCAGGAGCCGGTTGCACCCCTGGCCGAGGACGAGGAGGCCGACGAGCCGTGAGGACGCTCCTCGAGCTCGATCGGGTCGAGGCGCACTACGGGCCCGTGCAGGCGCTTCGCGACGTCTCGCTCACGGTCCGCGAGGGCGAGGTCGTCGCCGTCCTCGGCGCGAACGGCGCGGGGAAGACGACCACCCTGCGCGCGATCTCCGGGCTCGTGTCCCGCGGCGGCACGATCGAGTTCGACGGCAAGGTGCTGAGGGGCGGCCCCGAGGCGGCCGCGAGGGCGGGGATCGCGCACGTCCCGGAGGGACGCGGGACGTTCATCGATCTCTCCGTGGTCGAGAACCTCAAGCTCGGCGCCTACGTTCGGCGCGATCGGGAGGTCAAGGCCGACATCGAGCGGGTCTCCGAGTACTTCCCCTGGATGACCGAGCGAGGCGCCCAGCGCGCCGGCACGCTCTCGGGCGGCGAGCAGCAGATGCTCGCGCTCGGCCGGGCGCTGATGAGCCGGCCCCGTCTCTTGCTCCTCGACGAGCCGTCCCTCGGGCTCGCACCGCTCGTCGTGCGCGAGTTCTTCCGCATCGTGCGCGAGCTCAACGAGCGGGAGGGGCTGACCGTGGTGGTCGTCGAGCAGGACGCCAGGATCGCCCTCGCCGCCTCCCACCGCGCGTACGTCCTCGAGGTCGGCCGGGTCGCGCTCGGCGGCGCGAGCGCGAAGCTGCGAGGCGACGAGTCGATCCGACGGAGCTACCTGGGCTACTGATGGCGACGCTGCTCGCAGCCGGCCTCACGGACTTCCTGCAGCAGGTCGTCTCCGGCCTCGCGTCCGGTGGCATCTACGCGCTCCTCGCGCTCGCCCTCGTGATCATCCACCGCTCGACGGGCGTCATCAACTTCGCGCAGGGCGAGATGGCGACGCTGTCGACGTACATCTGCTGGGCGTTCATCGCGAGCCACGGCTGGCGCTACTGGCCCGCGCTCGTGGTCACGCTCGCGGTCTCGTTCGTCGGCGGCATCGGGATCCACCGGATCGTGATCCGTCCCGTGGAGCGCGGCAACGTGCTGCGGATCGTGATCGTCACGATCGGCCTCCTCGTCGCGATCAACGGCTTCGTCATCTGGCAGTGGGGCGGCGAGCCGCAGCGGCTGAAGAGCCCGTTCGGCGTCGAGACGTTCGACGTCGGCGGGGTCATCATCGCCGCTCACGACCTCGGGACGATCGCGGTGGCGCTCGGGATCGTGTTCCTGCTCTGGCTGTTCTTCCAGTTCACCAAGGTGGGGCTCGCACTGCGCGCCTCGGCGGTGAACCCCGAGGAGGCCCGGCTCGTCGGTGTCCGCGTCTCCTGGATGCTCGCGCTCGGCTGGGGGCTCGCCGCCGCGCTCGGCGCGGTCGCGGGCGTGCTGACGGCCCCGACGGTCGGCCTCGACCCGCAGATGATGCAGGCGGTCCTCATCTACGCGTTCGCAGCCGCCGTCCTGGGTGGGATCGACTCGCCCATGGGCGCGGTCGTGGGCGGCCTCTCGCTCGGCGTGCTCCTCAACCTCCTGAGCTACGGCAGCCAGTACGGGGCGCTCGACTGGTTCACGGAGGAGCTGCGGCTGCCGATGGCGCTTCTCGTCATCCTCGTCGTCCTCCTCGTGCGACCGCAGGGCATCTTCGGAAGGCCGCAGGTGAAGCGGGTATGACGCCTCGCACCCGGAGGGTGATCGGGATCGTCGCGTACGCGGCCTTCGTCGTGTTCATCGCGGTGCTCCCGTCCTTCGTGAGCGACTTCAAGGCGCGCGAGTACGCCTACGTGGGCATCTACTTGATCGCGCTCCTCGGGTTGAACATCCTCACCGGCTACACCGGCCAGATCTCGCTGGGCCACGGCGCGTTCATGGCCATCGGCGGGTACACGACCGCGATCCTGATGGTCGGGAACGAGCAGTTCGGCGGCCCGATCTCGGGCGGTCTGAAGGACGTCTGGACGCTGCCCATAGCGGGCCTCGTCGCGGGCGCCGTGGGACTGGCGTTCGGCCTGCCGGCGCTCAGGCTCTCGGGCCTCTACCTGGCCCTGGCCACCTTCGCCATCGCCGTCGCCATGCCGTCCACGATCAAGCGCTTCGACGACTTCACGGGCGGCGGGCAGGGGATCCAGCTCTTCGGGGTGCCCGAGCTGACCGGAGGGGTCTCGAACGTCGAGGTCCTCGGCCGGTCGTTCACGCCGAACGACTGGCTCTACTACCTGAGCTGGTCGATCGCGCTCGTCGCCTTCGCCGTCGCCTGGCTCATCCTCCGCGGGCGCACCGGGAGGGCGTTCCGCGCGGTTCGCGACAGCGAGATCGCCGCCGTGTCGTCGGGTGTCAGCCTCGCGCGCTACAAGACGCTCGCATTCGGCATCAGCGCCGCGTTCGCGGGGGTCGCGGGCGGGCTCTTCGCCATCGCGAGCGCGTTCGTGAACCCCGACACGTTCCCGATCGCGCTGTCCATCTACCTCCTCGTCGGCGTCGTCGTCGGCGGGCTCGGCGGGCTGTCGGGCCTCGTGTTCGGCGCGATCTTCATCCAGTACCTGCCGCTGTGGGCGCAGGGGCAGGACCTCGGATCCCACCTGCCCGACTTCATCGTCGAGGAGACGCAGAAGCCGGGCGGCCCGGCGATCGTCTACGGGATCGTCCTGATCCTGCTGATGTTCGTGCTGCCGGCCGGCGTCAGCGGCCTCTTCCGCAAGATCGGGCAGCTGATCTCCGCTCGCCGGTACTCTCGTTCCGAGTAATGCTCGAGCCCAGGAGGCGCTGACCGTGAGACGACCGACCGCACTCGTGACCGCACTCGTCGCCGCGCTCGCCGTGGCTCTTCCCGTCGCGCTGGCCGGCTCGGCCGCCGACCCCGGCGTCGGCGCCACGTCCATCCTCATCGGAGGGACGTCGCCCCTCACAGGCCCCGCTGCCTCGTACGGATCGGTGGCGCGCGGCGCGAAGGCCTACTTCGACTCGGTCAACGCGAAGGGCGGCGTCGCGAAGCGGAAGATCGAGTACCGGATCGTGGACGACGCCTACAACCCCGCCCAGACGGTGCAGGCCGTTCGGCGGCTGGTGGAGCAGGACCAGGTCTTCGCGATCTTCAACACGCTCGGGACGGAGTCGAACCTCGCGATCCGCGACTACCTGAACCAGCTCAAGGTCCCGCAGCTCTTCGCCGCCTCCGGGGCGACGACGTGGGGTCGTGACGCGGCGCGGTATCCGTGGACGATCGGCTTCCAGCCGAGCTACGCCGCCGAGGGCTTCGTCTACGGGAAGTACATCGCGAAGGCGAAGAAGAACGCGAAGGTCGCAGTCCTCTTCCAGAACGACGACTACGGGAAGGACCTGCTCGTGAACCTGAAGCGGGGGCTCGGGCGCTCCGGCTCCAAGGTCATCGCCGCCCAGCCGTACGAGGTGACCGCCTCGGACGTCGGCTCGCAGGTCGCGAAGCTCAAGGCGTCGGGCGCGAACGTGTTCTGCATCTTCGCGACGCCGCCCTTCGCCATCCAGTCCTTCGTGTTCGCCAACCGGCTCAAGTGGCGGCCCCTGATCATCAACAACGCCGTCTCCGGCACCTCGAACACCATGGCGCTCGCCTCCGAGGGAGGCAAGAACAAGAGCGTCGAGGGGACGATCTCCACGACGTCCCTCAAGGATCCGCTCGACGCCCGCTGGAAGAAGGACGCGGGGATGAAGCTGTACCGCTCGATCATGGCCAAGTTCGGGGGCGGCGGGAACGTCAACGACGCCAACAACGTGTACGGGATGGCGGTCGCGCACGAGACCGTCGAGCTTCTCAAGCGGCTCGGGGCGAACCCGACGCGAGCCGGGCTCATGAAGGCCGCGCGCTCCATCAAGGACGCCAAGAACCCGTTCCTGCTCCCGGGCGTCGTGGTGAAGACGGGCAAGGGGGACAACTTCCCCGTGCAGCAGGGCCAGCTCCAGCGCTGGACGAAGGGGAAGTGGGTGCCGATCACCAAGCTCTGGGCGTCGAAGAAGAACTAGCCCGAGCCCATGACGCCGGACCCACGGGATCTCCTCGCGGCGCCGCTCGAGGAGCTGCTCGCCGAGGCGAGGAGGCTCGGGCCGGGCTCCCTCGTCACGTATTCGCCCAAGGTCTTCGTCCCGCTGACGACGCTCTGCCGCGACGTCTGCGGGTACTGCACGTTCGCCCGCCCGCCGCGCCGCGGTGAGCGCGCGTACCTCACCGAGCACGAGGTCCTCGAGATCGCGCGGGCCGGTGCGGCTGCCGGCTGTCGTGAGGCGCTGTTCACCCTCGGCGACAAGCCCGAGCTCCGCTACAAGGTCGCCCGGGACGAGCTCCGGGCGCTCGGCTGCGAGACGACGCTCGAGTACCTGGAGCGCTGTGCGCGGCTCGTGCTCGAGGAGACGGGGCTGCTCCCCCACCTGAACCCCGGCGTCATGACGCGGGGCGAGCTCGAGGCCCTGAGGCCGGTCTCGGCCTCGATGGGGATCATGCTCGAGACGACCGCGGAGCGACTCTCGGCGCGGGGCGGCCCGCACTGGGCGTCACCGGACAAGATCCCCGCCCGCCGGCTCGAGACGATCCGCCTCGCGGGCGAGCTCCGCATTCCCTTCACGAGCGGCATCCTCGTCGGGATCGGGGAGACGAGAGAGGAGCGGATCGACGCGCTCCTCACCCTGAAGGCGGTCGGGGAGGAGCACGGCCACCTGCAGGAGGTCATCGTCCAGAACTTCCGCGCGAAGCCGGGGACGCGGATGGCGTCGCACCCCGAGCCGACGCTCGACGAGCACCTGTGGACGATCGCCGCCGCGCGCATCCTGCTGGGGCCGTCGTGGCACGTCCAGGCGCCGCCGAACCTCGCCTTCGACGACTTCCCGCGCCTGCTCGACGCGGGCATCGACGACTGGGGAGGGGTCTCCCCGGTGACGATCGACCATGTCAACCCCGAGGCTCCGTGGCCCGACGTCGAGCGGCTTCGGGACGCGACGCGCAGCCGCGGGCTCGAGCTCGCGGCACGGCTCCCCGTCTACCCGGAGCACCTCGCCGAGCTCGATCACTGGGTCGATCCTGCCGTCGCACCGCACGTTCGCCGGGCAGCCGATGCGACTGGGCTCGCACGCGAGGACGGCTGGGCGCCGGGTGAGCCGGGCTCCGTGCCGTTCATCGTCGGGCGCGACGCCGCTCCCCTCGGGCTGACCGGTGCCGAGCTCGGCGAGGAGGAGATCACGCGTCTGCTCGAGGCCCGCGGGACAGAGGCGGAGCGCGTCTTCGCCGCGGCCGACCGGCTCAGGCGGGAGGTCTGCGGCGACGGCGTGACGTACGTCGTGACGAGGAACGTCCAGTACACGAACGTCTGCTACTTCCGCTGCGGGTTCTGCGCCTTCTCGAAGGGGAGGCTCGCCGCGAGCCTGCGCGGAGCCCCCTACGTCGTTCCGCTCGAGGAGATCGTCCGTCGCGCCGAGGAGGCGTGGGAGCGCGGAGCGACGGAGGTCTGCCTGCAGGGAGGGATTCACCCGGCGTTCACCGGCGACTACTACGCGGACGTCGTGCGGGCGATCAGGGACGCCGTGCCCGGCATCCACATCCACGCCTTCTCCGCCCTCGAGGTGTGGCAGGGAGCGGCGACGCTCGACGTGTCGCTCGAGGGCTACCTCGCGCGGCTCCGCGACCTCGGGCTGGGCTCGCTCCCCGGCACGGCGGCCGAGGTCCTCGACGACGAGGTTCGCCGGATCCTCTGCCCGGACAAAGTGACGACGGCGCAGTGGCTGGCCGTGCACGACGCAGCTCATCGGGTCGGCCTGCGCTCGAACGTCACGCTGATGTTCGGCCACGTGGACGGGCCGCGGAACTGGGCGCGTCACCTCCTCCGCGCGCGCGAGCAGCAGCAGCGCTCGTTGTGCGCAGGCTCGGAATCCGCGAGCGCGAGCTCCGAGCGCGCCGGAGCAGAGCCCGGCTGCGAGCAGCCGGGCTCCGGCGGGTTCACCGAGTTCGTGCCGCTGCCGTTCGTCCCCATGGAGGCACCGATCTTCCTCGAGGGACGGGCTCGCCGCGGGCCGACCTTCCGCGAGATGCTGCTCGCCCATGCGGTCGGCCGGCTCGCGCTCCACCCCGAGATCACGAACGTGCAGGCCTCCTGGGTGAAGCTCGGGCCGGAAGGGACACGGCAGGCGCTGGCGGCCGGCGTGAACGACCTCGGCGGCACGCTGATGAACGAGTCGATCTCGCGCTCCGCGGGTGCCTCCTTCGGGCAGGAGCTCCCGCCCGAGGCGATGGAGCGGCTGATCCGCTCCGCCGGGCGGGTCCCGCGCCAGCGGACGACGCTCTACGGCGAGCCGGCCGAGGAGCGCGTGCGGGCCTCGTTCGGCGCGGAGCCCCTCGCCGAGCCCGTGAGCCTGCCCGTCAAGGAGGCAGGTCTCGTCGCGCCCCCACGGCTCGTCCGGCCGGGGCTCCTCGCGGGCGCGGCCGCTGCGGCGAAGTAGCTCCTCGCTGCGGTCAGCTCGGACTGGTGAACCAGATCGTCGGGGTGCTCGTGACCCCGGCGCTCCTCATCGCGCTCTCGAGCTCGCTCGAGCCTGCAAACGCCTGCGCGGCGTCCGCGCTCTCGAAGTCGTGGTAGATCGTGACGTCGTTGGGGTCGTCGAGCGACCGGTAGACGCCGTGGCCCGTGACGCCCATCGAGCTCCGCGTCGCGTCGAACTCGTCGTAGACCTTGCGCCAGGCGTCGTAGTCGGCAACCTCGTGACGCGCAAACATCCTGACCATCGCAACCTCCTTGATCGACTCGACCAATCTACAAGGCGTCAGCGGCGCCCGGCGAAGGGCAGGCGCGCGAGCACTCCCGGCAGGCGGCGGCGGCTCTCCGCGAGCGCGCTCGTGACGGCGTCGGCGGTCCCGGGCCCGTGCACGCCCTCGCCGTGGCCGGTGAGGAGGTGCTCGGGGTCGTATGCGCCCAGCACTCTGGGCGGTGTCATCCGCAGCAGCATGTGAACACCGACGGGGGCCTTCCCGCCGGTGAAGAACGCGTTCGTGCCGAGTGCCTCGGCGACGACGAGCGTGCGCGTCTCCGCCCACCAGAGCGCACGCTCCTGCCACCGGCTTCGGCGGACGACCGAGACGCACTCGAACGGGCTGTCCGGGACCTCGTCGGGTGCCACCAGGTGCGGGACGCCGAGGCGTCCGGCGAGCGCCGCGCAGGCGCGGTCGTGGCGGTCGAGCAGCTGCAGCACGCCCGCCGGCTCTCCCAGCGAGCCTGCCCGCTCGATCGCGTCGGCCCAGTCGACCGGATCGACGAGCCACACCTTTCCGCCGGCTGCGAGCGCGTGACTCGTCCGGGTCATCGGCTCGTCCACGATCCAGGAGAAGCCGTGCTCGCCTCGCTCGTCGCAGAACCGGACGTCCATCGCCGCACCGTAGCGTCCCGAGGGAGTCGGGGCGCCCGGGGCCGCGCGGGTCGGCGACGTCAGCTCTCGAACGCGAGGAGGTGATCCGCCGTCTCGCGGCGGCGGATGAGGCGGGCGTCGCCCTCGCCGACGAGGACGGCGGCGGGGCGCCCGACGCCGTTGTAGTTCGAGCTCATGGAGAGCGTGTACGCACCCGTGGCCGGGACGGCGAGGAGGTCGCCGCGACGCGGAGCGGGGAGCGAGACGTCGTCGATCAGCACGTCCCCGGACTCGCAGTGCATCCCGGCGACGCTGACCGTCTCGTCGGGCGCCTCGTCCGCCCGAGCGGCGTTCAGGGCGGTGTAGCGGGCGTCGTAGAGCTGCGGGCGCGGGTTGTCGGACATCCCGCCGTCGATCGCGACCCAGGTCCGCCCGGGAAGCCGCTTCACCGCGCCGACGCGGTAGAGCGTGACTCCCGCCCGCCCGACGAGGCAGCGTCCCGGCTCGAGCCAGACGGTCGGCTCGGGGAGCCCCCTCGCCAGGAACGC
>JBFFGH010000027.1:0-20412 GCA_041557575.1 Gaiellaceae bacterium
CGCGGTCACCGTCGACCCGGGGAGCGGGCGGCTCGCCATCGAGCCGCCCGCCCAGCCGCGATCAGCAGCGGCGTGACTTCTTCGTCAGCGTGATCGGTCCACTGCCTGCCTGCGTAACGGTCGCGGTGACCTTCAGTCGTCCGGTCAGCCCGCTCATGGGGACTCGTGCGCTGAAGGGCGCGCGGGCGTCGTTCACGACCCTCTGGCCGCTCGCGCCGCGCACCAGGAAGCGGACGCGCTGCGTGCGCGCGATGTCGGATGGCGTCACGGTCGCAACGAGCGCGCCTCCCGTGCAACGCGCACTGAGCACCGGATCACAGGCTCCCCGCGTCAGCGCAACCGAGACGTTGTCCGCATAACCGTAGATCGCGCCGCCCGACACCGGTCGCTGTCCCGTCAGGACGACGCGCAGCTGGCGGGTGCTCCGCGGGACGGCGCCCTGCGCGGCCCGTCTCAGCATCGTCGTCTCGGAGAGCGTGGCACCACGCACCGGGGCGACCGCCAGTTGGCCCAAGCGCGAGCCGTCCTCTCGCAGGAACTCGAGTGCCATCGCGATGCTCGAGTCGGGGTTCTTGCGCAGGCTGCCGAGGTAACCGGAGAGGCAGGCCTTGACCCCGCCGCCGTCGATCTCCTCAGCCGCTCTGGCGACGTCGATCGTCTGAAACGCCGTCGAACGCTGCGGGGGGTACCCGGCCCAGAAGAAGTTCCTGCCTCCTCCGATGGCCTTAGCGACCGCGGTCGAGGGGAAATACGGATGGCTGCCGTAGCGCGCGGCGACGAAGCCGACGTCTGATCCCTGTCGGGGCGGGACCGTCTGCCACTCCCAGCTCGGAGGGACGGTGGTCGGTGCGGGCGTAGACGTGCTCGTGGCGCCCGGTCCGCCCTCGGCGCCGGGGTTCTTGACGAGATTGCCGGCCGGGATCGCGGTAAGCGCGGCGGCGAGGGATCCGGCGGCGGCCAGTGCCACGACGACACCTGCCACGGCGGCGAGGCGAGCGTTCATGAGATACCTCCTGGTCGGGAACTGCCGACGACGGTAGGGGCGGTCGCCAAACGCTCCCCAAATGCCGTCGGACAGAATCCCGGTGTGGCGGGAGGCGAACGCGCTCGGAAGCTCAGGATCAAGGTGCTCGGACCGCTCCGGGTATCCGGCGAAGGGGCGGTCGCGCTGGAGCGGGCGTCTCACCGCCGACTGCTGTCCATCCTCGCCCTCCACGCGAATCAGCGAGTCGACACCGACGTGCTGATCGACCGCGTTTGGGCCGGCGCACCGCCGATGACTGCCCGGGCGACGCTGCAGATGCACATCTCGGCGCTTCGCAGGCTTCTGCCCCAGGAGCTGATCCGCACGGAGGCGCACGGCTACCGACTCGATCTTCCCGGTGACTCGCTCGACGCCGACGAGTTCACTTCGCTCGCCGCCGAGGCAGAGCGGGCAGCAGCTGCGAGCGAGCGGGACCGGACGCTGACTGCGGCCACGGCCGCCCTCGCCCTGTGGCGTGGCCCGCCTTACGAGGCGCTCCAGGACGACGACTTCGCCCAGCCGGAAATCTCGCGACTGCGGGAGCTGCAGCTGATGCTGTCCGAACTGCGGGCGGACGCGCTGCTCGAGCTGGGTCGCGAGCGGGACGCCCTCTCCGAGATCGAGCGACTCGTCGTCGAGTACCCGCTGCGGGAGCGCCTGTGGGAGCTCCTGATGACGGCGCGTTACCGAACAGGCCGCCACGCTGGCGCTCTCGAGGCCTACCGCGCGGCGTACGCAGCGCTCGCGGAGATCGGGCTCGAGCCGAGCGCCAGGCTCCGAGAGCTCGAGCGCCAGATCCTCGTGCACGACGCGCGTCTCGGTGGGCCGCCCCGGCACAACCTCCCCGTCGAGTTGACGGGCTTCGTGGGCCGAGAGCGCGAAGTCGCGGAAGCCGGACGACTCCTCGCCGAGCACCGGCTCGTGACCCTGACCGGGGTCGGAGGGGCAGGGAAGACACGTCTCGCGCTCCACGTCGCCGCCTCCTCTCTCGGCGCCTACCCCGACGGGTGCTGGCTCGCTGAGCTCGCGGAGCTGCAGAGCCCGAACCTCGTCCCATCCGAACTCGCGATCGTCCTCGGGCTTCGAACTCGAGCGGAAGATGCGACTGCCGCTGTCGCCTCAGCGGTCGCCCGAGACACGACGTTGATCCTGTTCGACAACTGCGAGCACGTCCTCGGCGCGGCTGCCTCGCTCGCCCGTGCGCTGCTCGAGGCCGGGCCAGGCGTCAAGGTGCTCGCCACGAGCAGGGAGCCGCTCCGGATCCCGGGCGAGGTCGTCTACGACGTGCCGCCGATGTCGTTCCCGGATGAGCGGCAGGAGGTCCCGGCGACGCTCCGAACGTTCGACTCGGTCCGGCTGTTCGAGGAGCGCGCGCTGCTCGTGCGGCCGTCGTTCCGACTCTCCCAGGGCAACGCGAATGCAGTCGCGAGGATCTGTCGACGTCTCGACGGTATCCCGCTGGCGATCGAGCTCGCCGCTGGGAGAGTCGGCTCGCTGAGCCCCGCGGTGATCGCCGACCACCTCGACGACCGTTTTCGCATCCTCGTCGGCGGGTCGTCCACTGGTTCCAGCCGGCACCGCACGCTCGAGGCTGCTTTGGACTGGAGCTACGAGCTGCTCAGCGCGGAGGAACAGCGCATGCTCGCCCGCCTGGGGGTCTTCCAGGGTGGATTCGACGTCGCCGCGGTCTCAGAGGTCTGCACCGGAACCGGCGACACCGGATACGTGCCGGCAGTCCTGTCGAGCCTCGTCTCCAAGTCGCTCGTGTCGACGTACGACCTGGAGTCCGCGAGTCCTCACCGCCTTCTCGAGACGGTTCGCGCGTATGCCCTCGAACGACTCGCGGAGACGGGCGACGCGAACGCCACACGCCGACGCCACATGCAGTGGTGCGTGAGTTTCGCAGTGCAGGCGACAGCTCTCGTGCACGGCCCGGGACGCTGGGAGCTCCAGGAGCGGCTCGACGCGGAAAGCGCCAACCTGCAAGCCGCCCTCGAGTGGGCGCTCGACCACGGCTTCGAGTCGGACGCGGCCGAGCTCGCCCGCGCGCTCGCCTGGCACTGGCTCGACCGAGACCGGTTTCAGCCCTGCATCGAACAACTGCGAGCGGCACTCGCGGGACGCTCGAGCCCCGAGACGGAGACGGAGTCCCGCGCGCTTCTCGGCACCGCACTGTTTCTCTCGGGGGAGGAACAGGCGGCATACGAGGAGTACCTGCGGACCGCCGAGCTTGCCAAGCGGCTCGACCCGTCCCCCCTCAAGGTATGGAGTCTCACCGCGTGTGCCCGCATCCATCTACTCGGGGTCGACCGCGACCCGCGCCCCGCTCTTCCTCTCTGCCGCCAGGCGCTCACCGACGCCGAAGCCTGCGGAGATCCGTTCGCTTTGATCTACGCGAGGAGGGCCCTCGGTCGTGCTCTCGCCTGGAACGGCGACGCCGACGGAGGGGTCGAGCAGCACGCTGCGGCTCTGGGCGTCGCGCTCGCCACGGGCGACCCGGCTGTGACGCTCCAGACCTACGAGTCGTTCCTCGACCTCCTCTACCTCCATCCAACGGCCCGCCGCTCGGAGCCGAAGCGGCTCGTCGACGAGATGCTGGCGCGCTTCCCGCCCAGCGGCGAGCCGTGGGGCTATCGCGTCCTGCAAGGGGACTGGCTCGTGTGGGCCTTCTGCCAGAGCGGCGACTGGGATCGCGCGGACGCGACGCTGCGCGACGTAGCCCGCCTTCACCTCGAAGGATGGAGCAGCGTCGGTCAGCTCGTCAGCCGCAGCGTGCTGCGCTGGATGCAAGGGAGGCTCGAGGACGCTCACGCGGATCTCGCCGAGCTCCAGGAGCTCGGCGTGTCCCCCGGTTGGTACCACGACTACTACCCCCTCCTCGCCGAGATCGCCGCGGACG
Source organism: Gaiellaceae bacterium (assembly GCA_041557575.1). Lineage (GTDB taxonomy): Bacteria > Actinomycetota > Thermoleophilia > Gaiellales > Gaiellaceae > GMQP-bins7. The sequence continues at coordinate 3,924 of JBFFGH010000027.1, forward strand.
AGGGCCGGCTCGACGACGTGCGCGGCATTGCAGCCGCCTACCTCGCCGTCGACGCGGTGCCGGCAGAGGAGGCCAAGAAGGTCGCGGTGCTCGCCCCGCTTGCGAGGGCAGAGGTGGATGCGGCGCTCGCCGCCGACGACGGGCTGCGGGACGATCACGTCCGACGCGCCGCTTCCGCGGTGGAGCGCGCGAGAGAGATCCTCGCGATCTTCCCTCCTCTCACGGGCGGCTCGCTACAGATGGAGACCCCCGCCACCCAGCTCGCGCTGGCCGAGGCCGAGCTCTCGCGTGTCGCCGGTCCTGATCCCACGCTGTGGGAGGACGCCGTCGCGCGCGCCGACTACGTCTACTTCAGGCTGTACGCGCGCTGGCGGCTCGCGGAGTCGCTCCTCGAAGCAGGCCGTAGCGCTGAGTCCAAGGCCGAGCTTCGCCGCGCCCACGGCGAAGCGGCGGCAATCGGCGCGAAACGCCTTCGTGAGAGGCTCGAGACGACGGCTCGTCGATGCGGCGTCGAGCTGGCGGTGCCGGCAATCTCCCGCCGGCGGAAGGCGACGCCGGACGCGATGACCGGGGAGTGACACGCGCCCGCGGCGAACTAGCGTGGAAGGTGACGTCCGCGGCAACGCGTCACATGTCCACGAACTCGTCGCGACGCTTCACGGGGCGGGAGACATGCTCGACACCGCGCCCGGCGGAAGCCGCATCGTCGACATGCTCGTCGGCGAGCCGCATCCCCGCATCTGCTGACGAGCCTCAGACGGGCTGCGACGCCTCGAGCTCGGAGGCCGCGAGCTCGCGCAGCTTGAACTTCTGGACCTTCCCGGTGACCGTCATCGGGAACTCGTCGACGAAGCGCCAGAAGCGCGGGATCTTGACCGTCGCGATCGTGCCCTTGCACGCGGCGACGAGCTCCTCCTCGGTCGGCGACGCCCCTTCTGCGAGACGGACGAAGGCCATCACCTCCTCGCCGTAGCGGTCGCTGGGAACGCCCACGACGTACGCCTCCACGATCTCCGGCAGCGAGATGAGGAACTCCTCGATCTCGCGCGGGTAGATGTTCTCGCCGCCCCGGATGATCATGTCCTTGATCCGCCCGACGATCGCGACGTAGCCCTCCTCGTCCATGGTCGCGAGGTCACCCGAGTGCATCCAGCCGTCCTCGTCGACGGCCTCTCGCGTCGCCTCGTCGTCGTTCCAGTACCCGAGCATGACGTTGTAGCCCCGCATGCACTGCTCGCCGGGAGCCCCGTGCGGGAGCGTCTCCCCGGTCGCCGGCTCGATCACCTTGATCTCGACGTGCGGGTGCGGCCGGCCGACCGTGGTCACGCGCTTGTCGACCGGGTCGTCGGGCGCCGTCTGGGTCGCGAGCGGCGACGTCTCGGTCATCCCGCAGCCGATGGTCACCTCGGCCATGTGCATGCGCGTCATGACCTGGTTCATCGTGTCCACGGGGCACGGCGCGCCGGCCATGATCCCCGTCCGGAGCGTCGAGAGGTCGAACTCGTCGAACCGCGGATCCTCGAGCTCCGCGATGAACATCGTGGGCACGCCGTAGAGCGACGTGCACTTCTCGGCCCGGACGGTCGCGAGCACCTCCGGCGGGTCGAACGACTCCCCGGAGACGACGACCGTCGCCCCGTGGGTCATCGCCGCCAGCGTGCCGAGCACCATGCCGAAGCAGTGGTAGAACGGCACCGGCACGCACACGCGGTCGCCCTCCGTGTACCCGAGCTGACGGGCCGCGAAGTACGCGTTGTTGAGGATGTTCGCGTGCGAGAGGGTGGCGCCCTTCGGAAACCCCGTCGTGCCGGACGTGTACTGGATGTTGATCGGCTCGTCCGGGGAGAGCGTCGCCTCCACTGCCTCGAGCTCGGCCTCGCTCACGGCCTCGCCGGCCGCGAGCAACGCGATCCAGTCGTCCTCGAGGACGAGCTCCTGCTCGAGCTCGGGGCACGCATCCCTGACCTCGGCGAGCATCGAGACGTAGTCCGTCTGGCGGAAGCCCCGGGAGAGCACGAGCGTGCTGACGCCGGCCCGCGTGAGCGCGTACTCGAGCTCGCGAGCCTTGTAGGCGGGGTTGACGTTCACGAGGATCGCGCCGATCCGCGCGGTCGCGTACTGGACGATCACCCACTCGTAGCGGTTCGGGGCCCAGATCCCGACGCGGTCGCCCTTCTCGACGTCCCGCGCGAGAAGGCCCCGCGCTGCGCGATCGACGTCGTCCCAGAGGCGCGACCAGGTCGCCCGATAGCCGTGCCCGCGGTCGACGAGCGCCTCGCCGTCGGGGAATCGGCGCACGGTGTCACGCAGGCGCTCGCCGATGGTCTCGTGGAGGAGCGGCACGTCGGTCGCGCCGCAGGCGTACGCCCGCGACGGATCGATCAGCGACGGGTCGGTCATTCGACCCGATCGTCGTCCGATCCCGGCAGGCGGGCATCGGTCCGTGCCCGGAGGCGGTATCCGTAGCCTTCCGCAGGTGAAGGTCTTCACGATCGTCGGGAATCGCCCGCAATTCATCAAGTCCGGGCCGGTCTCGGCGGCACTCCGCGACGTCGGGATCGACGAGGTCGCGCTCCACACGGGGCAGCACTGGTTCCACACGCTGTCCCAGGTCTTCTTCGACCAGCTCCGCCTGCCCGAGCCCCGATACCGCCTCGATCTCCACTCCTCCGACGTGAGGACGATGGAGCTCCCGATCGCAGAGCACATCCGGGCCGAGTCGCCGGATCTCGTGCTCGTCTACGGCGACACCAACTCCACGCTCGCGGGGGCACGCGCCGCGGCCGATGCGTCGATCCCCCTAGCACACGTGGAGGCAGGGCTCCGGAGCGGCGACCTCTCGATGCCGGAGGAGCACAACCGGATCGAGGCGGACAGGATCTCCTGGCTCCTCTTCTGCCCCGACGACCGCTCGCAGGAGACGTTGCAGGGGGAAGGGGTCCTCGGGCGCATCTACGTCGTCGGCGACGTCATGGCGGACGCGAGCCGGATCTTCGCGCCGATCGCACGGGCCCGGTTCCCGGTCCCGTACGAGCCCCGGTCCTACGTCATCGCGACCATCCACCGGCAGGCGAACGTCGAGCAGCCCAGGCTGGGCCGGATCGCAGAGGGCCTCGGCAGGATCGACGGCCCCGTCCTCCTTCCCGTGCACCCCCGGACGCGCGCCCGGCTCGAGGAGGAACGGATCGCTCTTCGGGACAACGTGCGGCTGATCGAGCCGCTCGGCTACCTCGAGCTCGCGTCGCTCGCGTCGCAGGCCCGCGTGATCGTGACCGACTCGGGGGGCCTCCAGAAGGAGGCGTACTGGTACGGCGTTCCCTGCGTCACTCCGCGGCCCTCGACGGAGTGGGTGGACACCGTGCTGCTGGGAGCCAACGTCCTCGTCGACGACGACCCCGACGCGCTCGCAACGGCCGTCGCGCACGCGAAGATGCCGGCATTCCGTCCCGTCCTGTACGGAGACGGCCACGCCTCCGAAAGGATCGCGCAGGTGCTGCAGGCTACGATCCCGAGCCGATGAGCCGCGACGTCGCAATCGTCGGGGCCGGCTACGTCGGGCTCCCTCTCGCGCGTGTGTTCGCCGACGCCGGCAAGAGCGTCCTCCTGGTCGACGTCGACGTCGACCGCGTCGCCATGCTCAACGCCGGGGAGAGCTACATCGAGGACGTCCCGACCGACGTGCTGAAGCCCCTCGTGGAGAAGGGCCTCGTCGCCGCGACCACGGACTACGACGAGGTGCGCGAGACGGACGCGATCCTCGTCGCGCTTCCCACACCGCTCTCCAAGCAGCGAGAGCCCGACCTTCGGATCCTCACCACGGCCGCCGGCGAGATCGCCAAGCGCCTTCGCAAGGGGCATCTCGTCGTCCTCGAGTCGACCACGTATCCGGGCACCACCCGCGAGCAGGTGCAGCCGATCCTGGAGGCCGGGAGCGGTCTCGTGGCCGGCACGGACTTCCACCTCGCGTTCTCGCCGGAGCGCGTGGATCCGGGCCGCGAGGACTGGACGACGAAGAACGTCCCGAAGGTCGTCGGCGGCATAACCGAGGCATCTACGGACGCGGCTGCGGCGCTCTACGCGTCGGCCATCGACCGGATCCACCCGGTCTCGTCGCCCGAGGCCGCGGAGCTGACGAAGCTCCTCGAGAACATCTTCCGCTCCGTGAACATCGCCCTCGTCAACGAGCTCGCGCAGCTCTGCGACCGGATGGGGATCGACGTCTGGGAGGTCGTGGATGCCGCGGCGACGAAGCCCTTCGGGTTCATGTCCTTCAAGCCGGGCCCGGGGCTGGGCGGGCACTGCATCCCCATCGACCCCTTCTACCTCACCTGGAAGGCACCGGAGTACGGCTTCCAGACCGAGTTCATCGAGCTCGCGGGGAAGATCAACGAGTCGATGCCGTACTTCTGTCGCTCGCTCGTGTCGCAGGCGCTCAACCACTCGAAGGAGCGGTCGCTGAAGGGCTCGAGGATCCTCGTCCTCGGCGTCGCCTACAAGCCCGACATCGCCGACGTGCGGGAGTCGCCTGCGGTCAAGATCATCTCCCTGCTGCGCGGCGCCGGGGCCGAGGTCGCGTACCACGACCCCCACGTTCCCTCGTTGGACGAGAACGGCCTCGCGATGGAGTCGGTGGCTCTCGAGCCTTCCGGGTACGACTGCGTGGTCGTCGTCACGAACCACTCGGAGATCGACTACGACCGCCTCGTCGAGGAGTCCTCGCTCGTCGTCGACCTCCGGAATGCAACCGGTCGCAACGGGACGCAGTCGGACAAGGTCTGGAAGCTGTGACGCGCGTCGCGCACGTCGGCGTCGGCGGCTGGGGAGCCAACGTCGTCCGCGTCGTCGGCGAGCTCGCCGATCTGGCCTGGATCGTGGACATCGACGAGGGACGCCGTTCGGGCTTCGGCGAGCGCTACCCCTCCGCCAGGACCGCCGCCGACATCGAGGAGGCGCTCGCGGACGAGACCGTCGACGCCGTCGCCGTCGCGACACCCGTCCCGACGCACTACGAGCTCGCGAAGAAGGCCCTCCAGGCCGGCAAGCACGTGTTCGTCGAGAAGCCCCCGGCCATGCGCGGCGAGGAGATGGAGGAGCTCCTCGAGCTCGCGAGGGCCGGTGGGCGCGTGCTCATGCCGGGGCACCTGCTCCTCTACCACCCGGGCATCCGCAAGGTGAAGGAGCTCATGGACGCCGGGGAGCTCGGCGACGTCGCCTGCATCTACGGGAACCGCCAGAACCTCGGCGTGATCCGCTCGAACGAGAACGCCCTCTGGTCGCTCGGCGTCCACGATCTCTCCGTCATCCTCTGGCTCCTCGGCGAGGAGCCGAGCCAGGTCGTCGCGCACGGGCTCGACTACCTGCAGGACGGGATCGAGGACGTCGTCTTCTGCTTCCTCCGCTTCCCCTCCGGGAGGGTCGCGCACATGCACCTCTCGTGGCTCGACCCCCACAAGATGCGGAAGCTGACCGTCGTCGGCCGCGAGAAGATGGTCGTGTTCGACGACATGGAGCTGGAGCGCAAGGTGACCGTCTACGAGAAGGCCCCGTGGGAGCCCGCCGAGACGTACGGCGAGTGGCGAACGCGGACGGGCGACATCTCGAGCCCCAAGGTGCCGAACGACGAGCCGCTCAAGCTCGAGCTCCAGCACTTCCTGCGACTGTGCGAGGAGGGCCCGGGCGACTACCGCGAGGCGCTCGACGGCCTCGCGGTCGTGCGAGCCCTCGATCGGCTGACCAGCTCTCTCGAGACGGGGGCGCCGGCGTGATGGCCGAGATCCACCCGACGGCGATCGTCTACCCGGGCACGGTTCTCGGCGACGGCGTGAAGGTGCTCGAGCATGCCGTCGTCGGGAAGCAGCCGTCGCTCTCCCCGCGCTCGACGGCCAGCCGCGAGCCGCTCCCGCCGACCGAGATCGGCGACGGGACGATCGTCTCCACCGGCGCGATCGTGTTCGCGGGGTCGCAGATCGGCGCCCGCGTGATCCTCGGCGACCAGTCCTGCGTGCGGGAGCGAGTCACGATCGGCGACGACGTCGTGCTCGGCCGCGGGTCGCTCGTCGAGAACGACACCACGATCGGCGCGATGACGAAGATTCAGGCGGACGCGTACATCACCGCGCACTCGACGCTCGAGGAGCACGTCTTCGTCGCGCCCTGCGTCGTCACGACGAACGACAACTTCATGGGCCGGACGGAGCGCCGTCACGAGCTGGTGAAGGGCCCCACCATCCGGCGGGGCGCCAGGGTCGGCGGCGGCGCGATCCTCTGCCCCGGCGTCGAGGTCGGGGAGGAGGCGTTCATCGGTGCAGGCGCGGTCGTGACGAAGGACGTGCCGCCGAGAGTGGTCGTCGTGGGAGCCCCGGCGCGCGTGCTCCGCGAGGTCTCCGAGGACGAGCTCCTCTAGCGCGGAGCTCAGCCCTTGACGATGGTCAGCCGGTAGCGCGAGAAGCCGGGACTGGCCATCCGCACCTGGACGAAGTACGTGCCCGCCGTCCTGGCGCGGTACGAGAGGTACTGGCGAGCGCCCGACCGGGCCGAGACCTTCGCCCGGAAGCGCAGGTCGCGAGTGCTCGAGATCGAGCGTGCTCTCGAGAGCCAGAACGCGAGGCTCATGTCCACGCTCGGGTTCGACCCCGTGAGCCCGACGTAGACGGGCTGCCCCTTCCGGAGGCGAATCGCGTAGACGTCGTCCTGATCGTCCCAGAAGTCAGCGGTCGCGGAGATCTGGCGCGTCGCGCCCACGAGCTTGTGCGCCCGGGGACCTGCATCGTCGTTGGCCTCGAAGGAGTCGCGCGCGGGCAGCGGCTCCTCGAGAGCCGCGAGCGCGGCGGCGACGTCGAGCCGCCCCCAGCCGGAGGCGGCATCGCGACCGGGCGCGCACTCGCTGCACCCCGAGGCCACGTCGAGGTCCCGTGCCGTGGCCTGGAGGATCCTCGTCACCTGCTCGGGGCGCAGGGTCGGCCGGAGGCTCAGGAGGACCGTGGCCGCCGCGGTCACCTGGGGCGCGGCGAACGACGTCCCCTGCGCCTCGCGATACTCGTCCGGCCCGCAGCTCGAGTACCCCTGCTCCGCGCACTGGGGAAAGCGCGCCGTGAGCGGGCGCGACAGGATCGAGAGGATCGAGAGCCCGGGCGCGGCGAGGTCGTTGTAGACGGCGTCCCGGTTCGAGAACTTCGGAATCCCCCCCGTGTCGTTCGTCGCGCTGACCCCGAGGACGTGCGGGAGCGCAGCGGGGTAGCTTGCGTACTTCCACGGGCTCGAGGGAGCCTGGTCTCCGTTCCCCACGGCCGCGACGACCACCACGCCGTTCGACACCGCGTACGAGATCGCGTCGGCCTCCAGGCGGGAGTACGTGTCGCGGCTCGAGTCGAGCGGGTCGCGGACGCCGCCGAGGCTCATGTTGATGACCCGTGCGCCGTTGTCGACCGCCCACCGGATCGCCTTCACCTCGGCCTCCACCGGGATCGAGCGCGAGGGAGTGACGACCTTCGCGACGAGAAGCTGGGCCGATGGCGCGAGGCCGGCGATGCCGACCCCGTTGTTCACCCCGGCTGCGATCAGGCCGGCCACGAACGTCCCGTGGCCGAAGGTGTCGACCCGAGGGGAACCGCCGACGAAGCTCCTGGCGTCGAGCACCTTCGCCGCCAGCTCGGGGTGCCCGGCGTCGACACCCGAGTCGATGACGGCGACCGGGACCGGCTCGAACGCGGGCAGCGTGGCCCACGACTGGTAGAAGCCGCTGTAGGCGAGGTACCACTGCTTGGAGACGAGCGGATCCGTCGGCGTGAACGCGAGACGCCGTTCGCGGAGAGGCTCCACGTAGCGGATGCCGGAGACTCCCCGCAGGCTCGTGCCGGGGGGAAGCTCTGCGATGAGCGCGGGAATGCCGCCGAGCCGCTCGGGGAGCGAGCCGGTCCGGCGCGCGATCGCCTGCGAGACGGCCTTCGCGTCGGCGCCCTCGACGAGCCCGACGGCGACCCGCGGCACGGGGCCTTGCTGAGACGAGGCCAGCGCAGCCGCGCAGCCGACGAGCGTGAGCACCGACGCGCACACCGTCAGCGCGATGCGAGGCGGGCTCATCCCGTCACCTGGAGCACAGGTGATCTCGCCTCGGCGAACCCGTTCGCCGCGGCGATCGTCGCGCGATAGGCGCCCGGGCTCAGAGCCAGCTCCGCGCGGAAGCTCCCGGTCGCGTCGAGCACGGCGTCCCCCGCCATCACCCAGGTGTACCCCGCCTTCCGCTCGATGGCAACCAGCGTTCCGGCGAGCTTCGGCCGAACGGTGCCGACGAGCACGCCGGGCTCCGCGGCTTGCGCGAGCCGGACACGTGGCGAGACCTGAACGAGCTGCGCAGGGGAGGCTGCTCCCTCCGCCTCGATCCGGTACCGCGTCGTCCGCGTGGGCTTGGCGTCGAACGAGATGCCCCCCACTCCGTCGGGCACGAGAGCCGACGAGACGGACCAGCGCATCCCGTCCAGGGACGACGCGAGCGTCGCGAGGTCGAGGCCCCGCACGAGGCCCGACAGGCGCACCTTCGAGCCGAAGACGACCGATCCCGCTGCCGGACGGTCGAGGCGGAGCACTCCGACCGAGATCCACGTGGAGCGAAGTCCGAGCGCGGAGCGCACGAGCGACGGCGGAACCGACTCCGAGCCCGCCGTCGTCGTGAGAACGAGCCCGCGGAGCCGTCCCGAGGGCGTCGCGGTGGCCTTGGCGTCGATCACCCTGGCGCTCTCGCCGAGCTTGGCCTGAAGCGTCCTCGCTCCGATGAGGACCGGGCCCCAGCGGAAGTAAGGGGAGGCCTTGTCCCAGGGATCCGGACGCGAGACGAGGTACGGGACCGAGGCTCCGTAGACGTCCGCGGCGCTCGCGGTCTTCCCGCCCGAGGAGGAGAAGTAGAGCGTCGAAGCGATCTCGCCGTCGTACCGGAGGACCTGGCGCGCAGTCGCCTTCACGGCCCGGTTCGTCGACGGCTTCTCGCCGGCGAGCCCCTGGTAGAGCTGGCTCCGCACGTCCGAGTAGAGGTCGAAGGGCTTCCCCTTGAGCAGGTGGGACAGCGCGTACGAGCGCGCCGCGACGGCCTGGGCCTTGAGCGCCTCCGCCGGCCAGCTGTCCGGCATCTCCCCGGCGACCACGCTCTGCACGTAGGCCTCGACAGCCACGACGTTCACGACACGCAGGTATCCGCCGTCCACACGTAGCTCGAGCCTGCCCCGGTACGAGCGGCCGTCGAGGGACAGTGGGGCCGATGCCTTGGTGGGCTGGAGGACGAGGGGAGGGGTCAGCTCCGGCTGCGACGCCGCCGGGCTCTCATCGGTCGAGGGAAGCCGCAGATCCGGCCGCAGGGTCAGGGCTCCGGGCCCGAGCTTGACCTTCGCGCCCGCTGCGTCCCTGACGGAGATCTTCGCCTCCGATCCGATGACCACGGCGCCTCGCCCCTCTGCGACCAACACCCGGACGCGCTTCCTCGTCGCCTGGCCGAGGTCGGTGCCCGCGTAGTAGTGGGCGAGGATCTGGTCGTACGTGCGGCCCGCCTTCGCCTGTCCGTACGCGCCGTACTGGCTCATGCCGACCCCGTGCCCGTATCCGCGGCCGGAGACGAGGAAGAGTGCCTCGCCATAGCCCCCGCTGGGCTGGGGCGACTGCGCCGACGCGGTGGCGGCGACGGCCGCGGCGATCGCAAGGACGACGAGTGACGTGCGCAAGGGAGAACTCAGGCTAGCTCCGCAGGGTTACCAATTTGTTTTCTCGGCCGATCGCCGCAAGCCTTGAGGGGAATCTCCCCGCGCTATGTGCGCCAGGCGGACTCCTCGACGAGCGAGCGCGCCTTGAGCGGCTCCCACCAGGCGCGGTTCGACGTGTACCACTCGACCGTCTGCGCGAGACCGTGGTCCCACTCGTGCGAGGGAGCCCACCCGAGCTCCTCGCGGATCTTCGTGGAGTCGAGCAGGTACCGGCGGTCGTGCCCGGGCCGGTCGGGAACGATCTTCTTCAGGGACTCGGGCTTGCCCGTGTGCCGAAGAACGAGGTCCGCGATCTCCTCGATGGTCGCCTCGACACCGGAGCCGACGTTGTACGTCTCCCCGGAACGACCTCGCCGCAGGACGAGCTCGATGGCCTCGCAGTGGTCGAGGACGTGCAGCCACTCCCGCTTGTTCTGCGTGGAGGCGTACATGGGGAGGGGCTCGTCGTCGAGCGCGTTCGTCGTGAAGAGGGGGATGACCTTCTCGGGGAACTGGTACGGCCCGTAGTTGTTCGAGCAGTTCGTGATGGTCACGGGGAGACCGAAGGTCTCGAAGTACGCCCGGACGGCGTGGTCCGCACCGGCTTTCGAGGCGTTGTACGGCGTCCGCGGCCGGTACGGAGAGTCCTCCGTGAAGACCTCGTCGGTGTCGAGCGGAAGATCGCCGTAGACCTCGCACGTCGAGACGTGGTGGAAGCGCTCGACGCCCGCCGCGCGCGAGGCGTCCAGGAGCGTCTGCGTCCCGAGGACGTTCGTGCGGAAGAACCGGGTCGGATCCACGACCGCGAGCGAGTTGTGGGACTCGGCGGCGAAGTTGACGACGACCTCCACGCGCTCGTCACGGAGCGTGGCCTCCGCCAGCGCGCGATCGCAGATGTCGCCCTCGACGAAGACGATCCCGTCCTCCACGTCCGCGAGGCTCTCGCGGTTCCCCGCGTACGTGAGCAGGTCGTAGACCACCACGTGGTCCTCCGGATGCCGGGCGAGCCAGTAGTGCACGAAGTTGGAGCCGATGAAGCCGGCGCCGCCGGTGACGAGCAGTCGCATCGCGGGAAGGCTAGCGACCCATCTCCCGGAGGCACGACCGCAGGCCGTCCCGCCAGTGCGGGAGCAGGGGCGCTCCCGAGCGCTCGCTGCGCAGCACCGAGTACCTGGGCCGCGGCGCCGGCCGCCCGAGTTCCTCGGTGCTCACCCGCCGGACACGGCAGGCCAGGCCGGCCTCCTCGAAGATCGCCTCTGCGAAGTCGGCCCACGTGCAGTCGCCGTCCGCGGCGAGATGCCAGACGCCACGCTCGAGCTCGGCGTCGACGAGCTGTCGCACCGCGGCGGCGAGGTCGCCGACGAAGGTCGGGCACCCTCGCTGGTCGTCCACGACCGCGACCTCGTCCCGCTCCTCGCCCAGCCGCAGCATCGTGCGCAGGAAGTTGCGCCCGGTGGGCCCGAAGAGCCACGACGATCGCACGATCCAGGCGTCGGGCCCCGCCGCGCCCTCGCCGTGGAGCTTCGTTCGCCCGTACGCGGAGAGCGGGTTCGGAGCGTCCGACTCGACGTACGGCGCGTCCTTCCGGCCGTCGAACACGTAGTCGGAGGAGAAGGCGACGAGGGAGGCGCCGAGCGAGGCCGCGTGCGCGGTTCCGCCGACGTTCACGGCCGCCGCCCCCTGTGGGTCGGCCTCGGCGCCGTCGACGTCCGTCCACGCTGCCGTGTGGAGGACGAGGTCCACGGGGTCGCCGAGCAGTCCCGGGTCGAGCGGAGTGGTGACATCCCACGCCTCCCGCGCGAGGGCGACCACCTCGTCGTCGCCGAACGCCGAGGCGAGCGCGCGGCCGAGCTGGCCGCCCGCTCCCGTGATCAGGATCCGGCGCCGGCGTCCCGCGGGGAGAGGATCGGTGTGCTCGAGCTCCATAGGTGCGCGACGCGCGGGTCGTTCCAGGGAACCGTGTGCTCGTCGGGATCCTGCGCGTCGTACTCGACGGTGACGTGGTAGCAGAAGAGGATGTCCGTGAGCGCCTCGAAACCGTGCGCACAGCGCCCCGGGACGTAGATCGCGACGGGGTTCTCCTCCCCGATGTCCTCGCTGAAGGACTCGCCGGTCTCGAGGTCGAGCACGACGACCCGGGCCGTCCCCACAAGGCACGCGAAGAGGTCGTCCTGCCCCCGCTCGTGGAAGTGGAGGCCCCGGATGACGCCCCTCCGGGAGAACGAGACGTTCGTCTGCGTCATCGGCTTCGGCAGCGCGCTGTCACGGCGGAGCTCGCAGAACCAGCCGCGATCGTCCTCGACGCGCCGGAGCGGGATGCGATGGAGCCCCTCGATCACGGCCGGGGTGTCTTGTTGGCGCCCGTCTCCTCGATCCGCCGGCCGATCTCCGACAGGTGCTGCCAGTGCTTGCCGGCGTCCTCCCACCACCCCACGACCTCCGTGGCGTCGAGCCTGTTCGCGAGCGCGTAGTGGCGGTTGACATCGGTGATCTCGAGCTCGCCGCGGGAGGACGGCTCGAGCCGCTCGATCACGTCGAACACGTCCGGTGGGTAGCAGTAGAGCCCGACGACGGCGTCCGCAGACGGCGGCGACTCGTACCGCAGATCGACGGTTCCGGCCTTCTCGACGATGTCTGCGACTCCGCCCGAGTCGTCGTAGACGACGACGCCGAAGTTCTCGGGATCGCGTACCTCCGTGACGAAGATCCTCGCCCGGCTCGGATCCTCGGCCCACTCCTGGAGGGACGCGGCCTGCGAGTACTCGAAGATGTTGTCGCCGAGCACGACCACGAGCGGTGATCCGCTGGCGAAGTCCCGCGCCATCCCGACGACCTGGGCGATGCCTCCCGGCTCCGTCTGCACCTTGTAGGTCAGGTCGAGCTCCAGGATCGGCTCACCGCCTCCGCGCGGGGCGATCCGGCCGTCGCCGAGGAGGTCGATCATCTGCCCCGCATGGCCCTTGCCGGTGACGAGCAGGACGTCCGTGATCCCGGCGAGCTGGAGCAGTTGGAGCGGGTAGTAGACCATCGGCCAGCTGCCGACCGGAAGGAGGTGCTTGTTCGTGGCCCGGGTCAGTTCGCCCAGGCGGGTCGCCTCCCCGCCGGCACAGATGAGCCCTCTTGGCTGCACGGGCGGATGCTACGCGCACCGGTCGCTCAGCGCTCGCCGCCACCGGGCGCCGCGGCGTCCCGGAGAGGCGAGGGCTCGACTCTCAGGAGCCGGGCGATGCCGGGCGGGAGCCACCAGTTCCAGCGGCCGAAGAGCGTCATCGCGCTCGGGACGAGCAGCGCGCGCACGATGGTGACGTCGATCAGGATCGCGGTGGCGAGGCCGAGCCCGAACTGCTGCAGGCCGATGAGCGACCCGGCGACGAAGCCCATGAAGGCCGCGCACATGATGAGACCGGCGGCCGTGACGAGGCGCCCCGTCTTCGTGAGCCCGAGCACGACGGCATCCTCGTTGGAGGCTCCGCGGTCCCACTCCTCGCGCATGCGTGAAACGAGGAAGACCTCGTAGTCCATCGAGAGCCCGAAGACCATGGCGAAGAGGAAGACGGGGATCCAGCCCTCGACCTGGTCGTAGGGAGTGATTCCCACCCACTCTCCCGCGCCGTGCTGGAAGACGATCGCGAGCAGGCCGAACGCCGCCCCGATCGAGAGGAGATTGAGCAGGATCGCCTTGAGCGGCAGCACGAGCGAGCGAAACGCCCGGGTGAGGAGGATGAACGTGGCGACGAGGACCGCGACGATGAGCCACGGGAACCAGCGGTAGACGAGATAGAGGAAGTCCCGGCCGCCGGGAGGGCCACCGCCTGCGAACACGTGCACCGGCTCCGGAAAGCCTGCAGCGGGGATCAGGTCGCCACGCAGTCGCCCCACGAACGCGAGGCTCTCGGGCCTCCCGTACTCCTCGCGCCCCACCACCTCGATGTTGAGGTACCTGCCGGTCGGGTCCACGTGCTGCGTGGTGTCGTCGAACCGGACGGCGGCGACCTGGTCGTCTCGGAGGAGGAGCCGCGTGAGCCTGGAGACGGCGTCCCGGATCGCAGGATCGCTCGCCTTACCTGCCCGTCCCGTGTCGACCACGATGTTGGACGGCGAGACGGCGCCCGCCCCGACGGCCTTGGCCAGCGTGTCGTATCCCTTCATCGCCTCGAGCCGTCGAGGGATCCCCTCGTTCGACCCAGGTCCGAGCTGGAGCCCGAGCAGGGGCAGGGCGAGCAGCACGAGGACGCCCGCGGTCGTGCCCGCGACGAGCGCCGGGTACCGCATGATCAAGCGCGCGAGCTTCGCCCAGAACCCGCGCTCGTGGTCGACGCGGCGGTCGAGCCACCACTGCGGGAGCAGGCGGATCCGGTCGAGCCTCTCACCGAAGAGGGCGAGCAGCACCGGGAGGAGCGTGACTCCGGCGAACACCGAGACCGCCGGGATGAAGAGGCCTGCGAGCCCGAACCCGCGCATGAAGGGAAGCGGCATGAAGAGGAGCATCGCGAGCCCGATCGCGACTGCGGTGCCACTGAAGACGACCGCGCGCCCCGCGGTCGCCATGGTCTCGACGGTCGCCTCGTCTCGGGACTTCCCGGCGCGTAGCTCCTCGCGGAACCGGTACACGACGAGCAGCGAGTAGTCGATCGCGATGCCGAGCCCGATGAGGGTCACGAGGTTCTCCAGGTACGTCGAGAGCTCCATCACGTTCGCGAAGATCCAGACGATCGCGAGGGTCGTCGGGATCGTCACGGCCGCGAAGGCGAACGGGATCAGGAACGCAAGCGTCCCGAAGGTGAACATGAGGATCAGGAGGGCTATGGGCACGGCGATGAGCTCGCCCTTCAGCAGGTCGCGCCCGAACACCGGATCGAGGTCGTGCTCGATCGCCGCCTGACCCGTGACGTAGACGTCGGCACCCGCGATCGTGCCGAGCGCTCTGCGCATGTCGTCCGTGCGACCCTTCGAGTCCGCCGGCTCGAGCTGCGAGACGATCTGCGCGACGACGACGTCCGGCGTCACCGCGCTCACGCCCACGAGCCGGCCCGTCGGAAGAGCCGCCGCCGCCCTCTCGGCACCTCTCGTCACCTTCGGGATCAGCGCCTCCGCATCGCCGTCGGTCCGGGCGACGATCGTGAACGAGCCGGTCGAGCGCTGCCCGAAGTGATCCTGGAGGATGACCTCCGCCCGCCGGGTGTCCGTGCCCGGCAGCCGGAAGCGATTCGTCAGGAGGTCGGAGAGCTGCGACGTCGCGGTCGCGGAGACGACGAGAACCGCGCCCCAGGCCGCCAACACGAACCACCGGCGGCGGAGGACGAAGCGGGTGAGGCGCTCCACCTACGCGACGTTCTGGCTCCGCCCGGGGCGGCTCTGCCAGGCTCGACGAGCGGCTGCCTTCCGACGCCTGACGCGCGGGACCGCATGCACGGCGGCGATCCAGACGTACGCGCTCGCCGCGAACACACCACCGACGAGCGTCACGAGGCGCTTCGGGTGGAACAGAAGGAACGCAACCCCACGCACCCGGGCGATCGTAGCCGACATACTTCAAGCTGAGTCGAAGAAAGGTGGAGATCAGATGGCGAAGAGCAAGGAGAAGCCGGTCCTCGGGGCCGACGCGCTCAAGCCCTACGTCCAGCGCGCAATGACCGACCCGGAGCTCCGTGACGACCTCATCGCAGCGTTCGTGACGGCAAGGACGCTCTACGGCGAGCTCGCGAAGGGCAAGGGCGTCAAGGGCATGGCGGCCAAGGCGTCCGAGAAGGACTTCCAGAGGGACATCCAGGATCTCGTCGCAGGGTTGACCGAAGCTTCCGATCGCCTCCAGGGCAAGACCGCGAAGGCGAAGAAGAAGGCGAAGAAGAAGACGCACAAGGCCCGGAACCGCGTCATGCTGCTGACGGGCGTGACGCTCGGCGTCCTCTACAACCCCTGGACGGGCGAGGCGACTCGCGACTGGATCATGGAGCGGGTCTCCGGCAGCGACGGCACCGGGATCGAGGAGCTCGAGGAGCTCCAGGCCGATCTCGAAGCCGACGCGATGACTGCCGCGGAAGCTGCGAGCGGCAACGGCGGCTAGGTGTAGCGGGGACGAGGTCGGGATCCGCGCAGGCGGGTTCCGGCCTCCTCGCTTCTCGAGCTAGCGCCTGAGGGCTCGCTCGAGCCCGCCCGGGACGAGGCCGCTCGTCGACCCGATGTCCTGCGCCTCGAGGAGGACGGCGCCGGGCGGGGGGAGGGATCTCGCACCTGCTCCCGTGGCCGTGTACACGCGGCCTGCGGAGAGTGGGATGTCGTCCGTCCGCCGCCACGCGAGCAGGATCGGGTACGGAGCGACGACGCCGTTGTAGCCCAGGCTCGACATCGACGCGGGGTGGATCTCGAAGTGGAGGTGTGGCGAGCCCTCCGCATCGCCGGTGTCACCGACGAACCCGATCACGTCTCCGGCCTGGACGCGGCGTCCCTCGACGGCGAGCGGCGAGTACGCAGAGAGGTGCGCGTAGTAGAACTCGGTTCCGTCGTCGTCCCGGAGCCAGAGGCGGTAGCCCCCGATCCGGTTGAACCCGATGGTGTGGAGCGTCCCGTCGGCGACGGCGAGGAGCGGCGTTCCCGGAGCGGCGAAGATGTCCTCGCCGTGGTGCCAGCCGCCCTCGACCTCGCTACGTGGAGCGCCGAAGCTGTCGCCGAACGAGGCCGGCCCGAAGACGGGGAACACGTACCCACCGCCCGACAGGCGGGCCGCGACGTCCGGCGCCACGCGCACGGGGCCGCCGGCGACGTCCCCG
>JBFFGH010000028.1:0-19461 GCA_041557575.1 Gaiellaceae bacterium
GAGGCCCGCCCCGCGGGCCTCCAACCCGTTCCTTCGAGCTCAGTCCTCGTCCGCCGGAGGCTCGAGGCCCGCGGCCTCGCCGTCGACGTCGAGAGGCGCCTCGTCCTCGAGCGAGATGTCGAGCGCGTCGAAGTCGAAGCCTTCGCCCTCGCCGATCTCCTCGAGAGCTGCGAGGAGCTCTGCCTCCGCCTCGGGTCTCGCGAACGTCACGGGGAGCGGCTCCGTGGGCTCGATGGTGATCTGCCGGTACTGCTTGAGACCGGTGGCAGCCGGGATGAGCTTGCCGATGATGACGTTCTCCTTGAGCCCGTTGAGCCGGTCCACCTTGCCCTCGATCGCGGCGTCCGTCAGCACCTTCGTCGTCTCCTGGAACGAGGCTGCCGAGAGGAACGACTCCGTCGCGAGCGAGGCCTTCGTGATGCCGAGGATGATCGGCTCGAACGTCGCCTGCTCACCCTTCTCCTTCTTCACGCGCGCGTTCTCGCGCTCGAGGACGACGCGATCGACGAGCTGCCCGGGAAGGAGCGTCGTCTCTCCTGCGCTCTCGACGCGAACCTTCTTCAGCATCTGCCGAACGATGAGCTCGATGTGCTTGTCGTGGATCTCGACGCCCTGCGACTTGTAGACCTTCTGCACCTCGCCGACGAGGTACAGCTCGGTCGGAGTGGCGCCCTTGAGCATCAGCAAGTCGGCCGGGTTGAGCGAGCCGTCGTTGAGGGGGTCGCCCGGTTCGACGACATCGCCCTTCGAAACGAGAAACCGCGTGCGCCGCGGGAAGCTGTACTCCTTCGGATCCTGAAGCTCGCCACTCGCATCGAGAGCAGTCGGAGTGACCGTCACCTTGATCGTGCGCTCGGCTTCCTCGATGTCGATCTTCCCTGCGACCTCGGCGAGCGTAGCCGCACCCTTCGGGTTGCGCGCCTCGAAGATCTCGACGACGCGGGGGAGGCCGTGCGTGATGTCGGCGCCGGCGACGCCACCCGTGTGGAAGGTCCGCATCGTCAGCTGCGTTCCGGGCTCACCGATCGACTGCGCCGCGATGATGCCGACCGCGTCGCCGATCTCGGCCATGCCGCCCGTCGCGAGGAACGTCCCGTAGCACTTCCGGCACAGGCCGAACTCACTGCGGCACTTGAGCACCGAGCGGAGCGGGACCGTCGCAGTCTCCGCGTGCTCGCCGAACTCCTCGACGAGCTGCCGGAGCGTGCTCATCGTGATCTCCTGCCCCTTCTCGGCGAGAACCGTCTTTCCGGGCTTGCCGTCCTTGAGGGGCTTGTTGATGTCGAGCGCAGCGACACGTCCCGCCACGCTCTTGTTCGGAGTGCCGTCGACGATAAGAGGAGCCTGGATGTGCTCCTCGGTCCCGCAGTCCTCGTCACGCACGATCACGTCCTGCGAGACGTCCACGAGCCGCCGCGTGAGGTACCCCGAATCCGCCGTTCTCAGCGCCGTGTCCGCGAGGCCCTTGCGGGCACCGTGGGTGGAGATGAAGTACTCGAGGACCGTGAGCCCTTCCATGAAGTTGGCCTTGATCGGCCGCGCGATGATCTCTCCCTTCGGATCGGCCATGAGCCCGCGCATGCCGGCCAGCTGGCGGATCTGGTTGAAGGATCCACGGGCGCCCGAGTTGGCCATCATGTAGATCGGATTGGTTGGCTCGAGGTTCGCCATCATCCGCTCGGCGACCTCGTCGGTCGCACGCGTCCAGATGGCGATGACGCGCTCGTTGCGCTCCTCCTCGGTCATGAGGCCCCGGTCGTACTCGAGCCCGACCTTCGCGACCTCCTCCTCGTAGCCCGCGAGGATCGTCTCCTTGTCCTCCGGGATGACGATGTCGTTCTTCGAGATCGTGATCCCGGCTCGGGTCGCGAACCGGAACGTCACGGACTTGATGACGTCGAGCGCCGCCGCGATCGTGTTCGGCCCGTAGTGCTCGACGAGATCTCCGATGAACGTGTCGAGCTCCCGCTTCGTGAGCGTCCGGTTGAGGAAGGGATGATCCTCGAAGTCCCCGCCCGTCGCCTCGTCGAGCGCGAGCTCGACGTCTGCGTTGAAGATGACGCGACCCGGCGTCGTGACGAGACGCTCCCCACTCCACGTGTACTCGATCGGGTCCTGGTAGCCGACCGATCCGGCCTCGAGCGCCTGCTCCACGTCTTCCTCGACGCGGAACCGCTTGAGCCCGGGCTGGCCGATCGCCTTGGCCACCTCCTCGGCGGTCATCGACGTAAGGTCGTACTCGCAGTACGTCAGGAAGTAGGCCCCGAGGACCATGTCCTGGCTCGGCGTCGCGCGCGGCCGGCCGCCCGCGGGCGAGAGGATGTTGTTCGACGACAGCATCAGCACGCGCGCCTCGGCCTGCGCCTCGGCCGACAGCGGCAGGTGAACCGCCATCTGGTCGCCGTCGAAGTCTGCGTTGAACGCCTGGCAGACGAGTGGGTGAACCTGGATCGCCTTGCCCTCGACGAGCACGGGCTCGAAAGCCTGGATGCCGAGGCGGTGAAGCGTCGGTGCGCGGTTCAGGAGCACGGGATGCTCGGCGATGACCTCCTCGAGGACGTCCCAGACCTCCGGGATCATCGACTCGACCATCTTCTTGGCGGCCTTGATGTTCTGTACCGCCTTCCGCTCGACGAGCCGGCTCATGATGAACGGCTTGAAGAGCTCGAGCGCCATGAGCTTGGGCAAGCCGCACTGGTGCAGCTTCAGGTTGGGGCCGGCAACGATGACGGAGCGGCCGGAGTAGTCGACACGCTTTCCGAGCAGGTTCTGCCGGAAGCGGCCCTGCTTGCCCTTGAGCATGTCGGACAGCGACTTGAGGGGCCGGTTCCCGGGGCCGGTGACCGCACGCCCGCGGCGTCCGTTGTCGAAGAGAGCATCGACGGCCTCCTGGAGCATGCGCTTCTCGTTGTTGACGATGATCTCGGGCGCGCCGAGATCGAGAAGCCGCTTGAGGCGGTTGTTCCGGTTGATGACCCTGCGATAGAGATCGTTGAGGTCGCTCGTCGCGAACCGACCGCCGTCGAGCTGCACCATCGGACGAAGCTCCGGCGGGATCACGGGAACCGCCTCGAGGATCATCCACTCCGGCTTGTTCCCGGACTGTATGAACGCCTCGACGACCTTCAGCCGCTTGATCGCGCGCTGCTGCTTCTGGCCCTTGGACGTCTTGATGACGTCGCGGAGCGTCAGCGACTCGTCCTGGAGGTCGAGATCCCTCAGCAGATCGCGCACCGCCTCGGCGCCCATGCCGCCCCGGAAGTACACGCCGAAGCCGTACGGTGATCCGAAACGGTCCTTCAGCTCGCGGAAGATCTGCTCGTCGCCCACGATCATCTTGGGCTCGAGCTCCTTGAACAGGAGCCAGGTCTGCTCGAGGCGACGCACTGCATCGACAGCCGCCTCCCGCGTGTCCTCACGCCGAACCTCGATGTCCGCAACCATCTCGCGGACCTTCAGCGCCCACTGGCCGATGGAGTCGAGGTCCTCCTTGCGGGTGCCCTCGACCAGGCACAGGTCGTAGGCGAGCTCGCGGACTGCAGAGGCATCCGCGTCCGCATCGATGGCAGCGATAGCAGTGAGGACGTCCGCGAGCAAGCCCTCACCCACGTCGCGAGCGCGCTCGAGGTTCTTCGCATCGACGTCCGCAGCGAGCTTCGCATCCTCCTCGGAGAGCTCGCCGCCGCCCAGAAGGTCGCCGACGAGCTTGTTCACGTGCTTCGTGATCGCGCCCTTCTTGGCGCCGCTTGCCTTCTCGAGCTTGGCCCGGAGAGGCGCGAGCGCCGTCTCGATCTGAACCGCGGCAGCGGCAACCGACTCGACCTCGCGCGGCGCGAGCCGCCGGTCATCGCGCGTCGCCGCCTGCCGCACGAGCTCGCGGACACGCCGCGGATCCTCGCTCGTGATCGACTTCGCGAGCTTGACGAATACACCGGCGCCGAGGGCACGAACGTCCTCGAGCGGCGGCAGGCCGGACTCCTCGGCCCAGTTCGAGAGACCCCGCGCCCAGAAGTCGTCGTCCTCGTCGAAGTTGCGCACCTTGCCGCTGGCGAAGAAGTCGCGCCGCCGTGCGAGGCGGTCGTCGAGCGCGGCGAGCGCCTCGTCCCGGTCGAGATAGACGCGCTCGCTCTCACCGGCGACCTTGTCCTCGAGGTCCGCGAGGTCCTTCTGCCGCTGCTCACGATCGACCGAAGTGACGATCGAAGCGGCGAAGTAGAGCACCTTCTCCAGCTCCCGCGGAGCGATGTCGAGCAGGTAGCCGATGCGGCTCGGCACGCCCTTGAAGAACCAGATGTGCGAGACCGGCGCAGCGAGGTCGATGTGCCCCATGCGCTCGCGGCGCACCTTCTGCCGCGTCACCTCGACGCCGCAGCGCTCGCAGATGATGCCCTTGTATCGGACGCGCTTGTACTTGCCGCAGTAGCACTCCCAGTCCTTCGTCGGCCCGAAGATCCGCTCGCAGAACAGGCCGTCCCGCTCGGGCTTGAGGGTGCGGTAGTTGATCGTCTCCGGCTTCGTGACCTCACCCGAGGACCAGTCGCGGATCTGCTTGCTCGACGCGAGGCCGATCCGGATCGAGTCGAAGTCGTTGATGTCGGGACCGCGTCTACTGGTTTCCATGTAGCGCCTCGAACCTCTCTCTCAGTTCCGTGATGTGGGGGGTCACTCTTCGATCTCTGCGTCGGCGAGGTCCACCTCGAGCGATGCCTCCTCGACATCGCCGAGATCCTCGTCGGCCGCCAGCACCAGCTCGCCGCCCTCGTCCGCACCTTCGGCGCCCTCCTCGACCTCCTCCGCCGTCGGCTGGCGGGCCGCCGCGCGGAGCGAGCCGGGCGACAGGTCGATGCCGAGCTCTTCGGCAGCACGCAGGAGCTCGTCGTCCTCCTCGCGCACTTCGACCTCTCGACCCTCGTCGGAGAGCACGTGGACGTCGAGCGCGAGGGACTGCATCTCCTTGAGCAGCACCTTGAAGGACTCGGGGATCGACGGCTCGGCGATGTTCTCGCCCTTGACGATCGCCTCGTACGCCTTCACGCGGCCGATCGTGTCGTCGGACTTGATGGTGAGCATCTCCTGGAGCGTGTAGGCCGAGCCATAGGCCTCGAGCGCCCACACCTCCATCTCGCCGAAGCGCTGGCCGCCGAACTGCGCCTTCCCGCCGAGCGGCTGCTGCGTCACGAGCGAGTACGGCCCCGTCGAGCGCGCATGGATCTTGTCGTCGACGAGGTGGAGGAGCTTCAGGATGTACATGAACCCGACCGTGACCTCCTGCGCGAACGGCTCGCCGTTCTTGCCGTCGAAGAGGTGCACCTTGCCGGAGGCCCGGCTGCCGCGTGCGTCCTTCTCGTTCACCGCCATGCCGACGCCGTTCGCCGCCTGTGCGTACGCGACGAGCGCGTCGTCGACGTCCCCGTCGGTCGCCCCGTCGAAGACAGGCGTCGCGACGGCCCGCGGGTCGGGAGCGTTGATGGGGGCCCGGGAGCTGACGGCGCCGCCCTCGGGGAAGACGCCGTGCGCGGCCGCCCATCCGAGGTGCGTCTCGAGGATCTGGCCGATGTTCATTCGGCTGGGAACGCCGAGCGGGTTGAGCACGACGTCCACGGGCCGGCCGTCCTCGAGGAACGGCATGTCCTCCTCGGGAACGATCTTTGCGATGACTCCCTTGTTGCCGTGGCGTCCCGCAAGCTTGTCGCCCTCGGCGATCTTCCTCTTCTTCGCCACGTAGACGCGAACGAGCTCGTTGACGCCCGGCGGAAGATCGTCGCCGGCGTCGCGCGAGAACGTCTTGACGCCGATCACCTTGCCGCCCTCGCCGTGCGGGACCTTGAGTGACGTGTCGCGCACCTCGCGGGCCTTCTCCTTGAAGATCGCGCGGATCAGCTTCTCCTCGGCGGTGAGCTCGGTCTCGCCCTTCGGCGTGACCTTCCCGACGAGCAGGTCGCCGGAGCCGACCTCGGCGCCGATGCGAACGACACCGCGCTCGTCGAGGTTCGCGAGCGACTCCTCCGAGCGATTGGGGATGTCGCGCGTGATCTCCTCGTCACCGAGCTTGGTCGAGCGGGCGTCGATCTCGTACTCGTGGATGTGGATCGAGCTGAGCACGTCGTCCTTCACGAGGCGCTCCGAGATGACGATCGCGTCCTCGAAGTTGAAGCCCTCCCAGGGCATGAACGCCACGAGGAGGTTCGCGCCGAGCGCGAGCTCGCCGCCGTCGGTCGAGCTGCCGTCCGCGAGCACCTCGCCTCTCTTCACCTTGTCGCCGAGCGTCACGACCGGCTTCTGGTGGATGAGCGTCCCCTGATTCGAGCGCATGAACTTCGTCAGGGGGTACTCGTCTCGCGTGCCTCGACCCTCGATGACGATGCGCTCCGCATCGACGTCGACGACGGAGCCGTCGTTCCGTGCGAGGACGACGTCGCCCGTGTCGACGGCTGCGCGGAACTCGAGCCCGGTGCCGACGAGCGGCGCCTGCGGGATCATGAGCGGCACGGCCTGCCGCTGCATGTTCGCGCCCATGAGCGCTCGGTTCGCGTCGTTGTGCTCGAGGAACGGGATCAGCGCCGTTGCGACCGAGACGATCTGCGCCGGCGAGACGTCCATGTACTCGACGTCCTTCGGCGAGACGATGACCGCCTCACCCTCGCGAGAGCGACAGAGCACGAGCTCGTTCAGGAACTTGCCCGTCTTCGGATCAATCGGCTCCGACGCCTGCGCGATCGTGAACTGGCGCTCCTCCGCCGCGTCGAGATAGATGATCTCGTCGGTCACCTTTCCGTTCTTGACGACGCGGTACGGAGTCTGGATGAATCCGAACTCCGAGACCGTCGCGAAGGATGCGAGCGACCCGATCAGACCGATGTTGGGACCTTCCGGCGTCTCGATCGGGCACATGCGCCCGTAGTGCGTGGGGTGGACGTCGCGCACTTCGATCGGCGCCCGCTCGCGCGTCAGGCCGCCGGCGCCGAGCGCCGAGAGGCGGCGGCGATGCGTGAGCCCCGCCAGCGTGTTCGTCTGATCCATGAACTGCGAGAGCTGCGAGGAGCCGAAGAACTCCTTGAGCGCTGCCACGACGGGCCGGATGTTGATGATCGTCTGAGGCGTGATCGTGTCGACGTCCTCCGTCGTCATGCGCTCGCGAACGACACGCTCCATGCGGTAGAGCCCGACACGGAACGCCTCCTGGATGAGCTCGCCCGTCGTGCGCAGGCGACGGTTGCCGAAGTCCTCGTACTCGTCGAGCTCGCTGCGGACGGGATCCCGGGAGAGCAGCGCGGCGTCCGCGGCGAAGTCCTTCACGTCCTCGGGCAGGCCGAGCTTCACGGGGAGGTCGACGAGCCTGCGAACGAGAGCGAGGATGTCCTCGGTCGTAAGGACGCGGGTGTCCTCCGGCACGCGGACGCCGAGACGCTGGTTCAGCTTGTAGCGGCCGACCTTCGTGAGGTCGTAGCGCTTCGGGTCGAAGAAGAGCGACCTGAGGAGGTTCCGCGCGTTCTCGAGGGTCGGCGGCTCGCCGGGACGCTGCTTCTTGAAGACCTCGATCAGCGCCTCTTCCTCGCGAGTCGTCGGATCCTTCTCGAGAGTGCTCGCGATGTAGCTCGATCCCCCGAAGAGCTCGAGGATCTTCTCGTTCGAGCTCGTGTCGAGCTGGAACCCCGTGGTCGGATCCTCGGCCGGGAGAGCCCGCAGGAGCGTCGTGATCGGCAGCTTTCGCTTGCGGTCGATGCGAGCGTAGACGAGGCCCTTCTTGTCGATCTCGACCTCGAGCCACGAGCCACGCGACGGCATCAGATTCGCCATGAAGACCTGCTTCGTGGCGTCCTTGGGCTCCATGAGATAGGCGCCCGGGCTTCGAACGAGCTGCGTGACGATCACGCGCTCGGTGCCGTTGATGATGAACGTCCCCCAGTCCGTCATCATCGGGAAGTCGCCCATGAAGACCCGCTGCTCGCGGATCTCGCCGGTGTCCTTGTTGACGAAGCGGACGGTGATGGAAAGCGGAGCCTGGTAGGTCAGATCCTTCTCACGACACTCCTGGATCGTGAACTGCGGCTCTCCGAACTCGTACTCCCCGAACTCGACGGCGAGCGTCCCCGTGTAGTCCTCGATCGGCGAGATGTCGTCGATGGTCTCGCGCAGGCCGTCGCTCATGAACCACTCGAACGACGCCTTCTGGATGTCGATGAGGTTGGGGAGGTCGAGGACGTGCTTCAGGCGCGAAAAGCTCTTGCGCGCGCGCGGCGCGACAGCAACGCTGCTCAAGTGTGAAAGCCTCCCTTAACTGCGTGCAGGGTTGGACGGGCGGAGCCTCGGCGGAACCTTGGATAGTAGCGCACAGGCGGAAGTCACCGCAACCGCAGGTGGAGCGGTTCCGATGACACCGAGCAGGATAGCGGACAGCGCAAGGGCGACGGGGCCGGAACCGTGGGGCTCGACCCCGTCGCCGAGAGCGTGCCGAGCGTCGAGCTACTTCAGCTCGACCGTGGCGCCGGCCTCTTCGAGCTGCGCCTTGATCGACTCGGCCTCGTCCTTTGCCACAGCTTCCCGCACGGTGCCGGGTGCGCCGTCGACGAGGTCCTTCGCCTCCTTGAGGCCGAGGGTCGTCACGGAGCGAACGACCTTGATCACCTGGATCTTCTTGTCGCCGGCAGCAGTGATGACGACGTCGAAGGAGTCCTTCTCCTCCTCCACGGCGCCACCATCGCCGCCGGCGGCCGGAGCCGCCGCGGCAACCGCGACGGGAGCGGCGGCCGTGACGCCCCACTCCTCCTCGATCGCCTTCTTGAGCTCCACGAGCTCGAGCACGGTCATCTTGCCGAGCGTGTCGAGCACGCCCTGGACGTCGGTGGCCATTGCCTACTCCTCCTCTTCCGTTTCACTCACTGGTTGCACTTCCGTCTCGGCGGGCTCGTCCGCCGAAGCCTCCTGCTCCTCGGGCTCGGGCTCGGGCTCCGCCGATGCGGCAGATGCCTCCCCACCTTCCTCGGCGGTTTCGGCCTCGGCGGTTTCGGCCTCGGCGGTTTCGGCCTCGGCGGTTTCGGCCTCGGCGGTTTCGGCCGCCTCGTCGGCAGCATCTGCCGGGGCCGCGTCCGCAACGAGCTCTCCCTCCGCCTCGAGCTGCCTGATCCTCGCGTCGATCAATCCGTGCAGATCGCGCAGCGGCGCCGAGACGAGGCCCAGCAGCGCATTCAGAGGAGCCACGATCGCGCCGACGAGCTGCCCGCGAAGGACGTCCGTCGGGGGAAGCGTCGCGAGCTGCTCGACCTCTGCGGCCGAGAGCTGCTTGCCCTCGAGGATGCCGCCTCGGAGGACGAGCACGTTCGTCTCCTTCGCGGTGCCGGCGAGCGCCTTCGCAACCGCTGCAGGATCCCCCGACGCCTCGATGAAGGCGATCGCCGTCGGGCCTTCGAGCATCACGAGCAGCTGCTCGGCGCCTGCCTCTTCGGCCGCACGGCGCGTCAGCGTGTTCTTCACGATGCGGAAGCGCGCCCCGAGCGGGATGAGCTGGTCCCGCAGCGCCTCGAGCTGTTTGTTGGTCAGGCCGCGGTAGTCGGCGACGATCAGCGTCTCCGCCGATCCGAGCTCGTCGACCAGCTCCGCGACGATCCGTTCCTTTTCCGTTTTCAGCACGTCATGTCCTCCTGAACGACGAAACCCGCGCGAGGCGGGTCACCGAGCCGCGAGCGAAGCGCTCGCACAGGGATCTCCACCTCGGCTGGACCTCTGCCCTCCGCGTCGTCGGGCTGCCAGCTGTCTCGGGCGGTTCGTCTGGTTGCCGGCTAAACCGTAGCGATCTCCTTCGCCGCCCCCGCGTGCTCGGCATCGAGCTCCTCGGTGATGTCTCGCGTGATCGTCGAGTCGACGCGAATGCCGGGGCCCATCGTGGTCGTGAGGGTGATCTGCTTGATGTAGCGCCCCTTGGCGGCCGCGGGCTTCGCGCGCACGATCTCCTCGACGAGTGCCGCATAGTTCTCGAGGAGCGCTCGCTCGTCGAAGCTGCGCTTCCCGATCGGAAGGTGGACGTTCGCACCCCGATCCGTCCGGTACTCGAGCTTGCCCGCCTTGGCGTCCGAAACGGCCTTGCCGACGTCCATGGTCACCGTCCCCGTCTTCGGGTTCGGCATGAGGCCACGCGGCCCGAGCACGCGTCCGAGCTTTCCGACGACGCTCATCTGGTCCGGAGTCGCGATTGCCACGTCGAAGTCGAGGAATCCGTCCTCGATCTTCGCCGCGAGATCCACCGATCCGACGACATCGGCACCGGCGTCCTCGGCCTCGCGCGCCTTCTCGCCCTCGGCGAAGACTGCGACGCGAACGTCCTTGCCGATCCCGTTCGGGAGCATGATCGTCCCGCGGAGCTGCTGGTCCGCGTGGCGCACGTTGAGCCCCAGGCGGAAGTGGGCCTCGACCGTCTCGTCGAACTTGGCGCCCTCGGAGCCCTTGAGCACGCGAAGGGCGGCGAGGGGCGTATACGCACGCTCGCGGTCGATGCCCTCGCGCGCGGCGCGATAGCGCTTCCCGTGCTGGCTCATTCCGTCTCCACCCCCATGGACCGCGCCGTCCCGGCGATGACCTTCATCGCCTCCTCGACGTCGCGCGCGTTCAGGTCCGGCATCTTCGTCTCCGCGATCGACCGAAGCTGGGCAGACGTGAGCCTGCCGACCTTGTGGCGATTCGGCTCACCCGAGCCCGACTCGATCCCGAGAGCCTCCTTGATCAGGACGGCGGCAGGGGGCGTCTTCGTGATGAACGTGAACGAGCGGTCCTCGAAGACGGTGATCTCGACGGGGATGATGCGGCCGTTCTCGTGCGCTGTCTGCGCGTTGTAGGCCTTGCAGAACTCCATGATGTTGACCCCGTGCTGGCCGAGCGCCGGCCCGACGGGAGGGGCCGGGTTGGCCTGCCCGCCCGGGATCTGGAGCTTGATGAGAGTCAGAACCTTCTTCGCCATATCTCTTCAGTCGCTTCCTTCTCGAACGAAACCGCTCGTCAGTCGATCTTCTTCACCTGATCGAAGCCGAGCTCGACCGGCACCTGTCGCTCGAAGATATCGACCAGCACCTTGAGCTTCTGCTGGTCCGGGTTGACGTCGACGATCTCACCGTCGAAGTCGGACAGCGGGCCGGACGTCACCTTCACCGACTCTCCGAGGGAGAACTCGACCTGCGCCTTCTGCGCGGCGACGCCGGCGGGCGCGCCCTGATGAAGGATTCGATCGACCTCCCCTTGTGAGAGCGGAACGGGCTTCGAGCCGGCGCCGACGAACCCGGTCACGCCCGGTGTGCCCTTGACGACCGTCCACGCTTCGTCGGAGAGGTTCATGTTCACGAGCACGTACCCGGGGAGCACCCGCTTCTCGATCTGAACCTTCTGGCCTTCCTTCGTCTCGATCACCTGCTCCGTCGGAACGACGACGCGGCGGAACGCGCCCTGCTGGTTCATGGACACGATCCGGTGCTCGAGGTTCGTCTTGACCTTGTTCTCGTGCCCCGAGTACGTGTTGATGACATACCACTGGAACATCGACGCCGTCCTAGAGGAGCACCTTGTCGACGAACGGGCGGATGACCTGGTCGAGCCCCCAGAGGTACACGCCCACGATCGCGCACGCGATGAGCACGACGACGACGCCCTGGAACGTCTGCCGGCGAGACGGCCAGTCGACCTTCCTGAGCTCGGCGTACGACTCGCGGACGAACTGCCCGCGAGGATGCTCGGCCTTCCGCCCGGTCTGCTGCTTGACGGGCTGCTGCGAGGGACGGGTGCGCGCCGCGGCGCCGCGGCCGGAGTCGCCCTGTGCCGCGCGTGCCGCACGCCGCTGCTTCCGCGTCTCGCGCGCCATCTACCTCGTCTCCCGATGCAGGGTGTGCTGGCCGCACCAGCGGCAGTACTTCTTGAACTCGACGCGGTCGGGGGAGTTGCGCTTCGACTTCTGGGTCTGGTAGTTGCGCCGCTTGCACTCGGTGCAGGCGAGCGTGATCGCGACTCGGACTCCGGTTGCCATTCTTCGATTCTCTGTGTGGGTGGGACGAAAAAGGGTGTTCGAGTAGCGGCGGCAGGACTCGAACCTGCGACACGCGGATTATGATTCCGCTGCTCTAACCAACTGAGCTACGCCGCCGCGCGGGCGAGAGTGTAGCAAGGTTCGAGAGGCCCTCCGCGTCGACGCTCCCGCCTTTCGGGTGCCCGCCGACGCCCTCACTAGGATCGCCGTGTGATCCGGATCCCACCGCAGCGGGGCGGCTGGCTCGAGGTCATCTGCGGCCCGATGTTCAGCGGCAAGAGCGAGGAGATGATCCGCCGCCTCCGCCGGGCCGAGATCGCAGGTCAGCGCATCGTCATCTTCAAGCCCCGCATCGACGACCGCTACGACGCGACCGACGTCGTGAGCCACGCCGGGGTGAGGATGCGTGCGCTCGCGGTCGGCTCGGTCGACGAGCTCGTCGAGCGCTCGTCGGGATTCGAGGTCGTCGGCATCGACGAGGTCCAGTTCTTCGAGAGCACGATCGTCCGGGCGGCGCTCGAGCTCGCGGATCGCGGATCTCGGGTCGTCGCGGCCGGGCTCGACCAGGACTTCCGGCGGCTCCCGTTCGGCCCGATGCCCGAGCTCCTCACGCACGCGGAGTTCGTGGACAAGCTGCAGGCCGTCTGTCATCGCTGCGGCGGGCCGGCGACGACGACGCAGCGGCTCGTGGACGGAAGTCCGGCGCCCTACTCCGGCGAGACGGTCGTGGTCGGAGCCGAGGAGCAGTACGAGGCGCGCTGCCGGGGCTGCCACGAGGCCGGCACCGACGCGATGCGCGTCGCCGCCTAGCGTCGCGGCCCCGCCCGGCCCCTAGTCGCGGCCCGAGGCCAAACGCGCGAGCGTCGAGGCGACGAACGCCGCCGCCGCCACGAGGACGATCGTCCCTCCCGGCGGGAGGTCCGCGTAGTACGAGATCGTGAGGCCGACGAGGGCGGAGCCGAGGCCGATGGCCATGGAGAGAACGAGCGTCGACCGCATGCTCCAGGCGATCCGACTCGCCGCGCTGACGGGGAGCACCATGAGCGCGGCGACGAGGAGGATGCCGACGACGCGCATCGAGAGCGCGACGGTCACGGCGGCGAGGGCGGCGGTGACGATGTTGAGGGCCCCGATGGGAACTCCCGCCACCCGGGCGCCCTCCTCGTCGATCGCAATGCCCGCAAGCGGCCGGTAGAGAAGCCCGATCGTCGCGATACCGACCGCGCCGAGCGCGCCGATGATGGCGAGGTCCGTTCGCGTCACCGTGAGGATGGATCCGAAGAGGTACTGGAAGAGGTCGACGTTCAGCGCTCCGGCCACGGACACGAGGACGACCCCGAGCGCTATCCCGGTGTAGAAGACGAGGGCCAGCGCCTGGTCGGCCGCGGCTCTGCCGCGCGATCGGAGCACCTCGATCGCGATCCCGCCGAGCACAGCGGCGATGAGAGCCGTGACGACGGGCGCGATGTCCAGGAGGATCCCTGCGGCGACGCCGGCGAACGCGACGTGGCCGATGCCGTCGCCGACGAGCGACTGGCGACGCTGGACGAGGAAGAACCCGACGGCGGGGGCCAGAAGACCGACGACCGCGCCCGCGCCGAGCGCGAGCCTCATGAACTCAGTCTCGAGCATGGACGTGCGAGGGGTCATGCCACACGCCGGGAAGGTCGTGCGGCGATCCGTCGAAGACGATCGTGCGCCGGACGAGGACGAGCCGTTGGACGAAGTGCTCCACGGCGCCGAACTCGTGCGAGACGTAGACGATCGTGACACCGAGCTCCGAGTGCAGCCTGAGGAGGAGGCCCGCGAGCGACTCCTGGGACTCGGCGTCGACCCCCGTCGTCGGCTCGTCGAGGACGAGGAGCGACGGCTCCCCGGCGAGCGCCTTCGCGCTGAAGGCGCGCTGCTGCATACCCCCGGAAAGCGTGTGCAGAGGCGCGTCGACGTGGGTCGCGAGCCCGACGCGCTCGACGGCCTCCGCGACGAGCTCGCGGTCGCGCCGTCGCATCGGGCCTATGAGGCCTCCGACCGCGAGGCGTCCCGCCGAGACGATCTCCCGCACGGTCACGGGCGCGTCGCCGCCGGCGACCGAGCGCTGCGCGAGATAGCCGAGCGTCCTGCGGCGGGAGAACCGGTGCGCCGGCTCGCCGTACAGCAGCGCACGCCCTTCCGATGGACGCTCGAGCCCGAGGAGGATGCGCACGAGCGTCGTCTTCCCTCCGCCGTTCGGGCCGGCAACGGCGACGAACTCGCCCTCCCCCAGGCGCAGGTCGACGTCCTCGAGGACGCGCTGTCCGGGCCGGTACCCGAACGAGACGCCTGCCAGCTCGGCCGCTAGCGGCATCCGAGTGCCTTCTGGAGCGCTCGGAGGTTCCGGCGCATCACGGAGAGGTAGTCGTCACCGGCCGCGAGCCGGTCCTTGCTCAGGCCCTCGAGGGGATCGAGCGTCGCGACCTCGGCGCCGGCCTCTCGAGCCACGGTCTCGGCGAGCCTGCTCGAGACGAGCGGCTCGGCGAAGACGGTCGTGGCTCCGGATGCTCGTACCTCCTCGACGATTCGCTGGAGGTCGCGCGGGCTCGGCTCGACCTCGGGCGAGCGTCCCGCCAGCGGCAGGTCCGTCAGCCCGTACCGCGCAGCAAGAAGGGCGAAGGAGGCATGGGCGGTCACGATCACGCGGCGGTCGCAGCTCGCGAGCCCGCGCCGATACTCCCCGTCGAGCCGCTCGAGCGAACGAAGCGCCGGCTCGGCCGAGCGACGGACGTCGAGCGCGCGAGCGATGCGCGCGACTGCCTGGCCGAACCTCGCCGGGTCGAGCCAGATGTGCGGATCCTCCCCGCCGCGCAGCAGGTCGAGCGACGGGCCGCTCCGCGACGCGACGGCATCCTCGATCGTGGGCTGGAAGCCTCCACCGACGTAGACGACGAGCACGGCGTCCCGAATGGTCTCCACGTCGCGCGGAGAGAGCTCGAGGTCGTGCGGCTCCGCGCCGGGTGGCGTGAGGTTCACGACCTCGTACTTCGAGGGACCGGTGACGCTCTCGACCGCCCATGCGAGCGGATAGAAGGACGCGACGACCGACGGCCGGCCCGGAGAGCCGGAGCCGCCGCAGCCACTCGCGATCGCTCCGAGACCGACCAGGAGAGCCAAGAGCGCACGATGCATCGTCGGAACGTAGCACGTCTCTGAGAACGGTTATCATTATCGACATGCAGAGCGCCTGGGCAGAGTCGGCCCTGACGAGGCTGCGCGCCGGGAGCGGGAGAACCGGCGGTGCGCGTCGCGAGGTGGTGGAGTACCTCGACGCCCAGCAGTGCTGCCTCTCGGCGCAGGAGATCCACGAGGGCATGCGCGCGGGCGGAGCGCGGATAGGCATCGCGAGCGTGTACCGGGCACTCGAGGGCCTGAGCCAGCTCGACCTCGTGCAACGGGTCGAGCTCGGCGACGGCGTCGCCCGCTACGAGCCGCTCCGCCCGGGCGGCGACCACCATCACCACCTCGTGTGCGACGACTGCGGCAAGGTCGAGCCCTTCGAGGACCCGTCGCTCGAGTCGGCCATCGAGCGCGTCGCGGTCGGGCACGGGTACTCGGTGGCCGCACACGACGTCGTGCTCCGCGGGGAGTGCGGCGAATGCCGCGGGTGAGCTCGAGCGCCTAGGCGCTGCGTGGGGCCGAGAGGGCGAGGGCGAAGTCGCCGGCGGCGTCGGTCCACCAGTCCTCGAGCTCGAGCCCTGCTGCGACGAGCTCCCGCTCGAAGAGCTCGCGCCGGAACTTGGCGCTGATCTCGAGGCGCAGCTGCTCGCCCGCGGCGAACGAGACCGACACGTCGAGCGCCCCCACCTCGACCTCGTGAGCACGCCGGGCGCTGAAGCCGATGTCCATCCATTCGTTCTCGGCATCCCAGCGCGCGACGTAGTCGAAGTCGTCCTGGCGGAACTCGGCGGCCAGCTCTCGGTTCACGGCCTCCAGGCCGTTTCGGACGAACGCCTCGGTGATCCCCCTCGAGTCGTTGTAGGCAGCCTCGAGCCGGGACGCCGACTTGACGAGGTCGAGGCCGACCAGGAACGAGTCGCCGGGCGCGAGCACCGAGGCGACGTCTGCGAGCAGCCGCCCCCGCCCCTCGGGGTCGAGGTTCCCGATCGTGCTGCCGAGGAACGCGACGAGCCGCTCGTCCTCGCCCGGGAGCGCCTTCAGGTGGCGCTCGAAGTCCGCCACCAGGGCGTGCACACCGATGGACGGGTACCGCCGCGCGATCACCTCTGCGCTCGCGCGGAGCATCTCCTCGCTCGCGTCGAGGGGCATGAAGCGCTCCAGGGATCCCGCCGCCTCGAGCGCGTCGAGCAGAAGCCTCGTCTTCTCCGACGTCCCCGAGCCGAGCTCGACCAGGACGCGCGCCTGCGTGCGAGCGGCGATGTCCGCGGACCGCGTGACGAGGATCTCCGTCTCGCGGCGCGTCGGGTAGTACTCGGGAAGCCGCGTGATCTCGTCGAAGAGCTGCGAGCCGCGCTCGTCGTAGAGCCAGACCGACGGGATCGACTTCGGGCTCCCCCGGAGGCTCCAGAACGTCGCGTCGTAGAGGGCCGAGCGGCGGTCGGCCTCGTCGAGGAGCCGATCGACGCGGACGCGCAGGCCGGTGGATGTTGGGCTAGGCATCACGAGCACACCGTATCCCGGAGAAGATCTGCCGCCGCTGCGGGAAGTCCCAGTTGCGAAACGTCGGCCGGGCCACGAGCGGGTCGGTGATCCAGGAGCCGCCGCGCAACACGCGGTACTCCTCTCCGAAGAAGACCTCCGAGTACTCGCGATAGGGGAACGCCCGGAACCCCGGGTAGCCGGCGAACGGCGTCGCCGTCCACTGCCAGACAGCACCCGACAGATGCTCGAGCTCGGCCGGCTCGCCCGTGCGGGCCGCCACCTCCCACTCCGCTTCCGTCGGCAGGCGCTTCCCCGACCAGCGCGCGTAGGCGTCCGCCTCGTACCAGGAGACGTGCTGGACGGGCTCGTCCGCGGGAACGGGCTCGACGGCGTCGAACCGCCGGCGCCGTCGCCCCTCGCCGGCCCCTTCCCAGTACAGCGGCCCGCCGACGCCCTCGTCGCTCAGCCAGGCCCAGCCCTCGTCGCTCCAGGCCGCGCGGTCGCCGTACCCGCCGCCGTCC
This sequence comes from Gaiellaceae bacterium, assembly GCA_041557575.1. Taxonomy (GTDB): domain Bacteria; phylum Actinomycetota; class Thermoleophilia; order Gaiellales; family Gaiellaceae; genus GMQP-bins7. The sequence goes on from JBFFGH010000028.1 coordinate 17,155, forward strand.
ACGAATGCCGCGTACTCGGCGTTCGTGACGAGGGCGCGGTCGATCGCGAATCCCGGGACGGAGACGTCGTGCGCCGGCTTCTCGTTGTCGTACGCCCAGGGCTCGTCGTCGGTGCCGACGCGGTAGCTGCCCGCCGGGACGAGCAGCTCTCCCGTGGCCTCGACCCGCGGCGGCTTCCCCGGCGCTAGTCCCGGCATCCCGCCGAGCTGCAGCGTCTGCGTCATCGTCTCGACGTGCTGCAGCTCGTGCTGGACGACCATGCCGAACACGAACCCGTCGTCGAACAGCGGGCTTCCGTTGCCTTCCGCCCGCCGCTCGAGGAGCGTGAGCGCGCGACTCCGGACATCGGCGACGAACTCGCGCGCCGATGCCGGGTCGAGGATCGGGAGCTCTCCGCGCTCGCTCCGCGGATGGGCGAACGCGTCGTACACGTCGTCGTGCTCGGCCCGGGTCGGAGGCTCGCCTCCCAGCTCCCGGAGGAGCCACAGCTCCTCGAAGTACCCGATGTGGGCGAAGTCCCAGACGAGCGGGGACATGAGCGGCGAGACCTGCCTCGCCAGCTCGTCGTCCGAGAGGGGCGCGAGCAGCTCCTCCGTTCGCCCGCGCGCGCGCTCGAGCTCGGCGGCGACTGCGCGTGAGTCACGCATCGCAATGAGCATAGTGCGCTGCGCCTTCCGGCCGGTGGGCGCAGCGGCGACGCCGCGCGTACAGTGGTGCCCGTCGATCCTGTCTCCCCGCCGCGTGCGACCGAAAGGAATCTCATGACCAGCACCCTCGTGGAGCGGCTCGCGGAGCCGGAGGCCCGCGACCCCCTCGCTCTGGCTTCCGAGCTCGACCTCCGCACCCAGGCCTTCATCGGCGGAGAGCTCGTCGATGCCCTCTCCGGCGAGACGTTCTCCTGCGTCAGCCCTTCGACTGGACAGGTGATCGCGGAGATCGCCTCCTGCGACGAGGCCGACGTCGACCGTGCGGTCGACGGCGCCCGCGCCGCCTTCGAGTCCGGCGTGTGGTCGCGCATGGCGCCGAAGGCGCGAAAGAAGATCCTCCTCCGCTTCGCCGGGCTGATCTCCGAGCACGCCGACGAGCTCGCCCTGCTCGAGACGCTCGACATGGGCAAGCCGATCCGTGACGCGCAGCGGGTGGACATCCCGCTGTCGGCGGAGTGCATCGCCTACTACGGCGAGGCGATCGACAAGGTCTACGACGAGGTCGCCCCGACCCAGGAGTCGAGCGTCGTCATGATCCTCAGGGAGCCGCTCGGCGTCGTCGCCGCGGTCGTGCCCTGGAACTTCCCGACGCTGATGGCGACGTGGAAGCTCGGGCCCGCGCTCGCGACCGGGAACAGCGTGATCCTGAAGCCCGCCGAGCAGTCGCCCCTGACCGCGATCCGGCTCGGCGAGCTGGGCGCCGAGGCCGGGCTGCCGGAGGGCGTGCTCCAGGTGCTCCCCGGGTTCGGCGAGACCGCAGGCCAGGCGCTCGGACGCCACCCGGACGTGGACATGGTCACGTTCACCGGCTCGACCGAGGTCGGCAAGTACTTCCTCCGCTACTCCGGCGAGTCGAACATGAAGCGGCTCGCGCTCGAGTGCGGCGGGAAGTCCCCGCTCGTCGTCTTCCCCGACTGCGACCTCGACGCGGCCGCCACCGCAGCCGCCTGGGGCGTCTTCTACAACCAGGGCGAGGTCTGCAACGCCGCCTCGCGCCTCCTCGTCCACGCGGACGTCAAGGACGAGCTGCTCGAGAAGATCGTCGGCGTCGCCGAGCGCATCCGGCCCGGAGACCCGCTCGACCCGAAGACCCGCATGGGAGCGATCGTCGACGAGACGCAGCTCGGGCGCGTCCTCGGGTACATCGAGGCGGGAAGGGACGAGGGCGCCGCTCTGCACACCGGCGGGTCGCGCGTGCTCGAGGAGACGGGCGGCTACTTCGTGGAGCCGACGATCTTCGACGCCGTCTCGAACGACATGAGGATCGCGCAGGAGGAGATCTTCGGGCCGGTGCTGTCAGCCATCTCGTTCGCCGACGAGGACGAGGCGATCGCGATCGCGAACGACACCGTCTACGGCCTCGCCGCCGGCGTCTGGACGAACGACGTGAACCGGGCGCACAGGGCCGCGAGAGCGATCCGTGCGGGTGTCGTCTGGGTGAACACGTTCGACATGGGCGACATCACGTCTCCGTTCGGAGGCTTCAAGCAGTCCGGCTTCGGGCGCGACAAGTCGATCCACGCGCTCGAGAAGTTCACCGACCGCAAGGCGGTCTGGATCCAGCTGCACTAGGAGGGGGAAGGCTCGAGGTGCGACGCGC
>JBFFGH010000029.1:0-19140 GCA_041557575.1 Gaiellaceae bacterium
CATGATGAAGGCAGGATCGAGCGTGCCGGGGATGCCCTTCACGTTCGACCGGCCGACGGCGATCATGTTGCTCTGCCAGTACGGGATGATCGGAGCGTCCGCGGCCGCCACCTTCTGGATCTGCCGGATGATGGCCACTCGCTTTGCGGTGCTCGTCGCGGAGAGCTCCTGGTTGAGCAGCTTCGTCATGCGGGCGCTCTTGTAGCCGTTCTCGGTGAAATTGCCCTCCTGGTAGAACGAGAGGACGTAGTTCTCCGGGTCGGCGTAGTCCGGGAACCAGCCGAGCTGGAAGGCGTTGTACTGGTTTCCGAGGACACTGCTGTACTGCGCCCATTCCGACGACTTCAGCGTGACCTCGAAGACACCGTTCTTCTCCAGCCCGCGCTTCATCTCCGCGTACTCGTCAGCGGATGCGTCACCGTAGTGCGTCGGAGTCCACCAGACCTCGATCGGGAACGGCGTCTGAAGCCCTGCCGCGCGAAGGGCAGCTTTCGCCTTCGTGGGACTCGGCGACTTCCCGTACCGCGCCGCAAAGGCATCGATGTGCCCCGGAAGACCGGCGGGCGGCATCGAGTACAGCGGCTTGACCGTTCCGCGGTAGACCCTCGTTGCGATCGCCTGACGCGGCATCATGTATGCGAGGGCCCGTCGAACGGCGATGTTGTCGAACGGAGGCCGCTCGACGTTCAGCACGAGGTAGCGAATGACGGCTCCCGGGCCCTGATAGACCCGGATTCCCTTTGCTTTCCCGAGTGACGTGAGCTCGGTCGGCGTGAAGGTCTGGAACGCCATGTCGATCTCGCCCCGCTCGATCGCAAGCTTCATCGTCGAGGACTTCGAGTAGTACCGGATGATGAGGCCGTCGTTCTTCGGCTTCGGCCCCCAGTAGTCGTCGAACGGCTCGAAGACGGCCTGCTGTCCAGGCGTGTATCGCGTCAGCCGATACGGCCCGGTGCCGATCTGCGGCTGATTGTTGGGCTGCAGCTTGTTCGGTGCATACACCCCTTTCGGAACGATCCCTGCAGCTCCCGTCGTGAGCATGAACGTCCACGTCGACTGTTGGCTCTTCAGGTTGAACGTCACGGCGTACTTGCCGTTCGTCTTGACGCTCTTCAGGTTGGAGAGCAATGACGAAGGCGTGTTGGCAGCGGCCTGCTTGATGACGTTCTTGTTGAGCACGCGATCGAACGAGAACTTCACGTCTGCGGAGTCGAAGTCCGATCCGTCGTGGAACTTCACGCCGCGGCGGAGCGTGCACCTCCAGGTCTTGGTCGTCTTGACCGGCTTGCAGCCGGTCGCGAGCGACGGCTGGATTTTCGCGCCGTTCTTCGCGTCGTACAGGTGCTCGATCATGTTGATGCCGAGCGCGAACGAGCCGTAGTCGTAGTTGCCCGCCGGGTCGATGTTCGTGACCGAGTCCGTCGTGCCGGCGATCAGAACTCCGGACTGGGACGAGCCGCCGAGGGCGGACTGGCCTGCACCGGCGCCGAGAACCACGACGGCGATCGCGACAAGGGAGGCAACCGCACCGACTCTCCACCCTTTCAATCCTCGTTTCATCGGTAACCCCTTTCTCCGCGCCAGAGACGGGCGGAACGTAATGAGCCGCACCGAGTACGACGTCGAGGCTCTCGAAGGGTCGAGAGCCCAGCATCCGACGGTCGTTGTCCTACGCGGCCTGGGTTCTTCGACGCTCGTACCGGCTACGTAATCGCATCTCACTCCGCGGGTCAAGTGAGAACCGCAAGCGTCCCCTCCCTCGTTCGAGCGAAACCCGGTCGCGTGATCTAAAGCCGCTGGCGCGCGAGGCCGATATCGGGATCGTGGACGCCGCAGAGCGCAACGAGATCCTGAATCGATACCGGGATCACAGCCGCCGCTTCGAGGCGGCTGCCGCACGTCGCAGTGCACGTCGGCACGGCTCCGTGATCCCCTTCACACCGCCCGCGTCAAGGGAGGTCGGCCAGGATCCGACTGCTCGAGAGATCGAGGTTCTTCAACTCGTTGCGGACGGGCTCGTCAACCGGGAGATCGGCGAGCGCCTCTTCCTGTCGGAAGAGACTGTCAAGTCCCACGTCCGGCATCTGCTCGCGAAGCTTCAAGCGCGCAGCAGAGCCCACGCCGTAGCGGTCGGCTTCCGGCGTGGGCTCATCGCGTAGCTACGTCCCGTCAGCACCCTTCCACCCCACCGAGCCGTTCCCCCGGGGTAACACCCGAAAGAGGGATGCCCACCCCCGGCGGAGAAACGAGGATGCGACGGGCTACCAGACTTTCGCGCCCTTGGCCATAGGCGATGACTCCTCGATTGGGAACTGACGGCAACCGCATCGTATACCCCGTTCGAGGGATAGTTCAAGGGTTCCTCGGAGAGCCGTATCGGGCAACGCTCGCCTACGTGACGACGCTCGCCTTCGTCGCGCTCGCCACGGCCGCGGCTCTCGTCGCCACGGGATACACCCTCGAGGCGCCGCTCACGGTACTCGCACTGGCCGCGGCCGCGGCCGTCGCCGAGCGGATCAACGTCCGCTTCACCGTTGACCAGAGCGGGCTCGCGAAGACGGAGGAGCAGTCGATCCATCTCCTGCCGACGCTCTTCGCGGCCGTCCTCTTCGGGCCGCTGTCGGCCGCGGTGGTCGGAGCGGCCTCGATGCTCGGGGACCCCGAGCTCATGTCGCACGGCGACCGCGAGCGCGCGCCGCGACTCAAGTGGGCGACCTACACGAGCACGAGGCTCATGTGCGGCGCGGCGATGGGCTTTGCCGCGCAGGCGACTCTTACGGCTGTCCCATCGGAATTCGGCGCTCTCATAGCCGCTTCGCTCATCGGAGCGCTTGTGGGCGAAGTGCTGGACGTCTTCTTCGCAGCACTCACGTCCCGCGTCCGTGGTGGCTCTATTGCCAAGACAATCAGCAGCTTCGTACCCGTCGTGCTCACGTCAGCCCCGGTCTACGCACCAGTTGTTGCGCTCCTGGCATACATCTACATTCGCGTCTCACCCTGGACACTCGCGCTCTTCCTCGTTCCAGCGATGGCAGCCCAGCGCCTGTACGGCCTGTACCAGGAGCAGCGGCAGCTCGCCAGCGACCTCTCGCTTGCCAACAAGACCCTGGAAGAGGCCAACCTCCAGTTCGCATCGGCGCTGATCGCCACGCTCGACGCACGGGATCAGTACACGGCCGGTCACTCGGCAGCCGTCGCCATCTACTCCAGGGACATCGCCGAGCGAATGGGCCTGCCCGGCGAGCTCCAGAAGCAGGCGTACCTGTGCGGGCTCGTCCACGACATCGGGAAGATCGGCCTGCCCCCCGGGCTCCTCGAGAAGCCCGGGGCCCTGACTCTGGAAGAGAGGCGTCAGATGCAGGAGCACTCGGCGATCGGCGAGCGGATCCTGGTCCACGTCGGCGAGTACGAGGAGATCGCGAGGATCGTCCGTCACCACCACGAGCGGGTCGACGGTGAGGGTTACCCCGACGGGATCGTCTCCGACGAGATCCCTCTCGTGTCGAGGATCATCGCGGTCGCCGACGCGTACAACGCGATGACGTCCGACCGCCCGTATCGCGATGCCATGCCGAGTCGCGTCGCCCGCCTGCGGCTCGCGCAGGCAGTGGACGGCCAGTTCGACACGGCCGTCGTCGCAGCCTTCGAAGCCATCCTTGCCGGAGCGCCGGAGGACTACCGCCTCGCCACACGCCCGGACTTCCGCGAGTTCGCGCAGAGCACGTATCAGGCGCCGCCGGAACCCGTGGGGCCTGCAGAGTCCGTCGCCGACGTGGCCTGACGCGAGCGCTCGAGCGCCGCCTGGACAGCGAGAGCCGTCCGGGAGCGCACGCCCAGCTTGTCGTAGATCCGGTGCGCGTGAACCTTGACGGTCGACGGCTCGATGAAGAGCAGCTTGGCGATCTCACGGTTGCTCAGGCCCGTCCGAAGGAGCTCGTAGACCTCCCGTTCGCGAGGCGAGAGCAGCATCGTCCTGTCCTCGCCGTCGGCGATCGGGCTGCCCGCGGCCTCCGCGAGATCGAGATCTCCTGCCTGCCTCATGAGCTCGCGCACCCGCCCGCTCTGATCGGCTCGGAGCAGAACGGCGAGAAGCTCGGGGCAGGCGCGGTAGGAGACGACGAGGAGGTCGACGGCGCCGATCTCGAACGCACGGCGCTCGAGACGCCGGACGGCTCCGACGACGTCGGCGGATCCTGACTTCGTGGCCACGACCGCCTCGACCGCGGAGGCGAGCACGATCGGCTCGACGGCGCGCGTCTCGGGACTAGAGTCGACGAGCTCAAGCGCCTCCTCGGCGCGTCCGGCACAGGCGAGCACGAGCGCCCGCGAGCAGTTCAGCTCGGCAATCGACGCGGGGAGCGCCCCGCGACTCGAGAAGGAGAGCCGAAGCGCTTCGGAGTAGCGAGCCTGCTGCGCGTAGAGGCGAAGGAGGATCGAGGAGCTGAGGAGGACGGCATGGACGTCGCGCTTCTCTCTCGCCTGACCGAGCGCCTCTCGAGCCGCTTTCTCGGCCCGCTCCCATTCGCGCAGACCGGACAGTGCCATCGCACATACGGACAGCCCGTGCGGGACAGCGAACGAGTATCTGTGCCGCTCCGCTGATAGGAGCAGTTCCCTAGCCACCGCCTCTGCCTCACGGTAGCGAGCTGAGAGAGCGAGTGCAGTTCCGTACCCGCTGAGGAATGACAGAGTGACATGAGGATCATTGACCGCTGGCAATAGCTGCATGGCGGTATCTGCTTCATCGAGATCAAGCGATCCGAGACGCAGTTGCTGATACACGCGCAGAACCGCGGCTCGCACATAGTCACGAGGATTGGCGAGCGAGACTGTCTCGGACAGGAGTTCCAGCGTCGACCCTGCATCTTGATGCTCAAGATCGATCAGACAGGCAAGCTGCCCCCACATGGCATCGCGGCGCTCCTCGTCACTCGTGGCAGACCGCTCCGCCTGCCGATAGAGATCGAGCGCCCGCTCCTCGCGAGAGGACAGGTGCGCCGCCCGGCCGGCAAGGGAGAGCGCGCGGTAGGCGAGCCGCGGATCCCGGGCTGCAGCTCCTTCCGCATGTGCCATGGCCTCGATGTGGCGTCCGAGCCTCAGCGCGACCTCGGCATTGGCGACCCCGAAGATGGGAGCACCGACGTCTGACGACGCCGCCAGCGCACACCAGCGCTGCACCGTGGAGAGGCGGGCAGTTTCCAGCAGCTCGTCCAACGCAGTGCCGAGGAGCGATTCGAGCTCCCCCGCCGGCCCGCCTGCGGCGAGGATCTCGAAAGCGGCGTCCCAGTCCCGGCGAGACCGGTAGTGCTCGAGACACGTCTCGGCCGCCCCTGCGGCCGGCTCGAGCCCGAGCTGTCCGCCCCAGTCTGCGAGGAAGGAGCGAGCGAGAGGGTGCAGCTCGAGCCGCACCCCGCGCTCCACCAGGATCCCGACGTCGAGCGCCGCCGAGCAGACGTGCTCCGCGGCCTCGACTCCGAGCAACGAGCCGGCGAGCTGCCGGTCGAGGATCGGAGCGACTGCAAGCGTCGTGAGGCCTGCCTGGACTTCGACTCCGAGGGAGCCGAACACCTCCTCGGCGAAGTAGCGGTACAGCGAGTCCGGCATCTGCTCGACGTCCGCACGAGGCTCGGCAGAGGACACGCTGGCGAGCCCTATGACGGCAGGCCAGCCGTTGGCAAGCGACACGATTCCCGAAGCTGAGGGTGCGCTCCGGCCGGCCATGACGCTCGCCGCCTCCTTGCCGTCCATGGCGAGGGCCAGCTGGCCGAGCTCGAGAACGTCGCCGTACAGGATCATCTTCGTCGATACCCACGACGGTCTCTGTCTGGTCGCGATCAGGAGCCTGATCGACGACGCCGACGCGAGCTCCTCGACGAAGCGCTCGGCTCTCGGCTCCTGGGCGATCTCGTGGTAGTCGTCGATGACGAGCCACGAGTCCTCGGGCCAGACGCCGAGATCCTCGGCGAGGATCTCGGCAAGCACCGCCACGTCCTCGGCGGGATCGGGAAACGCGCGCAGGTGCTCGCGCAGTCGATCGTCGCAGCCTCCGACGATCGCGGCCGCAGTGCGAGCGACCCCGAGAGCGAGTGCGGCGACATCCGTGGAGGCCGAGCGCGCCGTGTACCAGGCGCCTCGGCGACCGTCTCTCTGCACCCACTGCTCGGCGAGCGTCGTCTTCCCGTAGCCGGCCGACGCAACGAGGGTCCTCACGCGCGCCTCGGACTGGTCGAGGAGCGCAAACAGCCGGGGCCGCTCGATGATGCGGTGCTTGAAGATGCGCGCTTCCGAGACCGTCATGGTCATCGCCGCCCTCCTCGCCGACGAACCGGGCCCGTTGGGGCTCCCGACCCTAACACCGCGCGACGCGGAGGGACGCCCGCAGCCCGACGCTGCGGGCGTCCTGGGTCAGCGGGGAGAGCGAGCCGCAACCGGCCAGCCGCGCCCCGCGTACAGGGGGTCCTCGCCCGTGAGCAGCCGGAACGCGATCGGAATCTGACGGCGGCGTCGCACCCCTAGCTTCTGCCGGAGCACATCGCAATGGGCCTTCGCCGTCCTGGGGGAGATCCCGAGGCGCGCTCCGACCTCGTCGTTCGAGCACCCCGCTGCAATCAGTGCGACCACCTCACGCTGGCGAGGCGTGATGGGCGCCGTCTTTCGCTCCGTGGCCAGCTCGATCATGCCTCGAAGTTACTCCCTCGTCCGAGGGAGGGCTATTCGTCGGAGGGTGTAACCGCCGGTGTAATCACGCTGCGCGGTGCCGCCTAGAGCAGAAGCGCCTGGAAGGCCGACATCGCGAGAAACGCGCCGAGGCCCGTGACGATGACCGCCCGGCGCGACGACTGCGTGAGCGCCTCGGGCAGGAGCTCCCTCAGGACCATCCAGATCATCGCGCCGGCAGCGAACCCGAGTGCCACCGGAAGCAGGCCCTGGAAGGCATCGACGAAGAGGAAGGCGGGAACGGCGAGCAGCGGCTGGGGAAGGCTCGAGAAGATGCTCCAGCCGGCGGCTGCCCGCACGGAGGTTCCACGCGGGACGAGGACGAGGCTGATAGCGAGCCCTTCGGGGATGTTGTGCACGGCGATCGCTATGGCGATGAGGATCCCGAGCGTCTCACCGCCTCCGAAGGCCGCACCGACTCCAACTCCCTCGGCGATCGAGTGAACCGTCATCACCGCGACGATGAGCAGGGCCTTCACGGCGTCCTCGCCGCGCAGCGACCCGAGCGCGAGCTCATCGTGGGGCGCATTCAGCAGTCGCGCAAGGACGAAGATGAAGGCGACTCCGGTCAGCAGCCCGAGTGCCGTCCTCGCGCCGCTCCTGCCACCGGCCTCGAGCACGAGGCTGACGCTCGCGCCCAGCATCACGCCGCTCGCAGCCGCATTGGAGAGCCCGAGAGCATTGCGCCCGCTCACGCGTGTCGAGAGAAGCGGGAGCGCACCGAGGCCGGTAGCCAGGGCAGTCACGAGCGCGGCGATGAAGACCGTTGCGGCGGCGGTACCGGACACGGCGTGCGTGACCCTACCGCGGCGGAAAACCCGAACCGAGCTTCAGTAGGCACACCGATGCCCTCCATCTCCCGGGCGGGGACGCTGGGGGAGAGAAAAGGAGGCCTGATGAAGATCTGTGATCTGATGACGGAGGGCGTCGTGTCGGTGAAGCCCACGACGACCCTTCGAGAGGCCGCTGCCCTCCTCGTGGAGAAGCGGATCTCGGGAATGCCCGTCGTGAACGACGAGAACGAGGTCGTGGGAGTCGTGTCCGAGGCTGACATCCTCGTGAAGGCCGGGGGCCGTCCGTCGCGGCGCCGTGTGCTCGGATGGCTGCTGGAGCCGGGCTTCGGGATCGAGGACAAGATTCGCGCCGAGACGGTCGGCGAGGCCATGTCGGCTCCGGCGCTCACGATCGCATCCCACCGGCCCGTTCACGAGGCGGCCCGCCTCATGGTCGCCGAGAGCGTGAACCGCCTGCCGGTCGTTCAGGACGGGAAGCTCGTCGGCATCATCACCCGCGCGGACATCGTTCGCGCGTTCACGCGCTCGGACGCGGAGATCGCCGAGGAGATCGAGATCGAGATCCTACGGCGCACGTTCTGGCTCGAGCCGGGGCGTGTCTCGGTCCTGGTCGTCGACGGCAACGTGAGCATCGACGGCGAGATGGAGACCGCCGCGGACTGCGACGTCCTCCCGGCACTGGTCGCGCGAGTCCCGGGTGTCGTCTCGGTACACGCTGATCTCCGATCGCGAGTCGCCGCCTCTCGCTGAAGACGATCGCCGGGCACCGGCCGGTTCTCACGACCGGCCAGCCGCGGCTTTCAGCAGACTTCCGGCTATGGCATCCATGAACCCGAAGCAATCCTCCGGAGGCCGGCCGTCACGGAACACGATGCTGATCGCGTTCGGTGCGGCTCTGGCGATCGCCGCTGCACTCGTCGTCGTCGCCGTCGTGCTCCGCGACGACGGCACGACCAAGGCCTCACCCACCCCCGTCGTCGGCTTCGAGGGGATCCCGCAGGACGGCGCGTTCCTCGGCTCACCCGAAGCGAAGGTCACGCTCATCGAGTACGCAGACATCCAGTGCCCGGCGTGCCGGAACTACATGGAGACGCTCCTCCCGACGGTCGTCGACGAGTACGTGCGTCCCGGGAAGGTCAGAAACGAGTACCGGGGATACCCGTTCCTCGGCGACGACTCGCTCAAGGGTGAGCGCTTCCTCCTGGCCGCCGCCATGCAGAACCGGCTCTGGGAGCTCTCGGAGGCCTTCTACCGGAATCAGGGCGCCGAGAACAGCGGGTGGCTCACGGACGATCTGATTCGCTCGATCGCCGCGGAGATCCCGGGCCTCGACGTGGACAAGCTCTTCGCCGACGCCCAGACCGACGAGATGGGCCAGGCGGCACAGCAAGCGGCAGCCGAAGCGCAGAACGCAGGGATCGGGGGGACGCCGACCCTGCTCGTGGAGATCGGCGACCAGGAGCCGTACCTGATCCAGGTGGCGACCCCGGACCAGATGCGCGAAGCGCTGGACGGGGCTCTCGCAGGTTGAGCGACCGAGCGCTGCGAGGGGTCGCGGCGCTCGTCGCCGTCGCCGGGATCGGAGTGGCCGCCTACCTCACCTGGGCGCACTACTCGAGCTCCCAGGTCGTCTGCGTCGCGGGCGGCGGCTGCGAGACGGTTCAGGAGTCGGCGTATGCCGAGATCGCGGGAGTGCCGGTCGCCCTGCTCGGCCTCATGTCGTACTCGGTGATCCTCGGCCTCATTCTCTGGGATTCGCCGACTGCTCGCCTCGGCGCGGCAACACTCGCCCTGGTCGGGCTGCTGTTCTCCCTGTACCTGCTGACCGTGCAGCTCTTCGTGATCGACGCGATCTGCATCTGGTGCGTCGTCAACGACGCGCTGATCGCGCCGTTGCTGACCGTCGCGACCGCACTTCGGCTGCGCACGCAGCCGGGCTGACACCGACCCGCCTGCTCCGAGATCCACGAGCAGGCGCCCGGCAGGAGGCTAGGTCATCGGCACCTGGCGGAGAACCTTCGGCGCGACGCGGTCGAGGATCTCCGAGAGGCTCTCGCCGGTGCACGTGATCCCGTGGTTCCTGAGGCCGATCACCGCGTGTGTGGGATCCGGCTCCTGATCCACGAGCTCGGAGACGGCAACGGCCAGCTCATGGGTTCCGCAGGGGTAGTTGACGTCCGTTGCGGCAATGCCCTCCATCCACGCGTGCACGTGCAGAATCGCACCGACACCCGGGTGGGCCTGGTAGATCATCCAGTGCTCGATCGCGTCCACCGAGACACGGCGCGGCTCGATGCCGGGCGGGACGCTCAGGACGATCGCGCCACGATCCTCGGCGTAGTCCTTGACCATCAGGATGTCGCGGCCGACGCTCTCGAGCTTCGACTTGTCGACACCGCTCGCGCTCATCCAGAAGCGGGTCTCGTCCTTCCGGGCAGAGAGATTCCCGTAGGAGAGCCCGCCGACGCTGTAGAGCCGCATGACGTGGCGCAGGTCTCGCCCCGACAGGTACTCCTCGACGGGGAACGGCGACGGGAGCAGGTCCAGATCGTCGAGGCGGCGGCCCGCAGTCGCGAGGTCCGCCGTGACGTCGTCCCCGTCCCAGAGCTCGGGCTCGAGGTCCGGAACCCATTCGTTGTCGATGACGAGCCTCGAGGTGGCGAGCGGCTCCAGGCGCTCGTAGATCTCCGCGGGGTCGTCACCGACGTGGTACGTCCCGCGCTCCATGGTCGTGAACCAGACCCCCTGTCCCGGCACATGGAGGAGGACGACGTTGGAGAGCGTGCGAACGAGCATCGGGTAGCTCTGCTTCAGCACGTCCTCGGGCGCCTCCGGGAGCTCGTAGAAGGCGGCCGAGTAGGTACCGCGAGATGCCCGTCGGAACGCCTTGGGCTCGGCCGCGTCGAACATGTTGAGCACGAAGTCGGCCTCCGCGATGTCGTCGACCTCGACGAAGTCGTCCTTCTCGAACTGCCGAGCGATCTCCCGCACCCACGCCTCGTGCCCCGGAGAGGTCGCAGTGCCCCAGATCGCGTACGAACGCACGCCGGAAGACTACCGGCCCGTGCGGGCGCCCCCGAGGGGCCTGGAACCAACGAGCACGGCCGTCACCGGAAGAGGTCGCGATCCCGAGGCATCACGAGGTCCTGCCCCCGGCCGTCCCCCCGAAGCCGGAGGCCGCGAACGATCGCAGCCGGGATCCCGGCGGTCTTTCCCATGACGAGCTGCGCTGCGCCCGCGATCTCGTCCGCGACCGCGATCTCCGTCGCGTGGAGCTCGTAGCCCGCGGAGTCCACGTGCCCGTCGAGGTCCTGGAGCGCCGGTATCCCGGCGACCCCGAGCGCGACGTCGGTCGTCCCTCGCCGCCATGCCCGCCCGAACGAATCGGACACGATGACGCCCACATCGGTGCCAGAGAGCTCGTGAATCCGCTTGCGTAGAGCCTTCGCGGACGCGTCCGGGTCGAGCGGCAGGAGCACGAGGGTGTCCGGGCCCTTCGCGTTCGAGGCATCCACCCCGGCCGATGCGCACACGAAGCCGTGCTTCGTCTCGGCGATCACGAGCGGAGGGCGAGTGCGAACGACCTCGGCCGACTCACGGAGGATCACCTCGAGTCGTCGCGGGTCTCGATCGGCGGCGAGCTCGAGCGCGAGGGCAGAGGGCTCGACGTCCGAGAGGTCGATGACGCGACCTTCGACTTTCGAGACGGCCTTCTGCGCGACGACGACGACGTCGTTTGCGAGCAGGCCGCCGGCTGCTCGAGCGGCGCGAACGACTTGCCCACCGAGATCGTCTCCTTCCTCCAGCTCCGGGATCCCACGGAGCGGGACGACGCGGATCTCGTCCGTCAAGGCAGGCCCGTGACGCGTATCCCGGCGTGCCCGCGGTAGCGCTTGTTCAGGTTGACGATGACGGCGGTGAGCCCCTCGAGAGCACGGGCGCTCGCGAGTGGGCCCGCATCCAGCGCCCGTCCGGAGGTCATGCGCCCGGCCAGCTCGAGCGCGAGTGCCTTGGCCTCGACGTCGTCTCCACAGACGAAGGCGTCCTCGTCCGGCGCTTCCTCGGCGCCGAGGCTGGCCGCCGCGAGCGAGTGGAGCCCCGCGACGACGGGAGCGTCGAGCTCCTGCTGAAGCCTCTCGGCGAGCGACACGGCGTCGACGGACGGGAAGACCCCCTCCTTCGTGAAGCGAAGCTCGGACCCGACTGCGAGCACCGGAGTCGAGCCGATGTCCTCGCGGAGGTCGCGAGCGGTCTCGAGTGTCGCGTCCGCGTTGACCGCGAGCACCACGAGATCCACGCCGGCACACGCCTCTGCGTTCGTCGCGCCCTCGACACCGAGCTCTTCGGCCGTCGCCCGCGCGCGCTCGGCGTCGCGCGATCCGACGACGACGGCGACGCCCGCCTCTCGGAGACGGACGGCGACCGCCTTCCCGAACGGCCCGGTACCGCCGACGACGGCTACGCGCACGCGGCCTCCAGCGCGACCTCCGCAAGCCGTCGGGCCGACGCGCGGTCACGCATGAGCGTCTGCGCGACGAGCACGTCCGCGGTCGGGCTCTCGGGCGCGTCGCGCTCGTCGACGACGAGCACGTCGACGAGGCCCTCGTAGCGCTCGAGAACGTGACGCGGGCTCGTGCCGCCTGCCATACGGAAGAGCATACGGCCGAGGGGGCCGGTCACGGCATCTCCGCCCACGAGCGGGCTGACGGCGACGCAGCGGACGGTCCGTCGCTCGAGCGCTTCCCGGATCTCGTCTATCGCGAGGATCGGCCCGATCGAGAGGTACGGGTTGCTCGGGGCGAGGAGAAGTGCGTCGGCCTCCTCGAAGGCCGCGAGCACACCCGGCGCCGGGCGAGCGGCCTCGGCGCCTTCGTACTCCACCGCGTCGACCTCGTCGCGGTGCCCGCGGCCGACGAACCACTGCTGGAATCCGAACCGCCCCGCAGACGTCACGACGTGCGTGCGCAACGGCTCGTCGGTCGCGGGGAGCAGTCGCGCTCCGAGCTCGACACGACTCGCGAGATCCGCCGTCACCTCGGACAGCGAGCGACCTCCGCGAAGCGCTGCCGCGCGGACGAGATGCAGGCCGAGATCGCGGTCGCCGAGTCGGAACCAGCCCTCTCCCCCCCAGGATGCCGCGGCCTCGAGCGCATTCCACGTCTCGTCTTCTCGGCCCCAGCCGCGCTCCTCGTCGAGGAGCCCCGAGAGCGCGTAGAGCAGGCTGTCGAGGTCCGGTGACACGTGCAGGCCGAGGATCTCGACGTCGTCCCCGACGTTCGCGACGATCGTGAGCTCCCCGGGGCCCAGCGCGTCGCGGGCGCCGCAGGCGAACCGGGCGCCGCCTCCGCCGCCTGCGAGCAGGACGACCTTCACGCGGGAACGGCGAGCAGCGCTCGTGTCCGCGGGCCCAGTCGAGCTGCGAGGCGCTCGAGATCGGCGTCCGAGTCGACGTCCTCCTCGAGCTCGGGGATCGCGACCGTGGCGAACGGGCCGTGCGCCCTGAAGCGAGCCGCGCTCTCGGGCCCGTACAGGGGAGCGAACGCGCTCGGGTCCGGAAGCGAGAGCGCATTCGTCGTCCCGTCGCGAGCCTCGACGAGCGCGAGACCGGCGGCGGCGAGCGTGCGAAGCGCCCGGGGGCTGGCGCAGGGAAGGTCCGCGTTGACGACGAGCGCGTGCCCTTGGACCTCCGCGAGGCCCGCGGCGACTGCCGCCCCGAGGCCGTCGCCCGGGTCGTCGACCGCCTCTGCATCTGCCGGGACCACGACACGGTCGTCGGTCACCACGAGCACGCGGCCCACGTCCAGCGCGGCGGCGACCACGTCGCCGAGCATCGCGACCGCGGCTGCGGCACGAAGGGGAGAAGAGAGGCGCCGCTTCGCGTCGCCGCGGTACGGGATGACGATCGTCGGCACGCGCGAAGCGTACTCGCCCCGTCCTCGGCGGCTCGCGCGTCAGGCGGCGTTCGTCGTCCTGCCGACCGTGCCGTTCCCGGAGTCCGCGCCGTTCCCGGAGTCCGAGCCGGGACCGGATGTCGCCCACTCGTGCACGTCGAACCAGTGCGTCCCCTCGAGCGCCTCACAGACCTCGCTCGGCGTGTGACCGGGGTTCACGACGTGGTGCTCGAGATCGCAGCAGATCTCGACGTCGGTGAGCGAGACGCGCTTCATCCGGGCAAGCGCCTCCGCCGGCAGCTGCGCCTCCGCGACGGTGTAGTGCTTGAACTGCAGATCCGGGGCGAGCTCCATCAGCTCGGGCCAGTCGGGACAGGTGCGCACGGTCATCGAGGTGCTCAGTTCTCTGCGAGCTGCCAGCTCCCTTCAAAGCGTACGACTCCCCGCTCGGCGCCTCCCGGGTAGACGACGAACACGAGCGCGTCGTCCAACCAGTGATACACGTGCTCGCCGGACTCGTCGGTGACGCCGAGACGAAGATGGAATCTCCCTTCCGCGAGGGGAAGCTCGCCCATCCGGAAGCGGACGCTCCGCTCGCCGTCCTGCGCGGTCCAGCCCAGGGAGCGCAGGTTGACCGCCTGACCGGCAACGAGCGTCCCCGTGTCGTCTCGCAGCTCGAGCTGGAGTCGTGGGGGCGGGACGCCGTCGCGCGTCGCGACGGCGACCTGGAGCTCGAAGGGCTCACCCGAGAGGAACTGGAGACGGTCCGAGCCCTCCTGGCCGACGAGTGCCGCGGAGACGATCGCGACCTCGCCCGATCCCCACTCCCGGAGCCCAACGCTGAGCTCTGCGGGGCTCGCCTCGTCGGCAAGCGCGCGCCGGTAGCGGGTCACGGCCTCCCGCGTGGGGCCGTCGAACGCGACACGGCCCGACTCGAGGAACACGGAGCGCTCGCAGAGGCGCTCGACCGCCGCCGCATCGTGGGAGACGAAGACGATCGTCCCACCGGCCTGCTTGAACGCGAAGATGCGGCCGAAGCACTTCCGCTGAAACGCTTCGTCGCCGACCGCGAAGACCTCGTCGAGAAGGAGCACGTCGGCATCGAGGAAGGCTGCGATGGCGAAGCCGAGACGCATGGTCATGCCCGAGGAGTAGGTGCGAACGGGTCGGTCGATCGCGTGCTCGAGCTCGGCAAAGGCCACGATCTCGTCGAACCGGCTTCGGATGTCCCTGCGGCGCAGGCCCTGAATCGCCCCGTTGAGGAACACGTTCTCGCGGCCCGTGAAGTCGAGATGGAATCCGGCTCCCAGCTCGAGCAGCGAGCCGATGCGCCCCTCGGCGCGAGCGCTGCCGGCCGTCGGCTTGATGATCCCCGCAACGACGCGGAGCAGCGTCGTCTTGCCGGATCCGTTGCGGCCGATGAGACCGACTGCCTCACCCGGCTCGACGCGCAGCGAGACGTCGTGCAGCGCCCAGACGTCCGTCGCCTGCGTGCGACCGCCCTGGACGAAGAGGTCCTTCAGCGTGCGAGCTTCGCGCCCGTGAACCCGGAAGCGCCGTGAGACGCCGTCGACCGTGATCTCGCCCGGCTGCACGTCAACTGCGGGAGCCGAGACTCCGCGGGTGGGATCCCCGGTGCCCGAAAAGCCCTGGAGACGACCGCATTACCGGGTTGT
This sequence comes from Gaiellaceae bacterium, assembly GCA_041557575.1. Taxonomy (GTDB): domain Bacteria; phylum Actinomycetota; class Thermoleophilia; order Gaiellales; family Gaiellaceae; genus GMQP-bins7. The sequence continues at coordinate 15,079 of JBFFGH010000029.1, forward strand.
AGCTCCTCATCGACCTCTAGTCTAGGTCGCATGCACCGCGTCGGCGAGCACCCCGTCCCCGCGGGGCCGCTCGCCGTTCGCTGGATCGCGTACGAGGTCGAGCCGCCTCGAGCCGGCGTGACCTGCTCGGCTCACCTCCGGCTCGAGAACGCGGGCACGGCACCCTGGCGCTCTCGCGGGAAGGAGGGCCTGCAGCTCTCGTACCACTGGCTCGACCCGCTCGGCAACGCCATCGTGTGGGACGGCCCTCGCACGCCGTTTCCCGCCGTCGTCCAGCCGGGCGAGACGGTCGAGCTCGCCGTCCCCGTCGTCGCGCCGAGACCGCCCGGGAAGTACCGTCTCGCCTTCGACCTGGTGGAGGAGTTCCACTTCTGGCTCGCCGAGCTCGGCTCGTCCCAGCTCGCCCTCGAAGTGGAGGTCGCTCCACGGATCGCCGCGCGTCGGCTCGGCGTCGTCGTGCACGGCGGCCCGGAGCCGGAGACCGAGGCGGCACTTGCCGCACAGGAAGAGCCCGTCGTCGCCGAGGGCCCGATCGCCATCGCGCACCTCGCGCCCGGGGCGATCCCGGCTCCGGACTGGTCGAGGCTGCTCCTCGATGCGCACGAGGAGGGCTACGCAGCCGTGGGCGGCGCCGTCGATCCCGAGTCCCGATCCGACCGCAAGCGGCTCGGCGCGTGGAGCCCGGGGGGCGGACGGAACCCGCGGTTCGTTCACCCGCTCCTCTTCCCCTCCCTGCTCGACGGCCTCGAGCCGGGAGAGCACGAGGCCCTCCCCGCCTACTTCGGAGGCGACTCGCTGTACGAGGGACGGGCCGTGGTCAGACTTCGGTCGCGATCCGGTCGTCCACGCGGTTGAACACCCAGGCGCCGAGCACGAGCGCGACGAGCGCCGCGGCTGCCGTGTAGATCGTGTCGGGCGCTCCCGGTAGCTCCCCCGAGAAGAGAACCGACCTCATCGCCTCGACGGGGGGCGTGAGGAAGTTGAGCCAGTGGAGAGCGAACTCCGCGGCCGGGTACTCGTCGACACCGGGAAGCCGGTCGAGGCTGTAGAGGATCGGCGTCAGGAAGAACCAGGGCAGCAGCAACGCGGCGAGCAGGTGCTCGACGTCACGGTAGACGGCGTTCAGGGAGGCGACGGCGAGCGCGAAGCCGGCGACGATGCAGGCGAAGAGCGCTGCGAGTGGAAGCGCGAGCCAGACCGTCGCCCGAGCCTCCGGGATCCTCCAGAGGGACAGCGCCATGACGATGCCGAGCATCACGGCGAAGCTGACGAGGTTCGTCCCGACGATCGAGAGCGGCACGAGCTGGCGCGGGAAGCGGACCTTGCGAATGAGGTTTGCGTTCTCGAGCAGGCTCCGCGACGCACCCTGTGACGCCGTCGCGAAGAAGACCCAGGCCGGAAGTCCGCAGAGGAGGAAGAGCCAGTAGTCGCGGCTGCCGACCTCGGCGACGCGCCAGAGCACGGAGAAGACGAGCAGGTAGACGAGCATGAGGACGAGCGGGTGGAGGAGCGACCAGCCGAGGCCGAGCAGCGAGCCACGGTACTTCGCGCGGATGTCCCTCCGGAAGAGGCTCCCGAAGAGCTCGCGGTAGCGGATCAGGTCGGCGTAGACGGACACGGGGAGAGGATACGGCGGCAGGGGGCTCGACTACCCTTTCGTGATCGTGGGTGCGATCGTCGCGATTGCAGCATTCGTCGTCACAGCGGCGGTTCTGCGACTCCTCCTCCGCTCCTCCGTCGGACGTCGCCTCGTCGCCGTCCCGACGGACGAGCGCTGGCACGAGGAGACGACGCCGACCTTCGGAGGCGTCGGCATCTACGCGGGATTCGTCGGCGGCGTCCTCCTCGCGCTCGGCGTCGGCGGCCTCGAGTGGAGCGGCGAGCTCGCCGGGATCCTCGCCGGGACGACGATCGTCTTCGTCGCCGGCCTCGTCGACGACCTGCGGCACCTGAGCCCGGTCGCGAAGCTCGCCGCGCAGATCACGGCGGCGGTCGTCGTCCTCGCGAGCGGGCTCAACGTCGAGATCGTCGGAAACGACGTCCTCGCGTGGGCGATCGGCCTGCTCTGGCTCGTCGGCATCACGAACGCGTTCAACCTCCTCGACAACATGGACGGCCTCGCGGCGACCCTTGCGCTCGTCGCCTGCGGCTACTTCGCGATCGACGCTGCCACGGAGCACCCCAACGACACCGTGCTCGTGCTCGCGCTCGCGCTGGGGCTCGCCTGTGCCGGGTTCCTGCCCTTCAACCTGCGGCCGAACCGTCGCGCCGCGCTGTTCATGGGGGACTCCGGAAGCCAGCTGATCGGGTTCGGCCTCGCCTCGCTCGCCCTGGCCGCGAGCTGGACCGTGGCGGGTACGACGGTCGCGACGATCCTGCTCCCGCTCCTCGTGCTCGCGATCCCGATCCTCGACACCACGCTCGTCACGATCGCGAGGCTGGTCGAGAGACGGCCGGTGACGCAGGGAGGGCGCGACCACACGTCGCATCGCCTCGTCTACTACGGGCTGTCGGAGACCAAGGCCGTGCTGCTCCTGGCGATCATCGCCACCGCGATCGGTGCGACGGCGCTCGCCTACAACGTGCTCGACAACGGTCGCCTGACGGCGATCGGGGTGCTCCTCACGTTCGTGATCCTCGTCCAGTTCGGCTCCTTCCTCAGCGACCTCGAGGAGCGCTCGCGGAGAGGCGTGGAGGGGCCGGAGCCGTCGCTCTGGCGCGCGCTCGTCTTCGAGCCCCGGCGCCTCTTCGAGGTGCTCGTCGACTTCGTCCTGATCTGCGCCTCGTTCCTCGCGGCGTACGTCCTAGCGATCGGCGGGCTCGGTACCGACTTCGAGCGCTCGGTGTTCCTCTCCGCGCTGCCGATCCTCCTCGCCTCCCGCTACGTGCTCTTCGTGGCGCTCGGCGTCTACCGGAGGGTCTGGCGGTTCGCGACAGCCCGCGACGTGATCCCGATCGTCGTCGGGTGCATTGCGTCATCGGTCGTCGCCGGGCTGCTGCTCGTCGCGCTGCGACCGATCGGCTCGTTCCCCGCCGTGCAGATCTTCGCCATCGACGCCACCCTGTGCACGCTGCTCGTCGGCGGGTCGCGCCTGGGGCTGCGGCTGCTACCGGAGGCGCGCGGGCGCCGCCTCCACCGCAAGCGCGTGCTCGTCGCCGGCGCAGGCCATGCGGGGCGCAGCCTCGCGCGCGAGCTTCGCGAGAGCCACGCCGCGAAGGTCGTCGGCTTCCTCGACGACAACCCTCGCGTCCGGAGGCGCCGGATCCTCGGGATCAGCGTCGTCGGGAGCCTCGACGAAGCGCCCCGGGCGATCGCGAGCACGCGCGCCGACGAGGTGCTCGTGACGATCCCCGAAGCGCCCCAGGAGCGGCTCGACGCCGTCGTCCGCGCCGCGGAGGAGGCAGGCATCCCGTGCCAGATCGTCCGCCGGAGCGTCGAGTACTCCCGGCCGGAGCCCGTCGGAGCGACGCAGCCATGACGAGCGACACGCGCGCTGCAGCCGGGAACCGCCCGGACTTCCTGTCGCGCTTCCTCGACGTCGTCCCTCTGCTCGTCCTCTACTTCGGCCTGGCAGCGCTCTACGCCTGGCAGGCATCCCGTCACCCGGTGCCGACGATCTTCACGGACGAGCTCGAGCTCACGCAGCTCTCCCGGGCGATCGCCGAGACCGGCGAGCCCGCTCGGCGAGGCGAGTCGTACGGCGGCCTCGTGACGCTCGTGGCCTACGTCCTCGCACCCGCGTCGTGGCTCGGGACGGCCGCGAGCGCATACGCGACGAGCAAGGTCGTGCTCGTCCTCGCGATGACCAGCGCGATCTTCCCCACCTACGGCCTCGCACGGATGGTCGTGCCGAAGTGGTACGCGGTCGCCGCCGGGGGCGCCGCGGTAGCCGTTCCGGCTCTCGCGTACTCGCCGATCGTCGTCGAGGAGCCGCTCGCGTACCCGCTCTCCACGCTCGCGCTCTGGCTGATCGCACGGCTGCTCGCACATCCGACGTGGTGGCGCTTCGCCGCGGCGGTGGGAGCCAGTGTCGCCGCAGCCCTGACGCGGACGCAGCTCGC
>JBFFGH010000030.1:0-18895 GCA_041557575.1 Gaiellaceae bacterium
GCCGGTGACGATCGTGCTCGACGTGTCGCAGGACGTGGAGTAGCGTCCCCGCGTGGCCGAGAGCGTGTTCCGTGCTGCCGCACGCACTGCCACCTGCCTTGCTCTCACAGGCCTGCTCGCCTCAGGATGTGGGCCGTTCGAAGATCAGTGGCAGGACGCGAAGTCCTGCATGGAGAGCCGCGGTGCCGACGGGCGGGGGAACGCCGACTTCCGGGACGACTCCTCCGCCGACAATGGCTACTCCCTTCGTCTCCATGACCGCGCAAGTGACACCGACTGGGAGGTCACGATGTACTTCTTCGATGACGCGCAGTCCGCGACCGAGGCGATGGAAGCGTATTTCGTCTCGTTTCCCACGTATTCCCTGCACCGCAAGGGGCGCGTCTTCGTTGCCTGGGACACGATCCCAGAAACTTCCTGGGACGCAGTTCCAGTAACGGTGGACGGTTTGGGGGACATACCGGAGCCGCCTCGCATGCTGAGACGCGACATCGTCGATCCTTGCCTCAGCCACCAGTGACGTCGCCCCAGGTGCTCGTCGTCGCGCGCGTCGCTCTCGTGGCCCTCGGCTGAGCGCGGAGGGCGCTGCTATCCTGCTTTGCACCACATTTCACAGGCTGGACGAAATGGGCGCGCCGCGCCCATTCTTTTTGAGAGGAGCGGATGAGCACCACCTACGCACGAGAGCGGACGCTGCACGAGGAGATCGCACCAGCGGTCGAGCAGCGCGTGCCGGGCGTCGAGGTGCTCGCCGTCGAGCTCCTTTCTCCGAGCCGCTTCTGCGTCTACGTCGACCATCCGGGCGGCGTCGACCACGCGCTCTGCGAGCGCGTGACGTTCGTCCTCGACGACTATCGCCGCGACTACACGATCGACGTGTCGTCTCCCGGCCCGGAGCGGCCGCTTCGGAGGCGACAGCACTTCGCTGGCGTCGTCGGACGCGGCGTCACGCTGCGGACGACAGTCGAGATCGACGGTAGGAAGCGCTTTCGGGGCGTTGTGCAGGAGGCAGGAGAGAGCGCGGTCACGCTCGACGTCGGCGACGTCGGCGTGGTGCGAATCCCGTACGAGGCGATCGTGCGAGGGAATCTGATCGACGAGAGGTTGAAGCCATGAGCCAGGAGATCATCGACGGCATTCACGCGATCGAGGGTGAGAAGGGGATCGAGGAAGGCGTCCTCATCGCGGCCCTCGAAGACGCGCTGCGCGCCGCGTACAAGAAGACGCCGGGAGCTGCCCGTCACGCCGAGGTCAAGCTCGACGCCGACGGTGAGTTTCGCGTGTACGCGATCGAGATTCCCGGGGACATCGAGGAGCGGCTCGTCGAGGAGGCGCGCGAGGCACGCATCCTCGAGCTCGAGCAGCTGGAGGAGGAGACGGGAGAGCGCCAGCACACGCTGATCTCCGACGACGACCTCGAGCTCGACTGGTCGCAGGTGCCCGCGGGGCAGATCCATCGAACGGACGTCACGCCGGACAACTTCGGACGGATCGCCGCACAGACCGCCAAGCAGGTCATCCAGCAGCGGATCCGCGAGGCCGAGCGGGCGATCATGTACGAGGAGTACGTCGATCGCCAGGGCGAGGTCGTGACCGGCATCGTCCAGCAGGCGGGCGACCGCAACAACGTCCTCGTCGACCTCGGTCGGGTGGAGGCGCTCCTGCCGCGTTCCGAGCAGGTCGACGGCGAGCGCTACGAGCAGGGGAGCCGCATCAAGGCCGTGATCAACGAAGTCCGGTCCGGGACGAAGGGGCCGCAGGTCATCCTCTCGCGCCGCGACCCGGAGCTGATCCGCGCGCTCTTCGAGCTCGAGGTGCCGGAGATCGCAGACGGCCTCGTGGAGATACAGGGCGTCGCGCGGGAGCCGGGCTATCGCTCGAAGATCGCGGTCGAGTCGCACATGCAGGGCGTCGACCCGGTCGGCGCGTGCGTCGGTCCCCGTGGCTCGCGCGTGCGCATGGTCGTCTCCGAGCTCCGCGGCGAGAAGATCGACATCATCCCGTGGAACGCGGAGCCCGCACGCTTCGTCGCGAAGGCTCTGTCGCCCGCTCGCGTGCGCGAGGTCTACATCGACGATGAGACGAAGGAGGCGACCGTCGTCGTGCCCAACGACCAGCTCGCGCTCGCGATCGGCAAGGAAGGCCTGAACGCGCGGCTCGCGACGCGGCTCACGGGCTGGAAGATCGACATCCAGTCGGAGGCCGAGTTCGCCCAGGCCGAGGCGGAGGCCGCGTTCGGCGGCGGCGGCGAGGACGACGAGGACTACTCCGGGCGTTGCGGGGCGGTTCTCTCGAACGGAAAGCGCTGCCCGAATGCCGCGCTCCCGGGCTCCCGGTACTGCGGGGTTCCCGCGCACCAGGAGCTCGCCGAGGCGGACGCGGGCGCAGCCGCCGCGGCCGAGGAGGTTGTCGAGGAGGTTGCGGCAGACCTCGAGGCCGGGGCCGTCCTCACGACGGTCGTCGAGGAGGAGGTCGCCGCAGGCGAGATGACCGTCGAAGAGGGCGAGGTGCTCGTCGCGGAGGTCGCCGACGTCGTGGAGGAGATAGTGGCCGAGGATCTCGGCGCCGACGAGCCCGCTCTCGAGGACGACGCCGCGCAGGAGAGCTCGGCGCTCGCGGAGGACGAGGCCTGAGCTCCGGCTTGCCGGGCGAACGCCTCTAGACTGGTCGACGATGGCCGACGGACGCAAGGGACCGAATCGCCCGATCCGCCCCCGAGGGCCGGGAGGGCGCAAGCGCCGCGTCGTCATCGAGGGCGGCGGCGGGAGGAGCCAGGGCAGGCAGGCGCGTGCCCGCGGCACCGGCGGCCCGCAGGCGCCTCGCCAGGCGCCCGCCCCTCCTCCGACCGGCCCGGTGACCGTCGAGTCCGGGGTCACCGTCAAGGACCTCTCGCACGCCCTGGGCATCCCGATGGGAGACATCATCAAGGCGCTGATGGGCCTCGGGTCGATGCGGACCGCGACCCAGTCGCTGGCCGACGACGAGGTCGAGGTCATCGCAGCCGAGGTCGGGCGCGAGATCACGATCAAGCACGCCGCAGAGGAAGGGCTCGAGCCTGCCGAGTACGACGACGCCGAGGCCGATCTCGTGCCGCGTCCCCCGGTCGTCACGATCATGGGCCACGTCGACCACGGGAAGACGACGCTCCTCGACGCGATCCGTGAGGAGTCGGTCGTCGAGACCGAGGCCGGCGGCATCACGCAGCACATCGGCGCGTACCAGGCGGTCGTCGACGACCGCAGGATCACGTTCCTCGACACACCCGGCCACGAGGCGTTCACGGCGATGCGCGCGCGGGGGGCGAAGGTCACGGACATCGCGGTGCTCGTCGTCGCGGCGGACGACGGCGTGATGCCCCAGACGAAGGAGTCCATCTCCCACGCCCGGGCCGCCGAGGTGCCGATCGTCGTGGCCGTCAACAAGATGGACGTGCCCGACGCCAACGTCGACCGCGTGAAGAGCGAGCTCGCCGCCGAGGGGCTCCAGCCCGAGGATTGGGGCGGCACGACGCAGTTCTCGGCGGTCTCCGCGAAGCAGAAGGAGAACCTCGAGGACCTGCTCGAGAAGATCCTGCTCGTCGCCGATGCCGAGCTCGATCTCCGGGCGAACCCGAACGCCGAGGCGTCGGGAGTCGTCATCGAGTCGCGGCTCGACGTGGGCCGGGGCCCCGTGACGACCGTCCTCGTGCACCGGGGGACGCTCCGGGTCGGCGACGCGGCGGTGGCAGGGGACGCGTCGGGAAGAGTTCGCGCGCTCTACGACTATCGCGGCGAGAAGGTGAAGGAGGCGCAGCCAGGCGAGCCCGTCGAGGTGCTCGGCTTCGATCATCCACCCGCCGCCGGCGAGCTCTTCCGGGTCGTCGAGCACGAGCGGCAGGCCAAGCATCTCGCCAACAACCGCGCGGAGAGGCTGCGCCGCGAGCAGCTCGCACAGCGGCCGCGGCGGCGTGTCTCCCTGGAGACCCTCCACGAGGACCTGCAGGCGGGCGCCGTCCAGGACCTCAACATCGTCCTCAAGGGCGACGTGCAGGGGTCGGTCGAGGCGCTCATGAGCGAGCTCCAGAAGATCCAGCATCCCGAGGTGCGCGTGAACGTCATCCACACGGGGGTCGGTGGCATCACGGAGAACGACGTGAACCTCGCGTCGGCGTCGGACGCGCTCGTCGTCGGCTTCAACGTCCGGCCGAGCCCGGACGCTCGCTCTCTCGCCGAGCGCGAGGGCGTGGACATCCGGACGTACCGCGTCATCTACCAGCTCACCGACGACATCCAGCAGGCGCTCGTCGGAATGCTGTCTCCGGTGCAGACCGAGGAGGCGCTCGGCGACGCCGAGGTCCGCGCGCTCTTCAAGGTCTCCCGCCTGGGGACGATCGCCGGCTGCATGGTGACGCACGGCCTCGTGCGCCGCGGCGCGCGGTCGAGGGTCGTGCGCGACGGAACGGTCATCCACGAGACGTCGATCGCGCAGCTGAAGCGCTTCAAGGACGACGTGCGGGAGGTGGCCGAGGGCTTCGAGTGCGGGATCCTGCTCGACGGCTTCAACGACGTGAAGGAAGGCGACGTGCTCGAGGTCTACGAGACGAAGCAGGTCGAGCGCACCGACCTCGACGTCCCCGACGCGCCCGCCGAAGCGCCTTCCGCGAGCGACGACGAGTAACGTCACCGCCGTGGCCAGCGGCTACGTCGGGATCCTCACCGTGGAGCTCCACTTCCCGGAGAACGGCTCCCTGAAGGGGAAGCGGAAGTACGTGAAGTCCGCAGCTGCGCAGCTGCGCGAGCGGTTCGGGGCCTCCGTCGCGGAGGTCGACCACCACGAGCTCTGGCAGCGCTCGACGCTCGCGGTCGCCTGCGCGTCCCGCGAGCATCGCGAGCTGCAGGACCTGCTGGACGCCGTCGTTCGCTATCTCGGCTCCCAGGAGTACGAGCTCGTCCGGACCGACCGGGAGGTGGTCGTCCCTGGCGAGCGATGACAGGCGCAGGAAGGTGGAGGAGGCGATTCGCGAGGTGCTCTCCGGCTCGATCCCGTCCCTCAAGGACCCGCGGATCGGCTTCGTCACCGTGACCGGCGTGCGCGCCACGAAGGACCTCGGGCAGGCGACGGTCTACGTCAGCGTCCTCGGCAGCGAGCACGACCAGGAGAAAACGCTCGACGGCCTTCGCGCCGCACACGGCGTGCTCCAGGGAGCGGTCGCACGCTCGCTCGGCCTGAGGAAGACCCCGATCCTGTCCTTCGAATACGATCCGGCGATCGAGAGGGGAATCCGGCTCACGAAGATGATCGACGAGCTCGCGCCCCCGGAGCCCAATGCCGACGAGTGACGACATCCAGGCGGTCGTAGCCGCGCTTCGCCAGAACGAGCGGTTCGTCGTCACCTCGCACGAGGCGCCGGACGGAGACGCGCTCGGATCGCTCCTCGGCATGGGGCTCGCCCTGCAGCAGCTGGGGAAGGACGTCGTCATGTTCCTCGGCGGCCCGGCGCCGCTCCCGGGCGAGTACCGCTTCCTCGAGCTCGAGAACGGCCACGGTCTGTTCCGCACGAGACCGGACGACTTCGCAGAGCGCGTCCTCGTTGCGGTGGACTGCGCGAGCCCGGGCCGCGTCGGCGCCGAGCCGGGCGTCGTGGACGCGGCGCCCTTCACGGTCAACATCGACCACCACCACGACAACCCGCGCTTCGGCGACGTGAACCTCATCGTCCCGGACGCCTCCTCGACGGGCGAGGTGCTCGCGGACGTCTTCCACGAGCTCGGCGTCCGGATGACCCCCGAGATCGCCGAGGCCCTCTACATCGCCCTCGTCACCGACACGGGGAGGTTCCAGTACTCCAACACGACGCCCAAGGCGCTCCGCCTCGCGGCCGAGCTCGTCGAGGCCGGCGCGGACATCCACCGCGTGTTCAAGGGCGTGTACGAGAACGTGCAGTTCGCGAAGCTCAAGCTGCTCGCGCGCGCGCTCGACCGCGCCCAGGTGCTCGAGGGCGGCGAGATCGTCGTCTCGCACCTCCTACGCGGCGACTTCGAGGCGGTAGGAGCCACCGAGCCCTACTCGGAGGGGATCATCGACGTGCTCCGCTCGACCGAGGGCGCGATCGTGTCGGCGCTCATCAGGGAGCCTCCGCGAGAGGGCGGGCCCGCGCGCAAGGTGTCGCTCCGCTCGTCCGTGGACGAGGTGGACGTGAGCGCGATCGCCCGCAAGTCGAGCGGGGGAGGGCACCGGGAGGCCGCCGGGTTCTCGAGCGACCTGTCGGTGCAGGAGCTCACGGACTTCATCGTCCGCGAGGTGGCGGCGCAGGTCGGCGAGGTCGGCGCCGCGGTCGAGCGGTGAGCGATCGATGCCGCCGCGCGGCCTGACACCGAGCGGGATCATCCTCGTCGACAAGCCTGCGGGCCCGACGTCCTTCGACATCGTGGCCGCCGTGCGGCGTCGCACGGGAGCCCGGACGGGCCACGCGGGCACGCTCGACCCCTTCGCCACGGGGCTCCTGCTGCTCCTCTCGGGTGCGGCGACGCGCCTCCAGTCGCGCTTCGTCGGCCTCCCGAAGCGCTACCGCACCGAGATCGACCTGACCGCGACGACGACGACCGGCGATCCGGAGGGCGACGTCGTGGACGAGCACGAGCCTCCGGGGAGCGACGAGCTCGCGGATGCCCTCGACGCCCTGCGCGGGCCGGTCGAGCTGCCGATCCCGGCTGCCTCGGCCGTCAAGATCGACGGCCGGCGTGCCTACGAGCTCCACCGGCAGGACGTCGCGGTCGAGATGCCGGTTCGCCGGATGGTCGTGCACGAGCTCGGCGAGGAGGCGTACGAGGACGGCGTCGTGCGACTCGACCTCCTCGTCTCCTCCGGGACGTACGTGCGCGCGATCGCGCAGGCGCTCGGAGGGCACTGCACGGCGCTGCGGAGGACGGAGATCGGCCCGTTCGGCATCGACGAGGCCGACGAGGGGCGGCTCATCCCGCCGGACGAGGCCCTCGCGAGGCTCGGATGAGGATCGCCCACGCGCCCTCGCAGGTCGTCCGGCAGCCGCGCGCCGCGGCGATCGGCACGTTCGACGGCGTGCATCGCGGGCACGTCTCCGTGATCGATGCCGTCATCGAGACGGGCCTGGCCCCGACCGTCCTCACCTTCGACCCCCATCCCCGGGTCGCGTTCGGGCACCGCGTCGACCTCGTGACGACACTCGAGCGCCGGCTCGAGCTCCTCGGCGACGCGGGTGTCGAGACGACACTCGTCGTCGGCTTCGTCCCGGAGCTGCAGAGCATGCCGCCCGAGGAATTCGCGGCCGAGTACCTCGCCGGGATCGGGATCGAAGCGGTGATCGCGGGCGAGGACTTCCGCTTCGGCGTCGAGCGCTCGGGCGACCTCGAGCTGCTCGAGAAGCTCGGGTACGACGTCCGCGTCGCCCCCGAGGTCGACGGAGTCTCCTCGACGGCCGTTCGCGCGGCGCTGGCCGAGTGCGACGTGCGCCAAGCGGCTGCCATGCTCGGGCGCCCGTTCGAGCTGGACGGCGTCGTCGTGGCCGGTCACCAGCGGGGCAGCTCGATCGGCTACCCGACCGCGAACCTGCGTCTCGAGCCGGACATGGCCTGTCCCGGGTACGGCATCTACGCGGGATCCGCGCGGGGGCACCGGGCCGCGATCTCGATCGGCACGAACCCGCACTACGGAGGCACCGAGCGCCGGATCGAGCCGCACCTGCTGGACTTCGACGGCGACCTGTACGGAGAGCGGCTCGTGGTCGAGGTCTGGGAGCGCCTCCGCGACGAGGCGGTCTTCGAGTCCGAGGAGGCGCTCGTCGAGCAGATCGGCCGCGACATCGACGCGACGCGTCGGGCGACGCGGCCGACCTGACGCGCCAGCGGGATCCGGCGCAGCATCGCCCGTGAGGGGGGATACTTCTCGCAAGAGGAGAGACGATGGCGTACACCCGTGCTCTGGCGCTGGCGACGGTGCTGGTCGGACTCGGTCTCATCGCGGTGGCTTCCGACTCGACCGGAGCCGGTTCCGGGACTCCCAGGCTCAGGGTCGGGCTCGTGCTCGAGTCCCCCGGCAGGGATGACACGTTCCTGCGCGTCACCTTTGCAGGCTTTGTACGAGCCGTGCGCGAGCTCGGCGTCGAAGGGAAGGTGGTGACGCAAGGACCGAAGGAGGGTGCCTTCCCGAGCTTCGCCCACCTGGCGAGGCAGGGATACGACCTCGTCATCGGGATCGGCCACTACCACAGTGACGCGATCGCCGCTGCTGCGCGCACGTTCCCGAATACGCGTTTCGGGATCGTCGACACGGCCTGGGAGGATCTGGCGCACCGGCCGGCCAACGTCCTCGGCACCCGCTACCGCGCGGAGGAGGCTGCCTACCTCGCCGGGTACCTGGCCGCGCTGATGGAACGCCGCCGGCCAGGCAGGGACGTCGTCAGCTCCGTGGGCGGGTGGAAGATCCCACCCGTCGACTCCTTCATCGCGGGCTACAGGGCCGGCGCCCGAGGGGCGAGCCCGCGCATCGTCTCGCTGAACGCATACACGAAGGACTTCGTCGATCGAGAGAAGTGCAGGCGGGTCGCGCTGCGCCAGATCGCACGAGGCTCCGGCGTCGTCTTCCAGGTCGCCGCCAGCTGCGGGCTCGGCGCGCTCCGAGCAGCCAAGGAGAAGGGCGTCTTCGGGATCGGCGTCGACTCCGATCAGTCCTCGCTCGGACCACACGTCCTGACGAGCGTTCTCAAGAGGATGGACGTCGCCGTCTACCGGATGATCCGATCGCTCACGAAAGGGACGTTCAGGCCCGGACGCAGTGTCGTCTACGGCCTCCGAAACGGGGGCGTCGGGCTCGGTGCGATCAGCCCGAGAGTGCCACGCGCGTTCGTTCGCAAGGTCGAGAAGATCCGCCGTGAAATCGTGTCGGGGAAGATCTCCGGGATCCCGACGACGATCGAAGAGACGGTCAGGTAGCAGCCTTCTTCGTCCCGACGGTGAGCCACACGCGCCCATGGCCGAAGGCGACGTCGAGCGGCGCATGCTCTACCGGAACTGATCCGACAACCGTGGCGGTCTTCGGATCGATCCGGATGAGGGCTCCGCCGGGCCAGTATGCGACCCAGACGGAGCCACTGCCGGTCGCGGCGCTACTGGGCTTTTTCGGTAGTCCCGTCAAGGCGCCCAAGACGGTCGCAGTCACCGGGTCGACTCTCCAGATGCGGCCGCCTCCCTCGGGTCGAGCATCCGTCACCCATACGGATCCTTCCCCGACTGCCAGTGCCGTGGCGAGGGGCGCAGCCGCAACGATCCCGGTCACCTTGGCGGTCATCGGTTCGATCCGGAGAACCCGGCCGCCGAGGTGCACGACCCACACGTCACCCGCACCGAACGCGATGTCCACAGGGGTCTCCTGGATGCTCACGCGCTCCAGGACCTCGTCTGTCCGCGGATCGATCTTCAGCACTTCTCCCGAGCCGCTTCCCACCCAGACCGCCCCGGCACCCGTTGCAACCGCGTACACGCCGAAGGGCGCGAGCTCGTCCGCGCCGCCCAGGTCGAGCGTGTCGACGACCGTGTCCGTGGCAGGGTCGATGCGCACGAGCCACCCGCTGCCGCTCGCCACCCAGACGGATCCCTCCCCGACGGCGATGTCGGACGCGGGGACGCCGATGCCGATCGTCCTCACGACCTCGAGCGTGTCAGGATCGATGTGCGAGACGGTCTCGTCGTCGGCGTTCGCCACCCAGATCCCGTCCTGGTCGACGGCGACCGCGACAGGTCGCGCACCGACGGCGACCTGGCCCAGGATGCGGTTCGATGCCGGGTCGATGACGACCACCGAGTCGGGTGCGATCGGGACAGGCCCGGTCCCGCCGCTCGTCAGAACGAGGGCGGCGACTGCGGCCCCGACCAGCACGAGGAGGAGAATCCCACTCGCGGCGAGAGTGAGGGGGCTTCTGGCGAGACCGCCTCTCCGGGCGGCTCGGCGAAGGAAAACGGGTGTCCGTGCCGCCGGTCCGAGCGCCTCGTCCTGCCTCAGGATCGCTCTCTCGAGCTCCCGCAGCTCGTCTCCCGGCTCGAGGCCGAGCTCCTCGTCGAGGATGCGCGTCTCCTCGCGGTAGGCCTCGAGCGCCTCGGCCTGGCGCCAGGAGCGGTAGAGCGCGAGCATGAGCTGGGCACGGAAGCGCTCACGCAGCGGATGGGCGCTGACGAGCTCCTCGAGCTCTCCGATGAGCTCCGCGTGACGGCCGAGGGCGAGATCGGCCTCGATGCGCTTCTCGAGCGCGCCGAGGCGAAGCTCCTCGAGGCGCAGAGCCGGCCCCTCCGCGAAGCTCTCGTAGGCGAACTCGCCGAGCGCCGGCCCACGCCAGAGGGCGAGAGCGCCGCGGAGGATCGACGCGGCCGCCCCGGCGTCGCCTGCCTCCAGGGCCCGCGTCCCTTCGTCGGCGAGCTGCTCGAAGCGTTGAAGGTCGAGCTCGCCGGGACCGACGGCGAGAACGTAGCCATGGCCGTGTGTCAGCAGGCGAGCGTCTCCCAGCGTCCTGCGCAGCTGGGAGACGTGGTTGTGAATCGCCTTGACGGCGGTCGGCGGGACACTCTCTCCCCAGAGCTCGTCGACCAGGCGGTCGGTCAGGACGACCTCGTTCGCATTCAGCAGGAGTGCGACGAGCAACGCCTGCTGACGGCCCGCGGCGAGGGCGAGCTCGGCACCCTCGTCGTCGCGGACCTCGAGCGGTCCGAGTACGCAGAAGTCCATGGCGCCTTTACCGGCACGTTACCGCGTCGGCCTCGGAAATGGGCGAGGCGTGGTCGGCTGCCTGCATCCTCGCACTGGTCTCGCAGATGTCCTGAGGATCGAAAGGAGGAGCGATGAAGACCAAGACCCGCAGGCTCGTATGGGTGATGGGTCTCCTCGCCGGGCTCGTCCTCGTCGGCACGGTGGTCGCAAGTGCCTCTGCACAGCGTCCGGCGGGAATGTCGCCCGAGGACTACCAGGCGCTGATGCTTCGCAGTGAGGCGCTGAACGAGCTCCATGGAGGCGGCGCTCCGCTGGGTATGAGCGCGGCCGCGTACCGCGCTCTGGTGATCCGGAGCCAGGGGATGAACGAGCTCGCAAACTCGCTGCTCGCAGCGCCGGCGTCCGAGACGCTTCCGGGCACGTCGGCCCAGAGCCCGCCGTATCCGCAGTTCCCGCCGGCTCAGGTCGCGCCGGCCGAGGGGAGCGGCTTCGACTGGGGTACCGCCGGCATCGTCGCGGCTGGAGCGCTCGTCGTCGTCCTGCTCGTTGCGGGAGGTATCAGCCTGGGAGTGCACCGCTCCCGGACGCACCGTGCTCACGCGGCACATTGAGCCCGTGCGACGGCCCGGCCGGGTGACAGCTCTCGTTGCCCGGCCGGGCCTTCCGCTGCCGTCGGCGCGTGACTAACGTAGGCGCTCGTGGCGAGCGGGAACGGAGAGGCGCTGATTCATGCCCGAAACCTCGTCAAGCGCTTCGGGGACTTCGTCGCGGTCGACGCGATCGACTTCGACCTCCAGCGCGGCGAGGCGTTCGGGTTCCTCGGCCCGAACGGCGCGGGCAAGACGTCGACCATGCGGATGATCGGGTGCGTCTCGCCGGTGACGGACGGGACGCTGCGCGTCTTCGGCCTCGACCCGGCACGGGACGGGGCGAAGATCAGGGCCAGGCTCGGAGTCGTGCCGCAGCTCGACACGCTCGATCTCGAGCTCACCGTCCGCGAGAACGTCGTCATCTACGGCCGCTACTTCGGCCTTCCGCGAAAGGAGCTCCGCGAGCGCGCGGACGAGCTGCTCGAGTTCGTGGAGCTGTCCGAGCGAGCGGACGCCAAGGTCGAGGCGCTCTCCGGCGGGATGAAGCGACGCCTGACGATCGCACGGTCGCTCGTCAACGAGCCCGACGTCCTGCTTCTCGACGAGCCGACGACCGGGCTCGACCCGCAGGCGCGGCACGTCGTGTGGGACCGCCTGTACCGCCTGAAGCGCCAGGGCGTCACGCTCCTCCTCACGACGCACTACATGGACGAGGCCGAGCAGCTGTGCGACCGGCTCGTCGTGATGGATCGCGGGAAGATCGTCGCCGAGGGATCGCCGCGCGATCTCATCGCGCGCTACTCGACCCGTGACGTCGTCGAGCTCCGGTTCGAGGACGGGAGCCGCCCGGACGACCTCGGCTACTGGACGGAGGGGCTCGTCGCCCGCGTCGAGTCGCTGCCCGATCGCGTGCTCCTGTACTCCGCCGACGGCGATGCCGCCGCACACGGGATCCACGAGCGCGGCCTCGTCCCCGAGAGCGTGCTCGTGCGGCGCAGCACGCTCGAGGACGTCTTCCTCCTTCTCACCGGGCGGAGCCTCGTCGATTGAGCTCCCTCGGCTTCACACTTCGGCCCTTCGAGTTCTTCCTCACGCAGTACCGGCGCGTGTGGCGCGGCTCGGCGGTCTCGAGCGTGGTGACGCCGATCGTCTACCTGCTCGCCCTGGGCGTGGGCCTCGGCGTCTTCGTCGACCGGTCCGCCGAGCTGCCGGACGGCATCTCGTACCTCGAGTTCGTGGCTCCCGGGCTCATGGCGGCGACGGCGATGCAGATCGGGACCTTCGAGTCGAGCTGGCCCGTGATGTCTGCGATCAAGTGGGATCGCCAGTACCACGCCATGCTCGCGACACCGCTGCGAGTACGCGACGTCGTGCTCGGCCACCAGGCGTTCTTCGCGTTCCGACTGGTGCTGACCGCCAGCGTGTACTTCGTCGTCATCACCGCGTTCGGCGCCGTGAGCTCGCCGCTCGGCCTCCTCGCGATCCCGGTCACCGTGCTCGTGGGGCTCTCGTTCACGGGGCCGATCGCGGCCTGGGCCGCCCACACCGAGAGCGACGCCTCGTTCGTCGCCGTCTTCCGCTTCGTGGTGCTCCCGATGTTCCTCTTCTCGGGAACGTTCTTCCCGATCTCGAACCTGCCCCAACCGCTCGAGATGCTCGCCTGGCTCACCCCGCTGTGGCACGGGGTCACGCTCTGCCGCGACCTCACGCTCGGTCGGGCCACGCCGGGCGACCTCCTGCACCTCGCCTACCTCGTCGCCTTCGTGGCCGTCGGGCTCGTCCTCGCGAGGATCTCGTATCGCCGGAGGCTGGTCGTATGAGCGAGCTCGTCGCCCGCGCCCGCCTGACCGCGCCCGCCCGGCCCGTGGTCGGCGGCCTCCTGATCATCGAGCGCAACGTCATGGTCTACCGCCGGACCTGGCTGATCCTCTTCTCGGGCTTCTTCGAGCCGCTCTTCTACCTCTTCTTCTTCGTCTACCCGCTGCAGGCGTTCATCGGCGACGTCAGCTGGGACGGGGAGCCGATCCGGTACGCGGCCTTCGTGGCCCCGGCGCTGCTCGCGTCGTCGGCGATGAACGGCGCGTTCTACGACGCCACGAACGTCTTCTGGAAGCTCCGCTACGGGAAGGTGTACGAGTCCATCCTCGCGACGCCGATCGGGCCGAAGGACGTGGCGGTCGGGGAGACGATCTGGGCGGTCGTTCGCGCGATGCTCTACTCGGCGGCGTACCTGCTCGTGATCGTCGCTCTCGGGCTCGTGGAGTCGCCCTGGGCGATCCTCGCGCTGCCCGCGTGCTTCGTCATCGGCTTCGGCTTCGCGGGCGCCGGGATCGCCGCCGTCACCTGGATGCGGTCGTGGAAGGACTTCGACCTCGTCCAGCTCGTGATGCTGCCGATGTTCATGTTCTCGGCGACCTTCTACCCGATCTCCGTGTACCCGCAGGCGGTCGAGTGGATCGTCCGCTGCCTGCCGCTCTACCACGGGATCGATCTCGTCCGCTCGCTCACGACGGGAACGGTCGGGGCGTTCCAGCTCGTCAACGTCGCCTACCTCCTGACGATGGGGCTCGTCGGCCTCCTCCTCTCCTCCCGCCGCATCGACGGCCTGCTCCTCAAGTAGCGGGAGTCAGACGACGGCTCCCGCGCCGTCGCGGCGGGGGTCGCCGGCCGCGCCGCGCCGTCCCACGCAGCTCACGCCCCCGAAGTAGTGGTGGATGTCCTCCCACCGGCGAACCGTGCGCCCCTGCTCCTCCAGCTCGGTGAGGGCCCTCTCGTCGACGCCCGGCTCCGCGTCGACGATCCCGGGGATCGGGTGCACGCGGGGGCGGACGACGGCGGCCTCGGGATCGAGGCCCTCGTCGAGGATCCCCGCGACCACGGACGCGAGCGCGGTCCGCAGGCGGGTCGCGCCGGCGGCGCCGATCGCGAGCGCGAGGCCGTCGTCGTCGAAGACCAGGCTCGGTGCCATGCGGCTCGAGAGCCGGTCGCCCGGCTGCGGGTGGCCGAAGGCGATGTCGGACTCGCCGAGGAGGTTGTTGAGCTGCGTGTCGAAGCCGGGGACCCAGACCCCCGCGCCGAGGCCGAGCGAGTGCGTGAGGACGCACGCCCGGCCCTGCGCGTCGACGGCGACCATGTTCGTCGTGTGCTCGCCGCCCACGTCGTCGCTCTCGAATACCTCGACGAGCGCGACGACGCGCTCGGTGGGGGAGAGGCCCGCGAGCCGAGGCATGCGCGCCAGGAGCTCGGGGACGCCCGACAGCCCGCCTCTCGTCGCGACGCGCATGCCGTGGAACCGCGTGACGACCGGGTCGCGCCAGCGGGCGCGATAGTCGCGCAGGTCGTCGGCCGTGATGACGACGCCGTCGACCGCGAGCAGCGCCTCCGCGAGCGATCCGCGGTATGCGCTCGTCCACCCTTCCGACGAGAGCGCCTCGAGCGCGTCCGCGAGGCCCGGCTGGTCGAGGATCTCGCCGCGCTCCAGAATCCTGCCGTCACGAACGAAGAGATCGGCGCCTCGCCCGAGGCGGAAGACATCGCCGAACATCCTGAGCGACCGGCCGTGCATCTCCGACATCTCCACGCCGGCCCGAGCGAGGCGCAGCGCCGGCTCGACCAGCCGCGGCCACGGAAGGCGCCCCAGCCTCTCCCAGAGCTCTCCGAGGACCGCGGGAAGGCCCGGCACCGCGCACGACGCGGGGCCGATCGAGTACGGGACGACCTCGTCGCCGAACGCGATGGGAACCTCGGCGAGATCCCCGGAGCCCGAGGGCTGCGCCGCGAAGCCGTCGAGGTTCAGCACGCGCGACCCGTCGAAGACGATCGCGTGACAGCCCGAGAGGAGGCCGCTCATGACCGTCTCGGCCACGGAGGAGGCGAGCGCCATCGCGACGACCGCGTCCGCGGCGCTGCCGCCTTCGAGCAGGATCTCGGCGCCGGCCTCGGCGGTGGCGGGGTGACCGGCGGCGACGGCAGGCTTCACGGGGCAATCCTTGCAGTCACCGGGCCTCCAGCGAGCCGGAGAGATCCCGCGACCGCGTCCGCGCTACTTGCAGCCCGCCGGGCCTGGAGGAGCGCCCGTCTCGCGATTCCCGAGGAGGCCGAAGTCGCGGATCGGCCAGACGGCGAAGAGGGCGCGAGCGTAGATGTCGTCCCTCTGAACGGGGCCGAAGTCGCGGCTGTCGAGCGCGGCGCTGCGGTTGTCGCCGAGCACGAAGTACTGGTCGCCGCCGAGCGTCACCCTCTCGAACGGCGCGGTCTCGATCTCGTCGAACTTGACCCCGTTCACGAAGACGGCACCGTCGCGGCCGATGATCTCGTCGTTCGGCCCGGCGGCCACGCGAAGCACGAGGTCGATGTCGGTCGCGTCCTTGTCCGGGATGATCCTGCGGTCCGGGCCCCGCGCCGCGTGGATGACGACCACGTCTCCCGGGTCGGGGTCGCTGAACTTGTACGTGAGGCCCTCCGCGACGACCCGCCCGCCGCAGGAGGGGATGGCCGAGGCCATCGCGACCTTGTGCTGGGCCGGCCACACGAGGAGCTCCGCGTAGTCGAGCACGACGAGCACGAGCGCGGCGATCACGCCGATGACCGCCACTCGAAGCAAGATGCGCATCAGTCGCTGCTACCCTTCCGCGAGACCGCATTCGCGGCTTCGGCGTGTTCTTCCTTCACGCGGAGCGGGGATTGCGGAGTCGACAACGAGGAGGAGATTCGTGAGCCTCACCAAGGAAGTAAAGCTGGAAGTCATCGAGAAGCATGGGAGAGGGCCTGCCGACACGGGTTCCGTGGAGGTACAGGTTGCCCTCCTCACCAGACGGATCAACGATCTCACGGAGCATCTGCGGACGCATCCGAAGGATCACTACTCGCGCCGCGGCCTGCTCAAGCTCGTCGGGCAGCGCCGGCGCTTCCTCGACTACATGCAGCGCAAGGACATCGAGGGCTACCGTGCCCTCATTCAGGAGCTCGGCCTGCGTCGGTAGGCGGCTCCCGTACAGGGAAGGTGGAAGTTTGAGCGAGTCCCGGGCCGCGGGGCTGACTCAAACCTCCACCTTCCGGACACGAACGAAAGGTAGAGGTATTCACACATGAGCACTGTCACCGGGCGGAACGCCACGGTGTCCGTCGACGTCGGCGGTCAGGAGATCGTCTTCGAGACGGGCAAGCTCGCAAAGCAGGCCGACGGCGCAGTCGTCTGCCGCTCGGGCGAGACCATGATCCTCGCGACGGCCGTGGGGCGCCCCGACACGCGCCCCGACGCGGACTTCTTCCCGCTCACCGTCGACGTCGAGGAGCGGATGTACGCCGCCGGGAAGATCCCGGGCGGCTTCTTCAAGCGCGAGGGCCGCGCGACCGAGCGGGCGACGCTCACGGCGCGCATGATCGACCGGCCGATCCGGCCGCTCTGGCCCAAGGGCTTCCGCAACGAGGTGCAGGTCATCTGCACCGTCCTCTCGGCAGACCTCGTCACGCCGCACGACATCCTCAGCATCAACGGGGCGTCGGCCGCGCTGATGGTCTCCCCGCTGCCGTTCCTCGGCCCGATCGGGGCCGTCCGGATCGGCCGGCTCGACGGCGAGCTCGTCGTCAGCCCGACGCTCGAGCAGCTCGACGAGTCCACGCTCGACCTCATCGTCGTCGGCACGAGCGAGGGCCTCACGATGGTCGAAGCGGGTGGCGACCAGGTGCCCGAGGAGACGATCCTGGAGGCACTCGAGCTCGCGCACGCCGAGATCGAGAAGATCTGCGCGGCCCTCGAGAGCCTGCGCGAGCAGGTCGGCAAGCCGAAGTGGGTCGACCTGGAGCTCACTGCCGAGCTCGAGGTGGCACACGGCGTCGCAGTCGGCATCGCAGTCGGGGAGCACGGGCTCCGCGAGGCACAGAGCATCGTCGACGAGCTGGCCGACGAGGCGTCGCCGGCAGTCTCGATGGACTCGACCGAGGACGACATGGTTCGCCGGGCGCAGGTGAAGTCCGCCTTCGCGACGATCCTCGAGAAGGCGCGCATGGCCGCCGTCGAGGGCCCCGTCCGCGAGCA
Organism: Gaiellaceae bacterium; assembly: GCA_041557575.1. Lineage (GTDB taxonomy): Bacteria > Actinomycetota > Thermoleophilia > Gaiellales > Gaiellaceae > GMQP-bins7. The sequence goes on from JBFFGH010000030.1 coordinate 17,338, forward strand.
GTTCGGGCCTGCGCTGCAGGAGCTGACCGACGCCGAGCAGGACTCGAAGGAGTTGAAGTCCGCGAAGCGCGACCTGCTCTACAGCCGGATCCTCGAGGAGGCAGTGCTCCCGTTCCCGGTGGGCAACTCCCCCGCCGAGGGAGAGGCACCGGTCAAGGACTCCATGACGAAGCAGTACCTGAAGCGTGCCGCCGACGCGATCTACAAGGACCTCGTCCGGAAGAAGATCGCCGTCGACAAGCGCCGCCCCGACGGGCGCTCCGAGGAGGAGATCCGCCACGTCGAGTGCGACGTGCGGGTGAGCCCGCGCACGCACGGCTCCGCGCTCTTCACCCGCGGGCAGACGCAGATCATGACGCTGCTCACGCTCGGCACGATGAAGGAGGGGCAGAAGATCGACGACCTCTCCCGCGAGCAGTCGCGCCGGTACATGCACCACTACAACTTCCCGCCCTTCTCGGTCGGGGAGACGGGGTTCATGCGCGGCCCGAAGCGGCGTGACATCGGCCACGGCGCGCTCGCGCAGCGGGCACTCGAGTCCGTGATCCCGTCCGTGGAGGAGTTCCCGTACACGATCCGGCTCGTCTCGGAGACGCTCGAGTCGAACGGCTCGTCCTCGATGGGCTCGGTCTGCGGCTCGACGCTCGCGCTCATGGACGCGGGCGTGCCGATCGCGGCCCCCGTGTCGGGCATCGCCATGGGCCTCGTGAAGGAGGGCGACGACTACGTCATCCTCACCGACATCCAGGGCGCCGAGGATCACCTCGGTGACATGGACTTCAAGGTGGCCGGCACGGCCGAGGGCATCACCGCCCTCCAGATGGACATCAAGATCACCGGCGTCACGCAGGAGATCATGAGGTCGGCGCTCGAGCAGGCGAAGCGGGCGCGCTCCTCGATCCTGGAGACGATGCTCGCGGCGATCCCGGCTCCGCGCGAGTCGCTCGCCGGGCACGCCCCGCGCATCTCGTCGATCAAGATCGACCCCGAGTTCATCGGGATGGTCATCGGCAAGGGCGGCGAGACGATCCGCGCGCTCGAGTCCGACTACGAGGTGCAGATCGACATCGAGGAGGACGGCACGATCCTCATCTACGCGACCGAGGGCACGAAGTCCGAGGCCGCGATGGCCGCCATCCACGCGCTGACGAAGTCCCCCGAGGTCGGCGACACGTACACCGGCAAGGTCGTCAAGACGACGCAGTTCGGCGCGTTCGTCGAGCTCAAGAAGGGCACCGACGGCCTCCTGCACGTGTCCAACGTCGGCCCCGGCCGCGTCGGCCACATCGAGGACGTGATCGTCCGCGGCGACGTGCTCGACGTGCTCGTCCAGGAAGTGGACAAGGAGCGCGGGCGCATCGGCCTCAAGCTCATCGCGAAGCACGAGGACGGCGCGCTCGTCATGCCCGAGGAGCTCATCGAGCGGGCGAAGAACGCCCCGCCGCGCGAGGAGCGCGAGGAGCGGCCCCGCGGCGATCGCCGCGGCGGACGCGACCGCGGCCGCTCCCGCGATCGCTCGTAGCGCGAGCGGCATCGAAGGACAGCGAGGGGCGGCCCC
>JBFFGH010000031.1:0-18821 GCA_041557575.1 Gaiellaceae bacterium
CCACCGTTGAGCACGCGGCGCCGGAGGCCGACCTCCGGCGCCGCGGTATTCGCCTCGGCGACGTGCTCTTCAAGGGCATCTCGGTCGTCGCCGCGCTCGCGGCGGCCGTGCTGCTCGCGCTCATCGCGTGGAAGGTCTTCGACCTCGCCTGGCCGGCGATGCGCGACTACGGCCCGAGCTTCATCTGGACCGACGCCTGGAACCCGGTCACGAACGAGTACGGCGCGCTGGCCTTCGTCTACGGCACGGTCGTGACCTCGCTCATCGCTCTCGCGCTCGCGACGCCGCTCTCGATCGCGATCGCGCTCTTCCTGACGGAGATCGCGCCCCGCCGCATCGCCGGGCCGATCGCGACGATGGTCGAGCTCCTCGCGGCCATCCCGAGCGTCGTGCTCGGACTGTGGGGGATCCTGGTCTTCGGGCCGTGGGTGCGGGACCACCTCGAGCCGTGGCTCCAGGACGTGCTCGGCTTCCTGCCGATCTTCTCGGGCACGCCGAGCCAGTCGGGGATCCTGACCGCGGCGCTCGTACTGACGATCATGATCATCCCGATCGCCTCCGCGATCTGCCGTGAGCTCTTCCTCCGGGTCCCACGAGATCTCACCGACGGAGCGCTCGCGCTCGGCTCGACGCGCTGGGAGGCGATCCGCGGCGTCTCGCTGTCCTACGCCGCCCCGGGCATCGTCGCCGCGGTGCTGCTCGGCCTGGGCCGCGCGTTCGGCGAGGCGATCGCGGTGAACCAGACGATCGGGAACGCGAACCTGATCCCGACCTCGTGGTTCGAGCCCGGCAACTCCCTCGGCAGCAAGATCGCGGCGGAGTACGCCGGCGCGACGAGCGTCCAGCAGGCCTCTTCGATCCTCTACCTCGCGGCGATCCTCATGGTGATCTCGTTGGCCACGAACGTCGTGGCCCAGATCATCGTCGTCCGCTTCGATCGAGCGAGGAAGGCGGTATGACGACGGCTCCCGCCACGGTCGACCCGTACGACATCACCGCTCGCTCGAACGGCCTGCGCCGTCGCCGGATCGTCGAGAAGATGTTCGGTGCGGTCGCGCTGGTCTCGGCGCTCGTCGCCTCCGGGATCCTCCTCGTCGTCCTCGGCACGACCGTCTACAAGGGCTTCAGCCAGCTCGACCTCGGCTTCTTCACGAAGCCGCGCCCACTCTTCGGCGAGAAAGGGGGCATCGCGGACGCACTCGTCGGAAGCGCGCTGATCGTGAGCATTGCCGCGCTGATGGCGATTCCCGTCGCGGTGCTCGTCGCGATCTACATGTCGGAGTACGCCGGCCCGCGCATCTCGAGGTCGCTCCGCGTCGTGCTCGACGTGCTGAACGGCGTTCCGGCGATCGTCGTCGGCATCTTCGTGTTCGGCATCCTCGTCGTCGGCAACGGGCAGAAGGCGGTGTTCGGAGCCTTCGCGCTGGCGATCATCATGCTCCCGATGGTCGCTCGCGCGACGCAGGAGATCCTCGAGGTCGTTCCCCAGAGCCTGCGCCACGCCAGCCTCGCTCTCGGCGTCACGAAGTGGAGGACGACGTGGAACGTGATCCTTCCTGCCGCGATCGGCGGGATCCTGACCGGCGTCGTGATCGCGGTGGCCCGCATCGCCGGTGAGACGGCACCGCTTCTCTTCACGTCGGCGGTGGCTGCGAACCAGGTCTCCTTCGACGTGACGGGGGCGTTGCCGACGCTGCCCGTGATGATCTACGCGAACTCCGAGTCTCCCGACCCGCGCGAGCAGGCGGCCGGCTGGGCTGCGGCGGTTGTCCTGATCGCGTTCGTGCTGGTGATGAACATCCTCGCGAAGTTCTTCGCGAACCGGAAGCGCCGACAGCTCGAGGGCGGCTCCTAGCCCGGCTCGGGGGCGACGCCGAGGTCGCCCAGGAGCCTCCTCACCCGGGTGTCGATGTCGTCGCGGATGGCCCGGACCTCCTCGACCGACGACGCCTGCGCAGGATCTGCGACGTCCCAGTCCTCGTAGCGCTTTCCCGGGTAGACGGGGCACGTGTCGCCGCAGCCCATCGTGACGACGACGTCTGCCGCGCGGACGTCGCCGTCCTCGAGCCTTCTCGGGAGCGCGGACGAGAGATCGACCCCAAGCTCGCCCATGACCGTCACGGCCATGGGGTTCACCGACTCGCTCGGGCTCGAACCGGCGCTGCGCGCCCGCACCGCCCCGCCGGAGCGCAGCGTCACGAGGCCCGCGGCGATCTGGCTCCGGCCCGCGTTGTGGACGCAGACGAACAGGATCTCCGGCCCGGCCGCCATCGCGGCCAGAATACATCGATGGCGGTCGATAACATGGGTCTCGTGAAGGAGCTCCCCCTCGTCGAGTGCTGCGCGCCGCTCGACCAGTCGACCCTCTCCGAGGGCGAGGCCGCGGAGCTCGAGCGGCTGTTCAAGGCGCTCGCGGATCGCAGCCGGCTTCGAATCATCAACGTGCTCCTTCGCGCAGGCGGCGAGCCCGTGTGTGTCTGCGACTTCCAGCCGACGCTCGACATCTCGCAGCCGACGGTGAGCCACCACCTGAAGCAGCTCGTCGAGGCGGGTCTGCTGGAGAGGGAGAAGCGCGGCACGTTCGCCTACTACCGGCTCGTGCCCGGGGCCCTCGAGCGAGTGTCGAGCCTCCTCGGAGCGCCGAGCCCCTCTGCCGTCGCCTGATCAGAGGGCGCGCTGCTCGCGCGCTCTTCGCCGGGCGCGCTTGGCTGCCCGCCGCGCCATCGCCGCCTGATGCGAGTGCGGCCGGTCGGACGTCGTGACCCTCGTCCACTCGCCGTCGGGCCCGAGGAGCCAGGAGTTCGTGTCGTCGGCGAGCGCGCTGTCGAGCGCGATGTCGATCTCGTGCTGGATACGCGCGCTGTCGACGGGGACGAGGATCTCGATGCGGTGGTCGAGGTTCCTCGCCATGAGGTCGGGGCTGCCGATGTACGTCGTGCGGCGGTTGCCCGCCTCGAACTGGTAGACGCGACTGTGCTCGAGGAAGCGTCCGACGATCGAGCGGACGCGGATGTTCTCCGAGAGCCCCTCGACACCCGGCCGGAGCGCGCAGCTCGTGCGCGCGATGATGTCGACGCTCGCTCCCGCACGGGACGCCGCATAGAGCTCGTCGACGATCGACGGGTCGACGAGGTGGTTCATCTTCAGGCGAATCCGCGCGCGCTCCCCGGCGGCGGCCGCGACGGCGACGCTCCGGATCTCTTCGACGAGCCCGCTCCGCAGCGTGAACGGCGCCACGAGGAGCTTCCTGAAGCGCTGCGGGCGACCGAAGCCGGTGATGTAGTTGAAGAGGTCTGCGACGTCGGCGGCGATGTCCTCGTCAGCCGTGAAGACGCCGAAGTCCTCGTACAGCCGGGCAGTGGCCGCGTGGTAGTTCCCGGTGCCGATGTGGGCGTACCGCTTGAGCTCCTTGCCCTCCCGGCGGACGACGAGGGTCATCTTCGCGTGGATCTTGAGGTCCGGGAAGCCGTACGCGACGTGGACGCCTGCCTTCTCCAGGGCTCGCGACCACTCGATGTTGCGTCGCTCGTCGAATCGCGCTTTGAGCTCGACGAGGCAGACAGCCTGCTTCCCCTCCTCGGCCGCCTGGATGAGCGATCCGACGAGCGCGCTGTCGTCGCTCGTCCGGTAGACCGCGGTCTTCATCGCGATCACGTCGGGATCCTGGACGGCCGCCTGGGCGAACAGCTCGAAGCTGGCGCGGAAGGACTGGTACGGCTGGTACACGAGGATGTCGCCGCGCCGGATCTCTTCGAAGATCTGCGGGGCCTCGCCCTGTGCCCGGAAGAACCGGGGAGGCACGACCGGGACCCACGAGGGGAACTTGAGCTCCGGCCGGTCGAGCTCGTCGAGCTCCTTCAGCTCGGCGAGGTCGAGGAGCGTGTCGATGCGGTAGACGAGCGTCTCGTCGGCGCCGAGGCCTTCCTGGAGCCGCTCGACCATCGCCTCGGACGCCGACGAGCTGACCTCGACGCGGACGACGTCTCCGAAGCGTCGCTTGCGGAGCTCTGTCTCGACGGCCTCGAGGAGGTCGCTCGCATCGTCGGAGAGCTCGAAGTCCGCGTCACGGGTCACGCGGAACACGGCACGCTCGATGATGGTCGCTCCCGGGAAGAGCGACGGCAGGAAGTGCGCGATGACCTGCTCGAGCGGGACGAACAGCTCCCGCTTCCCGATCCGGACGAACCGCGGAAGGCCTTCGGGGATCTTCACGCGCGCGAACCTCTCTTCCCCGGTGTCCGGGTCGGCGACGAACACGGCGAGCGAGAGCGAGAGGTCCGAGATGTACGGGAACGGGCGCCCGGGCCCGACGGCGAGCGGCGTCAGGATGGGGTAGATCTCGCGCTCGAAGTGCTTCCGGAGCTTCTGGAGCTCCTTCTCCGAGCAGTCCTCGATCCCCCCGACCACGATCCCTTCCTCCGCGAGAGCGGGCCGAAGCCGCTTCTTCCACGTCTGCGACTGCTGCGAGACGAGCGCGAGCATCCGCTCGCGGATGCGGGCGAGGGTCTGCTGCGGCGTGAGGCCGTCGGCCGAGCGCACGGTGAGCCCCGACTCGGCCTGCTCGAGGAGGCCCGCGACGCGCACCTGGAAGAACTCGTCCATGTTGGACGAGAAGATCGAGCAGAACTTCACTCGCTCGAGAAGCGGCGTCGTCTCGTCGCTCGCGAGCTCGAGCACGCGCGCGTGGAAGTCGATCGCCGACAGCTCGCGGTTGAGGAGGCGGTCGGACGGCTCGGTCAGGACGTCGGTCGTCATCCCGACATTGTGTATCGGCACGACCCCTTCAGGTGGTTACGCCGGGCGCGGGTGCCGCCGCCGGCAGCAGCCGGCGCGTGTCGTAGCGGCGCACCAGGAACGCACCGAGGGCGATCGCCCCGGCGAGGACGAACACGATGGCGTCTCCCGCGGGCAGTCTCGTGATGAGCTCCATCGCCGCTCCCACGAGCCCGGCCGCCGGGAGCGTGAGCATCCAGGCCACGACGATGTTGCCCGCGATCCCCCAACGCACTGCCGAGAGCCGTCGGCTGGCCCCGGCCCCGAGCACGCAGCCCGAGATCGTCTGGGTCGTGGACACGGGGAAGCCGAAGTGGGCGGTCGTCCAGAGGATCCCGGCGCAGGCGGTCTGCGCGGCGAAGCCCTGAGGCGGGTCGAGCTTCGCGATCCGCGTGCCCATCGTCTTGATGATCTTCCAGCCGCCCGCATAGGTGCCGAGCGCCATTGCCGTCGCCGCGCTGACGATGACCCACAGGGGGACGTCGAACTCCTCCGCGTCGAGATGGCCGGTCGCGATGAGCGCGAGGGCGATGATCCCCATCGTCTTCTGCGCGTCGTTCGTCCCGTGCGTGAAGGCGACGAAGCCGCCGGAGAAGACCTGGGCACGTCGGAAGATGCGGTTCACCTTGGTCGGAGAGCGCCGCCGGATGAACCAGGCGATGACGAGCATGAGCGCCATCGCGAGCGCGAAGCCCATGACCGGCGACATGACGCCCGGCTTCGCGACCTTGTCCCACACGCCGCTCCAGTCGACCACGCCCCATCCGGATGCGGCGATCGCCGAGCCCATGACGCCGCCGATGAGGGCATGGCTCGAGCTGGACGGAAGCCCGAGGAGCCAGGTCAGGAGGTTCCACGTGATCGCCCCGACGAGGCCGGCGAGGATGACGTCCAGCGTGACCGCCTCAGGATCGACGATGCCCTTGGCCACGGTCGCGGCGACCTTCAGCGAGACGAATGCACCGACGAAGTTGAGGACCGACGCCATGAGCACCGCAGTGCGCGGAGACATGGCGCGCGTCGAGACGCTCGTCGCGACGGCGTTGGCCGTGTCGTGGAAGCCGTTCGTGAAGTCGAAGAAGAGCGCGACCGCCACGACCGCGGCGAGCGTGAGATCCTCTACGCCCACGGCTCCTCAGGCGTTCTTGACGACGATGTTCGCGATCACGTTCGCCGCGGTCTCACAGGCGTCGAGCGCACGCTCCAGCGACTCGTAGATGTCCTTCCAGCGGATGACGATCAGCGGGTCGATCGCTTCGTCGCGGAAGAGCGAGGCGAGCGCGTCGCGGAGGACGCGGTCACCGTCGTCCTCGAGGGCCTTGAGATCGACGAGCGCCTGCTGGACGCCGCGGAAGCCCTTGAGGTTGTCGCACGCGAACGCGAGCTTCTCGCATGCCCGGACGATGATCCCGCACTGCTCGACCGCGTGCCGCGTCGGCATCTCGACCCCGTAGAGGCCCAGGAGGTCCGACGCCTCCTCGAGGAAGTCGACGACGTCGTCGATCTCCGTCGCGAGGAGGTAGATGTCCTCGCGGTCGAACGGGGTCACGTACTGCGTGTTGAGGAGCGTGATGAGCGCCCGCGTGTGCGCGTCGCCGGCGGTCTCGATCGCCTTCACCTGCTCCTGCGTGACGTCCGAGCTCGGGTAGTCGCGGAACCGGCGCTCCACGAGCCGTGCGCTTGCGAGAGCGTTCTCGGCGGCCTTTCCGAACAGGGCGTAGAACTCGCTCGTGCGGGGCGTCAGGCGGAACCGCATGCGGCGGGGACGTTAACCCATCGGCGGCGCGTGCGGCGCATGTACCGACGGCGCTTCGTGCGCGCGCTGCCGACGTGTGCAGTGCGTCTCGTGCGGGTCAGGCGAGAGCGCTCACCACGAGCGACTGGAAGTGCGCGACGAGCTGCTCCGACTCGGGCAGCAGGCGGCCGTCGTGCACGAGGCCCGAGCGGATGCCCGCCTGAACCCGTGCGATCAACTGGCTGTCCTCGGCGCCGACCTGCCGGTCGAACTCGAGGGACTCCTCGATCCACGCCGGGTCAGCGTCCTCGGCCACGAAGTAGTCGAGGAACCGGTAGGTCAGGTCGGTCGCGAGCGGAAGGATCGTTCCGATCGAGAAGTTCGGGCGGCCCGGCATGACGTTGATCACGGTTCCGGGGAAGAGCAGGTGGAACTGCCCGCGCTCGACCTCGCCCGTCAGGTCGTACCCGCCCCTGGGGTCTTGTCGAGGCGGCCCGTGCTGGGACATCCGGTTGCCCTCCACCTCGAGCAGGTAGGCCTCGGGGGACACGTCCATCGCCGCGGAGAAGCCCGGGTGCGCGACGGGGCAGTGGTAGCACTCGAGGAAGTTCTCGGCCGAGATCTTCCAGTTTCCCTGCACTTCCCACTCCGTGCGCTGGAGGAACCGGAGCGCGTCGAGATCGATGCCCGCTGCCGCGATCCGCTCGGGCACGTCGCCGAGGTGATCGATCAGCGGCGCGGCGTCGAGGTCGGGGTTCACGAAGACGAGCGGCCCCCACGTGTCGAGGAGCATGGGCACGAGCCCGAGATCCGACGCGTCGTTCCCCCCTTCGCGAGAGAAGCGGGGTGCGGCGACGAGCCGGCCGTCGAGCCCGTAGGTCCAGGCGTGGTACGGGCACTGGAGCGTCGCGCGCTTCCCGGCCCCCTCGCAGACGAGCGAGCCGCGATGCCGGCAGATGTTGAGGAAGGCTCGAAGCTCGCCGTTCTCGTCGCGGGTCAGCACCACCGGAATCTCACCCGCCGCCGTCGCGAGGTACGAGCCCGGGTCAGAGATCTCGTCCCTCCGGGCCACGTACTGCCAGGCGTGGTGGAAGATCCGCTCCTGCTCGAGCCGGAGGACGGTGGGATCCGTGTACCAGCTCCAGGGAAGGGTCCTCGTGTCGATGGCGCTCACGAGGCGAACGCTACCGTCCGCGGACGCTCGCGAGGGGGCGATCGCGCGCGATGAGTGGTCGTAGGTCCCTCAAGGCTGCCTAACAGCTCCGTGCTTCCATGGAAGTGCGATGCGTGCCGTCTCGCTCGTCGTCCTCGCCTCCGTCGCCGCGCTCCTCGTCGGCTCGGCCGGCGCCGCTCGGTCAGGCCTCTCCGTCGCCGTGACGGGCGTCGAGGCGGGGCCGTTCTCCGCGACGGTGCGCTGGCAGGTCTCGGAGCCCGCATCGGTCGTCGTCGAGTACGGGCCGACGGACGCCTACGGGGCATGGTCGCGTCGTTCGGCCTCTGGCCCGGACCGCGTCGGCAAGTCCGGCCTCGCGTCGCTCGAGCCGCGCCGCGAGTACCGGTTTCGGGTGATCGCGCGCACGAAACGGGAGCGCGTGGAGGTGGGGGGTGCACTGACCACGAAGCCGTTGCCGCCCTGGGTCGGGGCAGGCGTCACGCCCCGGGGGCTCGCGGTCACGGGGCAGCTGCTCTTCCCGCGCATGGTCTGGGCGCAGTGCCCGTGGGCCTTCGACCTGGCCCTCGCCGCCGGGATCAACGTCTTCATGGGGAGCTGTGCGAGCCCCCAGGAGCAGATCGCGAAGCTGCAGGGGAGGGCCCTCTCCATCACGCCGGTGGGGAGTCGCCGGGACGGTCCCGGGGTGATCGGCTTCCACCACGTCGACGAGGCAGACGCCGTGGTCGCCCGCGTCGAGGACCTGCCCGTGCTCCCGCCCTCGAAGGTCAGCAAGCGACCGACCTTCCTCACGCTCACCAACCACTTCTTCTCGGCCTCGGCCCCGCTCCCGCAGGGCCGGGACATGTACCCGGGGATGATCGCGCGGTCGGAGATGGTCGGCTTCAACCTCTACCCGCTCCAGACGTGGTGCCGCCGCGTGACGCTGCAGGCGGTCTTCGAGGCACAGCGTGAGCTCGTCGTGCTCGCGAAGGGCAAGCCGACCTACCAGTGGATCGAGGCCGGGCCGATGGAGTTCTGCGCCGGTCTCGACCCGAGCCCCGCGCTCGTCCGTGCGGAGACCTGGCTGGCCATTGCGGGTGGCGCCCGTGGGATCGGCTGGTTCCCGGGCGTGTGGTCGGACCCGGTCGCCGCCGAGGTCAAGCGGCTGTCGAGCGAGATCGCATCGCTCGCGCCCGCCCTCCTCGGCGACGACGTCGAGGCATTCGTGACCCCTGAGGACTCGCCGGTGCGGGCTGGCGCTCGCCGGTCGAACGGGGCGACCTACGTGATCGCCGTCAACTCGTGGACGAAGCCCGCGAAGGTGCGGATCCGCGTGCCGGGCCTGAAGGCGGCCTCGGTTCGCGTGTTCGGCGGGAAGCGAGTGCTGAAGGTGAAGGACGGCGCGTTCGTCGACTCGCTGCGCGGGCTCCGCGCGAGGATCTACGTCGCGGCGCCGCCCTGGGGCTAGCGCGCCTCCTCGAAGCCCTCGAGCGTCGCGCGAACGAGCGGTCCGATCGTGTCGAGGACGTAGCCCCCCTCCTGGACGAGGACCGTGGGGAGCCCGAGCGCGCCGAGCCGGCGGCCGGCCTCCCGGAACCCCGCCTCGGTGACCGCGAGGGGCGCGTTCGGGTCGCCGCCCGCCGCGTCCACGCCGAGCGGGACGACGAGAGCGCCGCTCCCGTGCCGGCGCGTGGCCTCGGCGAGCCTGTCGACGCCCTCGAGCCAGTGCTCGTCTCCCGTGCCGGGTGCGAGCGGCACGTTGAGGTTCGTCGGCCCGCTCTCCTCCTCGAAGCCGAGGAAGTGGGGGAACCAGCCGTGGGCCGGATCGACGTGCACGGAGCCGGTCAGGACGTCGTCGCGGTCCCGGAAGATCGCCTGCGCGCCGTTTCCGTGGTGCGCGTCGACATCGAGGACGGCGATGCGCTCGAAGCCGCGGTCACGCAGGTGCTGAGCGGCGACCGCCGCGCTGTTCAGGTAGCAGGAGCCGCCGAATGCGGAACGGGTCACGTGGTGGCCCGGCGGCCGGCAGCAGGCGTAGGCCGCGTGTGCTCCCTCGAGCACGAGGTCGGCCGCCGTGAGGGCGGCGTCGACCGCGGCACGTGCGGCCCGCCAGGTCCCCGGGCCGACGACGGTCATCGTGTCGAAGCTCCAGGCCCCGGTCCGGGCTGCACGCGAGGCCGGCACCCGCGGCTCGAAGCCGGCGAGGAAGCCCTGCGTCGGGAAGATGTAGCCGACGACGTCTCCCTGTCCCGGGTCGTCGGGGTACCCGGCTGCCGTCCACTCCTCCCACGCGCTCCGGAGGAACTCGACGAGCCCCTCGTCGTGAACGGTGAGCAGCGCATCGTCGGGGTGCTCGACCGCGGTGACGAGCTCCGCCCCCGCCTCCTCGAGCGCGGCGCGGATCGCCCCGGCGCGCTCGGGAGTCTCGTCGTTCGGGATCGGGACACCGAGCCAGACGGCGCTCGAGGGGTCGTGGAGCCGATGCTCGTCGGCCCACACGAGAGGGATCGAGAGTGCCACCGCTACCCGGCGAATCGGTACTCGGCCGCGACGTCGGGCGCCAGGTAGGCGGCAGACGGGCTGCCCGCGGGAGTGAAGACGCCGATGATCGTCATCTCGCGGTCGGCGCTCGGGTTCTCGACGACGTGCACCTGCCGCGGCCGCAGCCGGAAGGCGGAGCCGGGAGCGAGCTCCTCGGTCTCCTCCCCGACGTGCAGCCGGCCCGGCCCCTCGGGAACCCAGACGATCTCGTCGTACAGGTGGTAGTGCCAGGGCCCCTTGCCCGGCGGGATGTACCCCGCGAAGAGCGTGGCTCGGGTCGAGCCGTTGTGCGGCCCGAGGAGAACCTGGTAGGAGCGTGAGCCCGTCGCCTGCTCCGAGCCCGAGTGGTTCAGGCGGACGACGGTTCCCCGGGCACCGATCGGGGCATGCCGGTCCGCATCCGGGCCCACGGTCGCCACGAGCGCCGCGACCTCGCCCTCGACGGCCTCGAGCTGCCCCTCCTCCCCCGCCAGGATCAGCCCTGCGGCGCCCGAGGCCACGGGCCACGTCGCCCCGTTCGCCGCCAGGACGCCCGAGCCGGCGAAGACGTACACGAGAGAGTCGTGCTCCGGGCTCCCGATCGAGCTGGTCTCTCCACCTGCGAGGAGGACCTCGGAGAGTGCGAGCGCCGACCCCTCGATGCCCGGGACGATCTCGTGAGTCGTCATCGCGGGGGAGACTAGTGGCTCCGCGTCGTCACTCCTCGTCGAGGAATGCCACGTCGTCCACGTAGCACCACGACCACGACTCGCCGGGCTCCGCCGATCGGATCAGCGGATGCCCCGTCTCGCGGAAGTGAGCCGTCGCATGTCGGTTCGGCGAGTTGTCGCAGCAGCCGATCTTCCCGCAGACGAGGCACATCCGGAGGTGCACCCACGTGCCTCCGATCTTCGAGCACTCCTCGCACACGAGCGGTTCTGGCGGAAGCTCGGTGACGGCGATCGCGTCGAGATGGGAGCACTCGTCCGGCACGGGCTGCAATCCTGCCTGATGGAGGCGACGATGTGACGATCGGGCCCGTCGACCTGCTGATCGAGCACGCTCCGGACTCCGTCGTCAGGCGCGGCGTCAGGCTCAACTGCGCTCGTAGGCTCGCCCGCGAGCGACGCGGTGGTGAGGCTCGCCAGAGCGCGTTCGTCTCCGACCTCCGGCGCCGGGCGATCGCCGAGCACGTCGTCGCGGCGAACGAGCAGCACTACGAGGTTCCGGCCGACCTCTTCCGTCTCGTACTCGGCCCTCGCCTCAAGTACTCGTGCTGCTACTGGCCGAGCGGTCGCGAGACCCTGGCAGAGGCCGAGGACGCGATGCTCGAGCTCAGCTGCGAGCGGGCGCAGGTGGAGGACGGCATGGACATCCTCGACCTCGGCTGCGGCTGGGGCTCGCTGACGTTCTGGCTCGCCGAGCGCTACCCCCGCGCCCGCGTCCTCGCGGTCTCCAACTCGCGGCTGCAGCGCGAGGCGATCGAGGCGGAGTCGCTGCGGAGGGGCCTTGCCGGCGTCGACGTCGTCACGGCCGACGTGAACCACTTCGACCCGGGCCGGCGCTTCGACCGCATCCTGAGCGTCGAGATGCTCGAGCACGTGCGCAACTACCCGGCGCTCCTCGCTCGCATCGCCTCGTGGCTAGGGCCAGACGGGCGACTGTTCGTCCACGTCTTCTCCCACCGCGCGTTCGCCTACCCCTACGAGTCGGGGTGGCTCGCCCGCACCTTCTTCACCGGCGGGACGATGCCCTCGCACGCGCTCCTGCCCTCGCTCGTGGACGAGCTGCGACTCGAGGACGACTGGCGGCTCGACGGCGGCCACTACCGCCGGACGGCCGAGGCCTGGCTCGAGCGGCTCGACGCTCACCACGACGAGCTGCTCCGGGTTCTCGCCGCGCGCTACGGGGCCTCCGAGTCCTCTCGGCACCTGCGCAGGTGGCGCGTCTTCTTCCAGGCCGTCGCGGAGACGTGGGGCTACCGCGGGGGAACGGAGTGGGGCGTCTCCCACTACCGCTTCGCGCCGACGGCATCCCGACGATAGCCTGTCTCCTTCCCGCCGCCACTGCCACGATGCCCAGACTTCGCGCCGCCAACCTCGCTCTCGCCGTGATCCACGGCGGCCAGGCGATCCTCGTCGTCGTCCTCGGGGCCGCCCTCGCGATCCCGATCACCGCGCAGTGGGCGGACGGCCCGCCCGGGACTGCCCTGAAGTCGCCGGAGACGCTCTTCGACCTCCCCGTCCGCTGGTGCGTGGCGGCCTTCCTGCTCATGGCCGCGGTGGATCACCTGCTCGTCGCGTCGCCGGGAATCGTCTCCTGGTACGAGCGGAACCTGGGGCGGGGGATCAACTACGCACGCTGGATCGAGTACTCGTTCAGCGCCTCGCTGATGGTCGTCCTCATCGCGACGTTCGCGGGCGTCACCGACCTCCGCGCGCTGATCGCGGTCGCGGGCGCGAACGCGGCGATGATCCTGTTCGGGCTCCTCATGGAGCGCTCGAACCTCGGCCGGGAGCCTCTCGACTGGCTGCCGTTCTGGCTCGGCTGCCTCGTCGGGGCCGTGCCGTGGATCGTGATCGGCGTCTCCCTCGTCGGAGCCGAGGTGGACGGCAGCGTGCCCGGCTTCGTGTGGGGCATCTTCGTCTCGCTCTTCCTCTTCTTCAACTCCTTCGCCCTCAACATGTGGCTGCAGTACCGCGGGATCGGCCCGTGGCGGAGCTACGTGTTCGGCGAGTGGGGGTACGTCGTCCTCAGCCTCACCGCGAAGAGCGCCCTCGCCTGGCAGATCTACGCGGGCGCGCTCGCAGGCTGAGCGGGCTCGAGCTCGGCTCGTCCTCGTTCGTTCGCCGCGCCGTCCAGCCGGATCCGCCCGTCCTCGAGCCAGAGGACGCGGTCGGCGATGCCCTGCAGCCGCGGGTCGTGCGAGACGGCCACGACGCCGCAGCCCTGCTCGCGGGCGAGGTGGCGGAGGAGCTCCATGACGTCCTGGCCGTGCCTGGAGTCGAGGTTCGCCGTGGGCTCGTCGCCGAGCAGGAGCCGCGGGCGGTTGGCGAGGGCCCGCGCGATCGACACGCGCTGCTTCTCGCCGCCGGAGAGGTCGCGCGCGCGGAAGTCGAGGCGGTCGCCGAGGCCGGCGGCGTCGAGGAGCTCGGTGGCCCGGTCGTGCGCTGCGCGGCCCGTGACGCCGGCGACGTTCAGCGCGACCTCGACGTTCTCCCGCGCGCTCAGCGTCTCGAGGAGGTTGAAGGTCTGGAAGACGAAGCCCACGGTCGAGCGGCGGAAGCGGGCGAGCTCGGGCGTGCCGAGCCGCGTCACCTCGACGTCGCCCACCCGGATGCGCCCCTCGGTGGGGTGGAGGAGGCCGCCGAGCATGGTGAGGAGGGTCGTCTTCCCCGAGCCCGAGGGCCCCATGACGAGGGTGATCTCCCCGAGGTCCGCGGTGAGGTCGACGCCGTCGACGGCGCGAACCGCGGTGCGTCCGCTTCCGAAGACCCGGACAAGCCCCTCCGCCTCGAGCAGGGGGTGGCGACCGCTCATGCGCGGAACACCATCGCCGGGTCGATGCGGCTGATCCGACGCACGGGGACGAGAGCCGCCAGCGCCGACACGGCCACCGCGATCGCGAACACGCCCGTCGCGTCGAGCGGCTGCAGGTCGGTGACGAACTCCGGCACGCGCTGCCGGATCAGCGTGGCTGCGAACGCCGAGAGGACGATGCCGAGAGCGGCTCCGACGACGCCGACGCCGAGGCTCTGCTCCACGACGATGCGGTACACGAAGCGGTCGTCCGCTCCGATCGCCTTGAGGACGCCGAAGTCGCGGGCCCGCTCGATCGTCGCCGTGTAGATGGTGAGCGCGATCACGGCGCCGCCGATCGCGAACCCGATCCCCACGAGGGCGCCCACCACCGGCAGGAACCCCTGCTCGACGAGGTTGCGCGTGGCAGCGGCGAAGTCCGCGGCCGTGTGCGACTCGCTGCCGGGGACGGCCGCGACCGCATCGCGCGCGACGCGCTCTCCGTCGGCGCCCGGGTCGGTGGCGAGCAGGAAGAAGCTGACGTAGCCCGGGATCGCCAGGAGCTCACGGGCGTCGGCCCCGTTCATGAAGGCGATCTCGAAGACCGGGTTGCCGCCCGGCTCGATGCGCTCGACGACGAGGCGGCGCCCGAGGACGTCCAGCGTGTCACCCACTCCGACCCCCGCCTCGCGCGCAAGCACGCTGTCGACGACGATCGCGCCGCGGCGGGGGAGGAAGCGCTCCGCCGTCCCCGGCACCGCCGCGCCCGCGGGCACGGCGAGGGCCAGGAAGTAGACGTTGAGGTCGGTGTTCTGTGGCTCGAGAGCGACGCGGCGGGCGTAGACGGGGACGACCCCGCTGACGCCCGGCACGGACCCGACCTCGGCGAGCTTGTCCGAGGGGAGGAACGAGGTCGTGCGGAGCGGGTCGCTCGTCCCGGCCTGCGCGAGCCACACGTCACCCGGAAGCTGCTCGAAGAAGCCGCCTGCCTCGCTCCAGCCTCGATAGAGGCTCGTGACGAGAAGGATGAGCAGCACCGCGAACGCGACGCCTCCGATGGACATGAGCAGCCGGAGCTTCTCGGCGAAGAGGTTGCGCCGCGCGACCGGCACCCGGCGAGGCTGCCGGCGCGCGCCGACAGTGACGGCCACCTCGCCACGAGGGGGGCGAGTCAGGCGTAGAGCTGAACGTCCGCCTGCTGCATCACTTCCATGAACGTGAGGTACTCGCACACGACCACGTCCTCGAAGGCGAGCCTCGTCGCATCGACCTTGAAGTGCTCGAGCGACGGCCCGCACGCGTAGAGACGGGCGCCGAGCGCCTGGAGCTGTCGGAGCTTCTCGGTCGGCGCCACGTGTCCCGTCTTCTCCATTCCTCGGCGCGCGAAGCGGCTGAACGGTCGGGCGAAGCCGCTGAGCCTCGCCTGGAAGGCAGGTGCCAGCACATGCACCGCGGGGCCCTGTATGAAGAGAGCGACGTTCGCACCGCCCTGAGCCGCTGCCAGCGCGAACCCGAGCGGGGACAAGAGCTCCTCGAGGCCGTCGTCGGACACGACCACGGCCACCCGCTGGTCGTTGCGTCGCGGCGCTCCCTTGCGCAGGCCGATGCGCCAGCTCTCGCCTTCCTCCTCCAGGCCGACGTACTGGTGGCCGCTCGCCCGGCACCATGCCTCGAGGTCGGGCACGATCGCCGGAAAGCGGTCGGTGAGAACATCGAGCTCGTCGTTCGTCTGCAGCTCGGTGAGTGCGTCGCCAACCGCGCTCACGATCGCCGTCGTGATCGTCAATCCGCGAACGTCCACCGTCCGCTTCGCCGGCGAGACGCCCGTCCTCGTCGGCTCCTTCCTCTCGGGGGCCTGGACCGTCATCGCCCTTCCCTCCTTCGGGAGCTCACTCGGAGGATCGCGCCCGGCCGCGGAGGCGCCATCGGGATGTGCACCCATCGACGTCCGGGTTACTACGGAGTTGGGCCGTCGCGTCGCCGGGCGTCGTCGACGAAGGGTGGACGGCGCCCGTCTCACACGGTGACGACGATCTTGCCGCGTGGGTGCCCCGTGCCCATGTGCTCCAGCGCCCGGGCGACGTCGTCGAGGGAGAACGAGCTGTCGACGACCGACGTCATCTGCCCCGTCTCCAGGAGCTCGCGCAGCGCCTCCATGTCCGCCTTGCTCAACTGCGCGACGAAGAACACTGCCTTCTGGCTCGCGAGGAGGGACGTGGCGAGCGACCGGGCGATGTGCCCCAGCGGCCCGAGCGCACGCTTGTCCCGCGGGCCCCCGACGAGGACGACCCTGGCCCTGGGCTCGAGCACGCGTCGGAGCTGCGAGAAGGGCCGTGTCCCGGCGATGTCGATGACGACGTCGTAGCGCTCGTCGCCCTTCGTGCAGTCCTCCACCGTGTAGTCGACGACCCTGTCCGCGCCGAGCGAGCGCGCGATCTCGACGTTGGGCGTGCTGCACACGGCCGTCACGGTGGCGCCGAGCGCCTTCGCGATCTGCACGGTGTACGTGCCGACACCTCCCGAAGCGCCGTGGACCAGGACTCTCTGCCCCGGCTTCAGGCCACCCTTGTCGCGCAGGGCCTGGAGCGCGGTGGCCGCGGCGACGGGAACGGCAGCGGCGATCTCGAAGGACACGTTCGCGGGCTTCTTCGCGATGGCGCGATCCGCCTTGACCACGATGTGCTCCGCGTAGGCGCCCGTGCGCCCTCCGAACACCTCGTCGCCGGGCCGGAACTCCGTGACGTCCTCGCCGACCGCCTCGACGACCCCCGCGTAGTCGACGCCGAGCCTCGTCTCCTTCGGCCGCAAGAGGCCCGTCGAGACGCGGGCGGCCCGTGGCCTGCCGACGACCCCGTACCAGTCCGAGATGTTGACCGACGCCGCACGCACGCGAACGAGCACCTCGGCGGCGGCGGGTGTCGGCTCCTCGATCTCCCGGATCTCGACGACCCGTGCCGGTGGTCCGTACCGCTCCCGAACGGCGGCCTTCACCGTGTCGCCCCGTTCAGGGTCAGGACGACGTTGCCGGTCTTCTGGCCCGTCTCCACGTAGGTCGTCGCCTCGACGACCTGCTCGAGAGGGTACGTGCGGTCGATGACCGCCCGGTACTCGCCCGCGTCGATGAGGCCCTTGAGGAAGAGCACGTCGTCCCGCGAGTACTTCGGCACCGGCAGCGTCACCCTCTTGCTGCCGACCCAGCGGGTCGCGAGGGCGAGCGGCGGGACGTGCCAGCCGAAGCCCAGGTCGGTCTCGATGAACACCCCGCCCGGCTTCAGCGAGTGGCGGCAGCGCCGGAACGAGTGCTTGCCGACCGAGTCGAAGATCGCGTCGTACACCTGCCCGTTCTTCGTGAAGTCCTCCTGCGTGTAGTCGATCACCTCGTCCGCGCCGAGCGAGCGGACGAGCTCGACGTTCTTCGTGTTGCACACCGCGGTCACGTGTGCGCCCGCGTGCTTGGCGATCTGCACCGCGGCGGTCCCGATGGAGCCGGAGGCGCCGTAGACGACGATGCGCTTCCCCTCCGCGAGATCCGTTTTCTGCAGGCACGCGCGCGCGATGCACGCGCCGTCGCAGACTGCCGCCGCCTCCTCGAACGTCATCGAGCCCGGCTTGTGCGCGATCGAGCCTGCCGCCTTGGCGACGGTGTACTCCGCGTTGGCGCCGAAGCCCTTGACGCCGAAGACCTCGTCGCCGACGGCGAGCTCGGTCACCGCCGAGCCGACGGCCTCGACGACGCCCGCGAACTCCATGCCGGGAGTCCTGTGCTTCGGTCGCAGGAGGCCGGTGAAGGCGCGCGCGAAGAACGGCTCCGCCTTTCGCCAGCCGCAGTCCGTTCGGTTGACCGTCGTCGCGTGCACCTGCACGAGGACCTCGTCGTCCTTCGGTACCGGACGTTCGACGTCCTCGACGCGGAGCACCTCCGGCGGCCCGTAGTGGTCGAACACCACTGCTCTCATGTGACTCCTCTCCTTCTCTGACCCGGCTGATACCGGACCGGGCTCCCGTGCTTCCACATCGGCCCCGCGCGGTAGAGCTCGGCGGGCTTGCCGCCCGACGAGCCCGGCAGCGCCCGCTGCCCGGTTGCGATCACCCATCCGTCCTCTGCGAGCAGGCTCCTCCGGATGTTGGCGCCGTCGAGGCGCACGCCCCAGACCGCCTCGTACACCGCCCGCAGCTCGGCGAGGGTGAACGTCTCGCCGACGAACGCCGTCGCCGCCCCGTGAAGCTCCACGTCGACCCGGGCCCGCTCGACGGCGTCGCTCACGATCCGCCGGTGGTCGAACGCGAGCTCGAGCTCGCCCTCGAGGACGTCCGCGACCGGGACGAGTGCCGCGCTCGCGGCGTCGCTCCCCGCGACGACGCGCTCGAGGGCAGGCAGGACGGCGAGGTAGGCCACCGTCACGACGTTCGTTCGCGGGTCGCGCCCGGGATCGCCGTAGGCGCCGAACTGCCGGAGGACGCCGGCGCTCTCGACGCTCGTCTCCTCGCGGAGCTCGCGCTCCGCCGCCTCGTCGAGCGTCTCGTCGGGCCGCTTGAAGCCGCCCGGGATCGCCCACATCCCCTGGAACGGCTCGACGCCGCGGCGGACGAGCAGCACGTGCAGCCGGCCGTCGGACATCGTGAGGATCACGACGTCCACGGTCACCGCGAAGGCGGGGAAGTGGGACGGGTCGTAGTCCGGCGGCGCGCTCTCACCTGTTCTTGTCATTACGACTGTTACCTTAGCACAGTGTTCTGGTCGCATTGACCAGAACACCGCTCGCAGCTGCGAGCGGGCGTCTAGCCGGGGCCGAGCTCGGCCGCGGCTCGCCGCGCGGCGACGATGCCGGCCCGCCAGCCCGGTGCCCGCCCGCCGCGCGGGAGAGCGATCGAGTCGACGTCGAGCGCGGCGCGCGCGAGGAGCCACGAGATCAGGGAGTTCGAGTTCCACATCTCACCCGTGCCGAGCTCGTCGCGCCCCCAGACCGGCGCGGGAGCCCGGGGCACGAGATCGAGCACCCTCCGAGCGGTGTCGGGATCCCGGGTGAGGCGGGCGGGGCTCTCGACGGCCTCGGCGATGTCGGGGATCACGCCCTCGTGCCACCGGCGAACCTCGTAGCGGAAGAGCCCGAGCCGGCCGAC
>JBFFGH010000032.1:0-18146 GCA_041557575.1 Gaiellaceae bacterium
CCCCTCAAGGAGCAACAGCGCCAGCCAGACGAGCAAGAGCCACAGGCCGAGAGTCAAGACCTCTCCTGACATCTCGATCGACGCACGCGAGCTTGGGGTGCGTTACGGTCGGGGACGCTGGCGAATCGACTCGCGACCAGTTGAGGAGCGAGAGGGGAGGCGATTCAGATGACCTGCAACGAGCGCGCTGCCGCCCGCGAAGGGCCTGCACCGCTTCCGCGAAGTTGCCGCCGCACAGCCGATCGACGCCTCGAGAGGAGAGTGAGAGATGAGAACTGATGACCGGATCCCGACCCGAGGCGGAGCGTCACTCGCCCGGCTCCGTCGCCGCCTAGCCGCAATCCTGATGGCGTCGACGCTCTCCGTCACGGCGGTCGTCCTGGCCGCGTCCGCGGGCGCTTCTCCGAGCACATCGCCCGACGTCGTCCGCTTTGCGACCTTCAACGCCTCGCTCAACCGCTTCAACGCGGGCAACCTCGTCAGCGATCTCTCGACGCCGAACAACACTCAGGCCAAGACCGTGGCGGAGATCATCCAGCGGACTCGGCCCGATGTGCTGCTCATCAACGAGTTCGACTACGACGCCGGCGGCGTCGCCGCGGAACTGTTCCAGGACAACTATCTCTCGGTGTCGCAGAACGGGGCGCAGCCGGTCGACTACGACTACTACTTCGTGGCACCGTCGAACACCGGCATTCCCTCCGGCTTCGACCTCAACAACAACGGGTCTGTCGGAGGCCCGGACGACGCGTTCGGGTTCGGGTTCTTCCCCGGCCAGTACGGGATGGCCGTCTACTCCCGGTATCCGATCGACGAAGCGAGCATCCGGACGTTCCAGCACTTCCTGTGGAAGGACATGCCCGGTGCGCTCCTGCCCGACGATCCGAGCACGACGGATCCCGCTGACTGGTACTCGCCCGCCGAGCTCGACGTCTTCCGTCTCTCGTCCAAGAGCCACTGGGACGTTCCGATCGGCATCGACGGCAAGGTCGTGCACTTCCTCGTGAGCCACCCGACACCCCCCGTCTTCGATGGGCCGGAGGATCGCAACGGCACGCGGAACTTCGACGAGATCCGCTTTTGGTCCGACTACGTGCTGCCCTCCCGCAGCCGCTACATCTACGACGACGAGGGCACCTTCGGCGGATTGAGGCCAGGCGCGATGTTCGTGGTCGCAGGCGACCAGAACTCGGACCCGCTCGACGGCGACAGCATCCCCGGTGCCATCCAGCAGCTCATCGAGCACCCGCTCGTCAACACGAAGGTGACGCCGAGCAGCGAGGGTGCAGCTCAGCAGTCGGCCTTGCAGGGGGGTGCGAACGCGACACACCTCAGCGATCCCGCGTTCGACACCGCGGACTTCTCGGACTTCGCCCCCGGCAACCTCCGTGCGGACTACGTGCTTCCGAGGAAGAACCTGCAGATCGTCGACGCAGGTGTGTTCTGGCCCCTCAACACCGATCCACTGTTCCCGATGGTCGGGACCTTCCCGTTCCCGAGCTCGGATCACCGCCTCGTGTGGGTCGACGTGAGAGTGCCCGGAGCGCACTAGGGCGACCACAACGAGGGACACGGTCAGTGGGGAGGCTCGCTCAGGCGGGCCTCCCCGATGCCACCAGGCGCCATACCGCTGTCGAGCTGCTCCGCGCCCGCGCTGATCGGCCCCGCGAAGAGGAGCGGGGCACCAGTGCCCTCGAGTGTCGGGTGGAGTCGACTCCGCCGGTGTCGGCGCCCTAGCGGCCGCGGAGCCAGCTGCGGACCTGCCGGAGCGCGTCGTCAGCGGTCGCCGCGGCACCCTCGGCCCGCAGGCGCTCGGCCTCACCGGCACCGAGGCGCTTCTCGATCTCCGTGCGGACGGCCGCGTGCCTGGTTTCGCGCGGGAAGATCGTCGGCATGGGGAGCTCCATCGCCTCGGCCCGCCCGAGAGCGAAGGCTGCGCTGTCGACGAGGCCGGCCGCCAGCAGAACCTCGGCGGCAGCATCGAGGGTCCGTGGCGTGTGGATCTCCTTCATCGGGAGGATCGGCATCGCCTCGATCACGGCGACGAGGCGCTCTCTCGCCACGTCCGGAGATCCGAGCGCAGCCTCCGCGGTCGCCAGGCGCCGGCTCGAGTTGGCCCAGCAGTTCATGTCGCCCATGTCCTCGAGATGACCGGCCGCCTCGGCCAGGTACCCGGCCGCTTCGGCGTGATCGCCGTTGGTCTCGAGGATCGTGCCCAGCGTCTGGAGTGCGTGCCCGTGCCAGTAGGGCACCTTCAATCCGCCCAGGATCTCGACCGAGCGGGTCAGGTTGCCCATGATCCACTCCTCGTCGACCTGGCCCCACAGACCGGCACTGTCTCCGAGCGTGGCCGCGAGCAGCGCCTGATCACCCGTCCGCTCGAAGATCTCGAGCGCAACCTCGACGTGCTCGAGGATGCGCTCGTCCTCCGCCGGGAAGTAAGCGGCGTAGACGAGGTTGAGCAGCCCTCGCTCCCACTCCGGCTCCCACCAGAAGGGCTCAGGGTGCGCTCCGAGCAGCCTCCGCCCCTCCTCGAGATGCTCGAGGTACTCGGGATCGGTGGTCGAGTGACGGATCGACGCGCCGAGCTGGAGCTCCATGCGGCCGACGGCGTTCGGGTCGTCCATCGTCATCGCGAGGGCGAGGCCCTCCCGCGCATGCTCGATCGAGCGCGGGTCCGTGATCTCGGCGCCCAGCCCGGCCGCGACGAACCAGGCCTTCAGCCGCCGGGTGGGATCCGTCTCGTCCGTGGCCCGCCGGAGGCCTGCGAGCAGCGTGTCGATCCCTTCGACGTGCATCCCGAGGTGCATCCAGTAGATGAAGAGGTCGAACCCCATGTCGAGATACCGGTCGAGATCGCCCAGCTCGAGCAGCGAGTGGAACGCGGCGCGGACGTTGTCGTGGTCGAGGTCGAGGCGGCGCTCCCATGCCATCTGCTCGGGACCGCGCGTATGCGGAGCCGCTTCCGCCACGACCGACGCGAAGTGCCGCGCGTGCGAGAGGCGGACGTCGTCGAGCTCGCCCGCCTCGACGAGTCGCGCGGCTGCGTACTGGCGGATCGGCTCGAGCATGCGGAACCGGGATGACGCCCCGTGCGCTGCGAGCGCGAGAGACTTGTCGACGAGCGAGTCGAGGAGGTCGAGCACGTCGACATCGGCGACCGCATCTCCGGCGCACACGGCTTCGACGGCCGGGAGGTCGAACCCGCCGGCGAACACCGAGAGCCGGCGGAACAGTGCGCGCTCGGGCTCGGAGAGGAGCTCGTGCGACCAGTCGATCGTCGCCTCGAGCGTGCGCTGGCGTGGCAGCGCCGTCCTGGCGCCCCCGGTGAGGATGCGGAACGAGTCCTCGAGGCGGTCGGCGAGCTCGGTCGGGGACAGCGTCCGCAGGCGCGAGGCGGCGAGCTCGAGGCCGAGCGGCATCCCGTCCAGCCGGCGGCAGACGCGCACGACGGCGTCCAGCTCGTCCGGGGAAGGCGAGAAGTCGTGGCGAACCAGGCGAGCGCGGTCGAGGAAGAGACGGACCGAGTCGGACTCGGCGGCGTGCTCGCGATCCTCCGGGAGCGGAAGCGACGGGACCCGGTAGACGACCTCGCCCGGCACGCCGAGTGACTCGCGCGAGGTCGCGAGCAGCCGCACGTCCGGAGCCGCGCCGAGCACCCGGTCGACGAGGGCGACCACGGCGTCGAGCAGGTGCTCGCAGTTGTCGACGATCAGCAACAGGCGGCGGGAGGACAGGAAGCGCGCGACCACCTCCTCGAGACTGCTTCCCTCGCCCGCCCGCAACCCCCACATCTCGGCAACGGCCGAGACGACGAACTGGGGCTCCATGACCGGTGCGAGCTCGGCGATCCAGACACCGTCGGGATAGGCGTAGAGCTGGCGGGCGCCTGCTTCCTCGGCCAGCCGCGTCTTGCCGGAGCCCCCCGCGCCGACGAGCGTCACCAGCCGGCCTCGAGACAGCAGCTCGCCGATGCTCTCGAGATCCGGCTCGCGGCCGATGAACGCCGTCGTCTCGGTCGGAAGGTTCGACTGCACCTCGGTCGAGGCGCGCAGCGGCGGGAAGCGAGCATGCAGGCCGGGCGCGTCGACCTGGAAGACGTCCATGGGCTCGTCGAGATCCTTGAGGCGGTGCGTCCCGAGCGCGCGAAGCTCGACACCGTCGGCGACGTCCTTCGCCGCGAGCGCGGCCGTCGCGGCCGATGCGAGCGTCTGTCCGCCGTGG
Source organism: Gaiellaceae bacterium (assembly GCA_041557575.1). Classification (GTDB taxonomy): domain Bacteria; phylum Actinomycetota; class Thermoleophilia; order Gaiellales; family Gaiellaceae; genus GMQP-bins7. The sequence goes on from JBFFGH010000032.1 coordinate 4,225, forward strand.
GCCAGGGACTGCAGCCGTGCGCACTCGAAGAGCGCGGGCCCGAAGTAGTGCGCCCCGCGGGCCTCGACGGCCCCGGTGTGAACGGCGATCCGAACCTGCAGCTCGCCGATGGCGCCCCAGCCCTCCGCGTCGAGCGCGCGGTGGATCGAGACGGCCGCATCGACAGCGTCGGCGGGCCGGGTGAACGCTCCATAGACCGCATCGCCGATCGTCTCGAAGACGACCCCTGACCGCTCCTCGATCGCGTCCTGAACGAGCTCGTGGTGACGCGCGAAGGCGACACCGGCCTGCGCCCGATGCTCCTCGAGCATCCGCGTGCTGCCCTGGATGTCGCTGAAGAGGAACGTGACGACACCGGTCGGAAGCTCCCGGCCGGAGCTCGTTACTGCGGCACTGGGCGATTCGTGCGTCATGAGGCCGACGCGCGGGTCGAGTCCCTTCGAGAAGCCCGCGGTCGGTCGATCATAGGCCGTCTCTGCCGACCTGAGCCAGTCGCTGGAGGGTCAACCACCCGTCGTCGTGCCGAGAGCCAGCTCGACTGCGTCGTCGAACGGGAGCTCGAGCCCGCGCCGGAGAGAGATGGTCGATCGGCGTGTGCCGACCGACCATCTACGTCTCTCGAGTGTCAACGCACGCGCAGCGCCGCGAACTGCCCCGCCTGGTAGTGCCCGAGGATGTTGCAGATCAGCACGTACTTCCCGGCCTTCAGCTTGAGCGTGAGCCGCTTCGAGCCGCCGACGGGGATGTTGCGAATCACGCCCACACGCCCCTTCTCGACCGCCCTGCCACCCTTGACGGGGACGCTGTGATGGTGACGTGTGCTTCGAAGCACGACGAGCTCGTGAACCATGGTGCCGTCGTTTCGGACGACGAAGGCGACCCGTCCGGGCCGCACGGTCACGCGAGTCGGTGTGAGCTTCCACTCGCTGAGGGCGAGAGTGACGACTCTGCCCGACGTCGCGCTGTCACCGGGCGAGGCCGCGATCGCTGCAAGCCCCGCCGCGGCCGCTACAGCCATGGCGAGCGCTGCGCCCGCCCATCGGATGCGTCGCCCTACGAGCATGAAGAGACCAGGAGGTCGGCGCTATGCGACGGCTGGTGGGTGATGCAGATGATCGGGTAGAGACCGGGCTTCTTGACCTTGAACGCGACCCGGGAAAGCACCCCGCGCTTCACGCGGAAGCTCTTGCGGAAGTCGGGGATGTTGATGTCGTGGAATGCGGAGTTGACGCCGAAGATGTTCAGAACGACCCGCTCACCGACGCAGGCGGCGACGAGGGCAGTGTCGAAGCGGTAGGTCTCGACCGCCCACACGGTCTGGTCGCCCTTCAGCTCCTCGCTTCCGGGGGCGAACTTCTCGTACCCACCACCCTTCGGCAGGGCCTGTGTGGGGAACGCCTCCTTCGCAACGCTCGCGGAGCCCTTCCATTCGACGGCGCTCATGTAGATCTGGCGAACCTTGACCGCACCCTGCGCCTCGCCTCCGGTGGTCAGGACGAGTCCGGCGATGGCCGAGAGCGCGGCCACGGTGAGGGCCGCGAACAGTGCGAGTTTCCTGGACATGCGATGCTCCCTTCTCGTCCCGGCTCTTTCCGAGCCGGGCTCATGGGATCTGTATGCAGACAGCATGGCGATGACCCGCGGCTGGGGCACCGTGGTGACTACGGATCACGACTACCCCGGATGCGCAGGTACTTTCGGGCGCCAGAACCCCTGAGAGCAGACGGGTCTCCCTGCCGATCCGGGTGGGCGAACTACCTGCCAATCCGGGTAGGCGAGGTGTGGGGGCGCACGTGTCGGCCGGGCAGCGATGGACGGTCGGAGCGCCGGCGGAGGCTCGGTGGAGTCTCAGCCAGCCGTGGCCGCGCCGAGGGCGAGCTCGACTGCGTCGTCGAACGGGAGCTCGAGACCGCGCCTGCGCGCGGCGTCGGCCTCCTCCGGCCCGAGCGCCGCCCGTGCCGCCCCCAGGTAGCGCTCGAGGAGCTCGTCCCAGAACGCGACGTGCAGGTCGACGCCGAGCGAGCGCCACAGGTTCTCGACCGAGGCCGCGAGCTCGAGCGCAAAGGTCGACTCGCCCTGCCCCGCTTTCGCCATCGCCACCGCCTGGACCTCGATGCTCGTCTCGATCACGTCCCCGAGCTCGAGCGCGAGGCGAAGGCTCTCCCGGTACAACCCCTCCGCCTCGTCACAGTCGCCACGGATCAGCGCGCAGTCGGCGAGGTAGTGGAACCCCAGGTGCTGCACGCGGAGGTCGCCCTGCGCGCGCTCGAGCAGCTCCCTGGAGAGCTCCTCCGCCCGCTCGGTCTCGCCGAGCGCCACGAGACCCTGGCACACGCCGCCGCGCGCGCGGATCTCCCCGGCCTCGTCCTCGAGCTCCAGCCAGATCGCAAGCTCCTCCTCGAAGGCGGCGAGCGAGGCAGCGACGTCGTCGTTGTCGTAGAAGAGCAGCCAGCCGAGCGCGTCCAGCGCGACTGCCGTCTCGCTCCCGTCCCCGAGCTCACGCCAGCGAGCCACGGACTCCTCGAGCTTCCGGCGCCCGTCGTCTCCCCGTCCGATGCGTGCGACGAGCGGGCCTGCGGCAGCAAGGGCCCGTGCCCTCGTCCGTCCGCCGGCGCTCGACGCAGCGAGCGCCGCGTCGAGACGGGCAGCGCCCTCGACCAGGTAGCCGCGCGTGAACCAGAACCAGCCGAGGGCGGCCGCGAGCTCGAGCGCGGCATCCGGATCACTCCCCTCGAGCCAGTCGAGCGCGGCACGCAGGTCGTCGTGGTCTCGCTCCAGCCGCGCCGACCACTCGGCCTCCGCGTCGAGTCGCCCACCGTACGCGGACTCCGCGAGCCGGGCGAACTCGCTCGCGTGCCGTCCACGGATCACGTCTTCCTCGCCGGAGTCGGCGAGACGCTCGAGCGCGTACTCGCGAATCGTCTCGAGCATGAGCAGGCGGTCGCCCGCGATCGACTTGAGCAGGCTCATGTCCACGAGCGCGGAGAGCTCCTCGAGCCTCGCATCGCAGACCGACTCGGCGGCCTCGAGGGGGAAGCCGCCGGCGAAGACGCCGAGCCGTCCGAGCAGCTGCCGGCTCGGCTCGTCGAGCAGCCCGTAGCTCCACTCGATCGTCGCGCGGAGCGTCTGCTGGCGCTCCGGTGCGTCGCGCGACCCTCCGGTGAGGAGCGGCAGCGTGCTCTCCAGCCGCTCGAGGAGCGCCTCGGGGCCGAAGAGCCTGAGGCGTGCGGCGGCCAGCTCGATCGCGAGCGGGAGGTCGTCGAGCCTCGCGCAGATCGCCTCCGCGGTCGCATCGGGCTCGACGCTCCGGCCGACGGCGAGCCCTCGCTCGACGAACAGCGCGACGGCGTCACCCGGCTTCAGAGGGTCGAGCTGGAACTCGGCCTCTCCGGAGACGCGCAGGGGCGCGCGGCTCGTGACGAGGACCCGGAGACCGGCAGCGGCCGCCATGAGGTCGGAGACCGTCGGAGCCGCCCCGAGCAGGTGCTCGAAGTTGTCGAGCAGGAGCACGAGCTCGCGGTCGCGGAGAAAGCCGCCCAGGTCGTCCGGCGCGCCGATCGCGTGGGCGACCTCCGTGGAGACGAGGTCGGGATCGGCGAGCGGTGCCAGGCCGACCCAGAAGACACCGTCGGCCACCGTGCCCACGAGCTCGGCGGCGACCTGGAGCGCGAGCCGCGTCTTCCCGCTGCCACCCGCGCCCGTGATCGTGACGAGACGCTTGCCCTCGCGCAGAAGCCCGAGCAGCTCGGAGACCTCGTCGTCGCGCCCGAGCAGCGGGCCCGAGGCGACGGGCAGATTGGTGGCGTCGAGCGTTCTCAGGGGCGGGAACTCCTCGCTGCCCGACTGGTAGAGGCGCTCGGCCCCGGTCAGGTCCTTGAGGCGGTGCTCGCCGAGATCGGCGAGCTCGACGTCGAGCAGCGCGGCCGTCGAGGAGGAGACGAGCACCTGGCCTCCGTGACCTGCGGCCGCGATACGCGCGGCACGGTGCACGTCGTGGCCGATGTAGCCCTCCGCGCCGATGAGCGGCGTGCCCGTGTGCAGGCCGACCCGCACCCGGATCGGCCCCTCCGAGGCGAGCCGCTCGGTGAAGGCTCCGGCTGCTGCGAGCGCCGTGGGCGCGGTCGGGAAGGCGAAGAAGAAGGCGTCGCCCTGCGTGTCCACCTCGACCCCGCCCTCGGCGGTACAGGCCTCGCGAATCAACCGGCGGTGCTCGGCGAGGGCGCCGGAGTAGGCCTCCTCGCCGAGCTCGTGCAGCAGCCTCGTCGAGCCCTCCACGTCCGGGAAGAGGAAGGTGACGGTGCCGGAGGGGAGGTCGCTCCGCACGCGGAGATCATCGTCGGGCCTCGAGCCTCGGGCAAGTGGGAGGCACGAGGAGGGGGTCTCAGCTCTCGGGAGACGGCTCCGAGCCGAACCGCCCCGCGCGGGGCCCTACCGGAGTCGGAGTCGCGCGCGGCGCTGCTCGCGCCTCGCGTCGCCCAGCACCGTCATGGCCGCGTTACGCCCGGGGACGGCCATCACGCCACCGCCAGGATGCGTACCGGACCCGCAGAGGTAGAGGCCTTCGACCGGGGTTCGGTGATCCGCGTAGCCGGGGACGGGGCGCAGGCTGAACATCTGATCGATGCTGAGCTCGCCGTGCATGATGTTGCCCCCGAGGAGCCCGTACCGCGCCTCCATGTCGGGCGGCGAGAGCACCTCCATGTGCTCGACGCTGTCGGCGAGCCCGGGCATGTACGCGTCGAGCAGCGAGACCACACGCCTGCCGTATCGCTCCCGCTCGGTGTCCCACGAGCCCTCCGCGAGCTCGTACGGGCCGAACTGCGTGAAGCAGAGGGCAAGGTGCCTGTCCGGCGGCGCGAGGCTCGAGTCGATGGCCGTTGGCAGGACGAGCTCCACGTACGGCTCGGCCGACGTCCTCCCGTACTTCGCATCGTCCCAGGCGCGCTCGAGGTACTCGACGGAGGGCGAGATGGCGATCAGGCCCCGGTGCGGGTCTCCCGGCACCTCGCCGGCCCATGCGCTCGGCACGGGCAGGCGGTCGAGTGCCAGGTTGACCTTCACGGAGCCCGACCTGCTGCGATAGCGCCGGATCGCCGCCGTGACCTCGTCGGGGAGGTGAGCCTCGCCCACCAGCCCCAGGTACGTCGTCACGGGGTGCGCCGAGGAGACGACCCGGCGAGCGTGCACGACCTCCCCGTCGGCGAGCCGAACGCCGCGGGCGCGGCCGCCCTCCACGACGACGGACTCCACGGCGGCGCCGGTGCGGGTCTGCGCGCCGTAGCTCCGGGCGGACGCGGCGAGCGCCTCGCTGAGGGCGCCCATGCCCCCGTGCACCCATCCCCAGCCTCCGATGTGCCCCTCGACCTCGCCCACCCAGTGGTGCAGGAGGACGTAGGCGGAGCCGGGGCTCATCGGGCCTCCCCACGCCCCGACGAGCGCCTGGGTCGCCAGCGCGCCCTTGACTCTCTCGTCCTCGAACCACTCGTCGAGGAAGTCCGCGGCGCTCATCGTGAACACGCGGACGACGTCGACGACGTCACGCTGTGTCCAGCTCCTGAGTCGCGCCCCGAGCCTGATCCACTCCGGGATATCGCGGCGCGTCAGGTCGGGAGGTATCACCGTCATCAGGTTCCGCAGGAGCCGTGCGACGCGGTCGAAGTACCTGTCGAACTCCATGTAGGCCGCGGCGTCCGCGGCCGAGCGGGAGGCGATCTCCTCCGCGGTTCGAGCGGCGTCGGACCAGATCGTCAGCGACGTGCCGTCCTCGTAGGGAAGGAAGTAGTCCGGCTCGATCAGGGAGACGCGATAGCCGAAGTCTCGTAGCCGCAGGTCTTCGACGACCTCCGGTGGAAGCAGGCTCACGACGTAGGACGCGGACGAGACCCGGTACCCGGGCCATGGCTCCTCCGTGACGGCTGCTCCGCCGAGCAGGTCTCGAGCCTCCAGGACGCACACACGCTGTCCCCCTCTCGCGAGGTAGGCAGCGCAGGCCAGACCGTTGTGCCCGCCGCCGATCACCACCGCATCCCATGTCGGGCCTTCCATCCTTCGCCCACCTCCCCGGCGCTCGCGACGGATCCCGTGGAACCGATCATGCCATCCGCATCGTTCTCGAACAGTGCTGCACCGAGCTCGCCGCGCGGTAGTTTCCGACGCGATGGACCGCGAGGAGCTACGGCGTCAGAGCTACGAGGCCTGGGAGCGGATGGCCGGGGGCTGGGAGAGAGCCCTCGAGCGGATCGAGGCCTCGTCCACCCCGGTGCGGGAGTGGCTGATCCGAGAGCTGGCGCCCCGGCGCGGCGACGTGATCCTCGATCTCGCGGCGGGGCCCGGCGAGACCGGTTTCGCAGCCGCTGCCCTCGTGGGCACGCAGGGCCGCGTCGTCTCGAGCGACCGCAGCCCGGCGATGGTCGAGGTCGGCCGCAGACGCGCCGCGGGGCTCGGGCTCCGGAACGTCGAGCATCTCGTGCTGGACGCAGAGGATCTCGATCTCCCCGACGCATCCGTCGACGGCGTGATCTGCCGCTTCGGCTACATGCTCATGATCGATCCGGGCCAGGCGCTCCGCGAGACGCGCCGCGTGCTTCGGCCCGGCGGCCGGGTCGTCTTCGCGGTCTGGCGGGAGGCAGAGCGCAACCCGTGGGTCGCCGTCCCGGGCGAGATGTTCGTCCGGCGCGGCGTGATGCCGCCCCCGGAGCCGGGCGTGCCCGGCATGTTCACCCTCGCGAGCGACGAGCACCTCCGAGAGCTGCTCGGCGACGCCGGCTTCACCTCCTGGAAGATCGAGGACGTGGCGGTGCGACACGTCTCCGCCGATCTCGACGAGTACATCGCGGGCGCCCGTGAGACGGGCGGCGTCTTCACCCGGGCCTGGGACGCCGCCACGGACGACGAGCGCGAGCAGATGACGAGGGAGCTCGCCGCTGCCTTCGCCCCCTACCGCACGGACGGCAGGCTCGAGCTCCCGGGCCTGGCCGCCTGCGTCGTCGCGACCTAGAGCGCCGGCTCCGATCCACGCGGCGGCACACGGGGGAGGCGTCGACAGCCGCTTCCCTGCTCGCGAGGGCGCTGCGCATCGATGAGAGGAGCCCCGTGACGACGACGCCGGTGCCTCCGGTCGACATCGATCTGTTGCGCGAGGAGATCCGGAAGACGTATGCCGCGGTCTCCACGCAGCCCGACGTCGAGCTCATCTTCCCCACGGGTAGGAAGTGGGCCGAGGATCTCGGTTACCCGGAGCTGCTCGCGAACGTGCCGGAGTCCGCGACGGAGTCGTTCGCCGGAGTCGCCAACCCGTTCTCGCTGGGGCCGATCGAGCAGGGCGCGGCCGTGCTCGACATCGGCTCGGGAGCGGGAACGGACTCGCTCGTCGCGGCGCAGATGGTCGGCGTCGAGGGCACCGTCACGGGAATCGACATGACGCCGAAGATGCTCGAGAAGGCGCTCTCGGCAGCCGCGGAGATGGCCCTCCGGAGCCCGTCTGCCGTGACGAGCGCGTCGGCTCGTGACCGGCCTCGCCGGGGCTCCCCGGCTTGCAGATCCGGCCGAGGCACGCTTCACTTCGTCGATGCGAGGAGGCGCGAATGCTGCACGCACGTGAGAAAAGGCTCCGCCGAGCAGCGGAGCGCCAGGGTCTCAAGGTCCGGAAGTCCCGCGGGCGCGTCGGCGGGGACGGCCACCCGAGGTACTGGCTCGTGGACCCCTGGCTCGACGCCGTCGCGGCGGGCGGCCACTCCGGGATGACGGTCGACGAGCTCGAGGCGTACCTCGCCGAGGCCAACAGGGGCATCCGGAATCCGTGAGCCCGCCGGGCCGACCCGACTGCCACCGACGGAGCTCGAGCCCGACCATCTCTTCGGCGTAGGCCGTACAGACGACCGACGAGCCGCCGCGCTCCCGAGTTTCGTGGAGCAGGCGTCGCCCGACCGTGGGGCGTCCCTGGGGCGGGACCGGGATCGGGCCGGCCGGCGTGTGGATGTTGCCCTGACCGTGCAGCCCCGAGCATGATGGTCCGACCGATGCGGCGCGACCTCCCATCCGGCACCGTCACCTTCCTGTTCACGGACGTCGAGGGATCGACGAAGCTCCTCCGCGAGCTCGGAGAGAAGGGCTATGCCGATGCCCTCGCGGCGCACCGCAGCGTCATCCGCGAGGCGTGCGCCTCCGAGGGCGGGGTCGAGGTCGACACCCAGGGAGACGCCTTCTTCTTCGCCTTCCCGACCGCGCCGGGAGCGCTCGCCGCCGCGGGAGCGCTCACCGAGCGGCTGGCCGACGAGGGCGCTGTCCGCGTCCGCGTCGGCGTCCACACCGGAACGCCGTTCGTCGGGGACGAGGGCTACGTCGGCACCGACGTGCACCGCGCCGCCCGCATCGCCGCCGCAGGTCACGGCGGCCAGGTGCTCGTCTCGCAGTCGACGGCGTCGCTCGTCGAGGACGACCTCCGCGACCTGGGCGAGCAGCGCCTGAAGGACCTCTCGGCCCCCGAGCGCATGTACCAGCTCGGCCGCCGCGACTTCCCCCAGCTCAAGACGCTTCGCCAGACGAACCTCCCGATACCGGCAACTCCTTTCCTGGGGCGCGAGCGCGAGCTCTCCGAGGTCACCGGCCTCATGGCGCGACCGGAGGTTCGCCTGCTGACGCTCACCGGGCCAGGGGGGACGGGGAAGACACGGCTTGCCGCGCAGGCAGCCGGAGCCCTCGGCGATCGCTTCCCGGGGGGTGTCTTCTGGGTTCCCCTGATCCTGCTTCGCGATCCCGCCCTCGTCCTCGACGCGGCCGCACAGGCGCTCGGAGCACGGACCGAGCTCGTCGAGCACATCGGCGACCGGCAGCTGCTCCTCCTCTTCGACAACTTCGAGCACGTCGTGGATGCGGCTTCCGAGCTCGCTTCCCTGCTCGAGCAGTGCCCGAGCCTCGAGCTGCTCGTGACGAGCCGCGAGCCGCTCCACGTCTCGGCCGAGCACGAGTACCCGGTGCCCCCACTCGCCCACGACGAGAGCATCGGCTTCTTCCTCGCGCGCGCCCGGGCGGTCAAGCCCGACTTCGAGCTCGACGACGCCGTCTCCGGGATCTGTCACCGGCTCGACGAGCTCCCGCTGGCGCTCGAGCTCGCCGCCGCCAGGGTCAAGGCCCTCTCGGCATCGCAGATCCTCGAGAGGCTCGAGCGGCGGCTTCCGCTCCTGACCTCCGGTTCCCGTGACGCACCGGAGCGACAGCGCACGCTGACTGCGACGATCGAGTGGAGCCACGACCTGCTCTCGGACGAGGAGCAGCAGCTCTTCCGCCGGCTCTCCGTGTTCGCCGGGGGGTGCACGCTCGACGCTGCCGAGGAGGTTGCCGGCGCGGACCTCGACACGCTCCTCTCGCTCGTCGACAAGAGCCTGCTGCGCCACTCGGGCGAGCGCTACTCGATGCTCGAGACGATCCGCGAGTACGCCCACGAGCGGCTCGGCGCGTCCGGGGAGCTCGGGGAGCTTCGGAGAAGGCACGCAGAGACGTTCGTCGCCGTGGCGGCGAACGCCGCGCCCGAGCTGCGCCGCTTCGGTGGCAGCGAGCTCGTGAGAGCGCTGGAGGCGGTCGCCGCCGAGAGCGACAACCTGGACGCCGCCCTCGACTGGGCGCTGGAGCAGGGCACCGACGACGCGGTCGAGCTCCTGGCCCTCGTTCTCGCCCGGCACTGGGTCACGCTCGGGCACGTCAGCCGCCCCAGGGCGCTGCTCGAGACCGCGCTCGGCCGCTGCTCGAGCGCGGAGAGCGAAGCCGAGCTGCGCGCGCTCCTGAGCTCGGCGCAGTTCAGCGCGGGAGAGGACAAGCCCGCCTACGAGAACGGCGAGCACGCCTACGCGCTCGTCCGCGACCTCCAGCCGTCGCTCCTGAAGATCGCCGTGACCCTGCGGTTCGCGACGCTCCACTTGCTGCTCGTCGATCGTGACCCTGGCGACGCGATACCGCTCGCCGAGCGGGCGGTCGCCGACGCGGAGGCCTTAGGCGACAGCCACGCCTACATCGGCGCGCTCATCGCGCTCGCGTCGGCCCTGAGCTGGGCCGGACAGACCGACCGCGGCCTCGACAGGCTTCGCGAGGCGTACGCGCGCGCCCTCGACACCGGCGACCTGCGCCTGATCGTCTCCTCCTTCGAGAGCCTGTGCACGAACCTCTTCCTGGACTCGACGGCCCGCCGCGGCGAGCCGGCCCGCATGCTGGAAGAGGTGCTGACACGCGTCTCGCTGGAGGAGCTTGCGCAGATCTCCTCCGGGTCGGGGTGGACGATGTGGACACTCCTCCTCAGCGGGCAGTGGGCGCGCGCCGAGGAGTTCGGCGATGCGCTCGGGGACACGTACATGGAGGCGTTCGACCGTGTCGGGTACCTCCTGGCCCGCGCGGCGCTCAGGTGGATGCAGGGTCGTGTCGAGGAAGCAAGCTCCGACCTGGCCGAGCTGCGCGAGCTGCCGACCAGCCGGCGCTGGTACCACGACTACCTCCCTCTGGCCGCGGACGTGGCAGCGGACATGGATCGCCTGTCGGACGTGCGCGCTCTCGCCGAGGAATACCTCTCGGTCGCCGTCGACCCCAGCGAGGAGGCGAAGAAGGTCGCGGTGCTCAGCTCGTTGGCGCGAGCCGAGGTGAACGCGGCGCTCGCCGCCTCCGGGAACGGTCGCGAGGAGCACGTCGAGCGCGCGCGGGCGGCGGTCGCGAGGAGTCGGGCAATCCTCGAGGAGTTCCCACCGCCGAGCGGCGGCTCCGTCCAGATGGAGACCCCTGCCACGTATCTCGCGCTCGCCGAGGCCGAGCTGTCGCGTGCGGCGGGCCCGTCTCCCGAGCTGTGGCAAGAGGCGATCTCGAGCGCGGACTACGTCTACTTCCGGATGTACGCGCAGCTGCGTCTCGCCGAGGCGCTTCTCGAGACCGGGCAGCGCGAGGAGGCCGCGGCGTCGCTACGTACTGCTCACGACGAGGCCTCACGGGTAGGGGCAGACCGGCTCCGCGCTCACTGCGAAGCACTCGCTGCGGAAGCGGGCATCGATCTCTAGCGCGGCCCCTCCCGGTCGACGCTTCCGGCGGGTCGAGCCTGCCGAGCCTCCGCCGGCAATTCGGTTCGCCGGGATCGGAGACTGTCGATTTCGAACGGCCGCGCCCACGAAGGGCGATCGGGCGTTAGCCTGAGACGAGCGCACTCCGAATCCGGTCTGCGGCAAGTGACGGACTCGATGACCCTGACACGACTCAAATGGATCGCCATCGCCTTGCCCGTGGCATTTCTCGCGGTGGTGATCGTGCTCGTTCGGGGCCCTTTCCACGAGGAGCTGCACGACTTCCCCGGCTACGCGTTCGTGATCGCGATCCTGGCCATAGCTGTCGTCCTCTTCTCCTTGCTCGTCTTCGCGGCGATCGACCGCATCGAGAAGCGGATGCTGGAGCAGAACGCGCACGTGTCCGCCCTCCTCGCCGTCGCGCGAGCCGGCAGCTCGTCTCTCGAGCTCACGGAGGTGCTCGAGGCGGCGCTCGACGAGATCGTCTCGGTCACGTCCGCCGAGACCGGGGAGGTCTGGCTCACCGTCGACCACGGCGAGCTCGCCCTCTCCCGGCAGTGGGGCTCCGATCTGAAGGCCTTCTCGGAGACGCCCCGTTTGAGGTTCGGCGTGGGATTGGTCGGCATCGCGGCGGAGAGCCGCAGCCCCATCGTCGTCCACGACCTCGCGGCGGACCCGCGAGTCGCTCGCCCCGAGATAGTCCGTAGCGGCTTCGAGAGCTTCCATGCACAGCCCCTCCTGCGGCGCGAGGAGGTCGTCGGAGTGCTCGCCGTGGCGGCACGGCAGTCGAACGCGCTCGGGAGCCCCGAGGAGGAGGCCCTGCTCGAAGGCATCGGTGAGCAGCTCGTGATCGCGATCGAGAACGCCCGGCTCCATGAGCGAGTCCTCGACGAGGCCGTGCTCGAGGAGCGCGAGAGGCTGGCCCGCGAGCTGCACGACGGTCTCGCCCAGGTGCTCGGCTACGTGAACACGCACACGCTGGCGATCGAGAAGCTCCTCGCCTCCGACCGATCCGAGGAGGCCGGGGCGCAGGTCGAGAGGATGAGGGAGGCCGCGCTCCACGCGTACACGGACGTGCGAGAGGCGATCCTCGGCCTGCGGTCGAGCCGCGAGGGCCTCGGCGCGAGCCTCGAGCAGTACGTCTCCGATTTCGCGAACATGACCGGGCTGGAGGTCGACCTCCACGTCGATCCCGCGGTGGCGCAGCTGAGGCTCGGGCCCGAAGTCGAGGTGCAGCTCGTCCGGATCGCCCAGGAGGCGCTCGCGAACGTCCGGAAGCACTCACAGGCGACGAGCGTGAACGTCGACCTCAGGAGCGAGAACGGCGCCGTCGTGATCGAGGTGGCCGACGACGGGCTCGGCTTCGACCCGGACCACCCGGTCCGCACCGGGTGGCCGCACTTCGGCCTCCAGAGCATGCGCGAGCGGACGGAGGCCATCGGCGGGACGTTCGAGCTGCGGTCGGAGCCCGGATCGGGCACGCGCGTCGTCGTGCATGCCCCCGTGCCGGAGAGGAGAGGAGAGCGTCGTGCGAGTGCTTCTCGCTGACGACCACGCGCTCTTCCGCGCAGGGATCTCGAGCCTCCTCGAGGCCTGGGGCGCCGAGGTCGTCGCTGAGGCTTCGAACGGCTTCGAGGCGCTCGAGCTGACACGTCTGCACAAGCCGGATCTCGTCCTGATGGACATCTCGATGCCGGAGTGCAACGGGCTCGAAGCGACGCGCCTGATCAAGGCAGAGCTGCCCGACACGCACATCGTCATGGTCACGGTCTCGGACGAGGACGCCGACCTGTTCGAGGCCATCAAGAGCGGCGCGGAGGGCTACCTGCTGAAGGACATGTCGCCGGACGGCCTGGAGCGAACGCTCGATGCGGTCTCCACGGGCCAGTTGGGGCTCACGCCGACGCTGGCAGCGCGCATCGTCGAGGAGTTCGCGCGCCACGCGGACAGCGAGGCGGAAACGCAGCCGGAGAGCACGCTCACGCCCCGCGAGAGCGAGGTGCTGAACCTCGTCGCCCAGGGAGCGACGAACCCGGAGATCGCGGAGGCCCTCGAGGTCTCACCTCACACGGTGAGCTTCCACGTGAAGAACATCCTCCGCAAGCTGCACCTCCGCAACCGCGCCCAGGCGGTCGCGTACGCGATTCGCACGGGCCTCGTGAAGCCGCCCGAGTAGAGCGTGGCAATCCCTGAGAGGCCACGGCCTCTTGCGGCTTCCGAGCCGACCGCGGCCCGGCGCGACGGTCGAGATGCCCCACCCGGGGGCGCCAATTCGAGTGAAATCCTCCCGAATCCGCAAGTTTCGGCCACGATGAGCATCCTTCGAGTGATGGACATCCCCCCGAGAACAGGAGACACGCCATGAAGCTCCGGATCTTGCTCGTCGCAGCGCTGTCGGCCGGCCTTGCGGCGTCGGCCGCCGTCGCGAGCCCACCGCCCGGCAAGGGCAAGCCCTCGACCACGGGTGACGGGTGCAAGCCAAAGGTGACCGTCGTGCTCAAGGGCACGGTCACGGCTGCCTCGACGAGCTCGTTGAGCATGGACGTCACACGCTCGAACCGCTGGGGTCGCGCATACGTCGTCGCTGCTCAGCCCACGATCGTGAGCGTCGACGAGAAGACGAAGGTTCGCCGGAAGGGCAACAAGACTCCTGCCGCGGGCCTCGTCAACGGTGACCGCGTGCTCGTGCAGGCCCGCGTGTGCAAGGCCGACCTCGCGGAAGAAGCGACCCCGGACCTGACCGCGGCGCGGATCGTGGCCCACCCGGCGAAGCTGAACGCGTCGGCGCGGCCGACGAGCTTCTCCACGGGGGAAGCAAGCGGGAAGGGCGGCGACTCCACGGCTGGCGGCGCCGGTGCCGCCCCTCCCGCACCGAGACCGACGACAGGGACG
>JBFFGH010000033.1:0-18052 GCA_041557575.1 Gaiellaceae bacterium
GAGCGGCGGCCGGAGACGAGGCGGGCGAGAGCGCTCACGGGCCTACACGCTAAACACTCTCGACAGATATCTGACAGACGGGCTCAGGCGAGCTCGTCCCAGCGGCGGTAGCGCACTGCCCGCTGCACGGCCCGCGGGTCGCGCCCCTCCTCGAGCAGCCGCTGGCGCGCCTCTCCCTCCTGCGCGAGGCGGAGGAAGAGCCAGGCGAGGGCGACGATCGTGACGATCGATCCCTCGAGCATCATCAGCGAGCCGGCGAGGCTCTGGTCGGCCGACGGGCTGAGCCCGAGGTAGTCGCCGCCTCGCTCGTACACGTCGTAGAACGCGCCCCCGCCCCAGACGAACACGTTGCCGATCGCCGTCGCGACGAGCCGGACGGCGACGATGTACGCGAGCTTCCAGCCGGTCCCGAACCACTCGGGCGCCGGGAGCGTCTCGAGCACCGGGAGCCAGAGCGCGATCCCGGCGGCGAAGAAGCTCACGTGCTCGAGCGCGTGCAGCGAGGAGTGCGCGATCGCGCCCTCGTACAGCGCCGGCACGTGCCAGAGCGCGAGGTTGAACGCCCAGAGCGGGAGCGACACGAGCGGGTTCGCGAAGACGCGCAGGCGCATCACGCCGGGCAGCGCGAGCACCGGGCGGAGCAGGGGCCCCGTCAGCCCCGCGAGCAGGCACAGCGGCGCAAGGTCGCCGATGAGGATGTGCTGGGCCATGTGGAACGAGAAGAGCTCCTCTTCGCCGACGGCGGCGACGGGGGACGCCACTGCCGCGACGAGCAGCGCGAGACCGAGGGCGAAGAGCGCGATGCGCCACGCCGGCACCGGCTGGCCCCGCCGCGCCAGCGTCCGCGCGCGCACGGCGTAGGCGACGCCCACGACCACGATCGGCAGCAGCTGGAGCGGATCGACCGTCCAGCTGGTCACGAGCGACGTTCCGTTCACGGGCGCACTGTATTGGGGAGGCCCGTAGACTCGTGTCGTGGGACGGGCGGAAGAGACGTACGCGGAGGCGGGCGTCTCGCTCGCGACCGCAGAGGCGATCGTCGAGCGCCTCCGGGCGGCGGCGGAGTCCACAGGTGCGTCGGGCTTCGGCGCGTTCGCGGGGCTCTACAAGCTGGACGGCGGAGAGAGGCTTCTCGCCGCCTCGACCGACTCGGTCGGCACGAAGCTGATCCTGGCGCGCCAGCGGGGCCGGCTGCGGTCGTGCGGAGCCGACCTCGCCGCGCACTGCATCAACGACGTCTCCACCTGCGGTGCCGACCCGCTCTTCTTCCTCGACTACGTTGCGGCGAACCGCATCGAGCTCGAGACCGTCGCCGAGCTCGTCGAGGGAGCGGCCGAGGTCTGCCGCGACGCGGGCTGCGTGCTCATCGGCGGTGAGACCGCCGAGCTCCCCGGGATCTACCGGGAGGACGAGCTCGACTTCGCCGGCACGTGCGTCGGCCTCGTCGAGAAGGACCGGGTGGTCGACGGGACGCGGATCGAGGAGGGCGACTTCGTGATCGGGCTCCCGTCCGCCGGCGTCCACGCCAACGGCTTCACGCTCGTCCGGCGAGTGCTCGAGAAGGAGGCGTACGACGGGGCGGACCTGCTCGCGCCGACGCGCCTCTATGTCCACGACGTTCGACGGCTCCGCGAAGAGCTCGACCTCCGCGGCCTCGCGCACGTCACGGGCGGCGGGGTGCTCGGGAACCTCTCGCGCATCCTTCCGGACGGGCTGCGGGCCGAGATCGACTGGCACTCCTGGCCCCGCCCCCTCGTCTTCGGATGGCTTGCGCGCCACGTCTCCGAGGACGAGCTCCGCCGCGTGTTCAACCTCGGGATCGGCTACGTGGCCGTCGTCCCCGACCCGGGCGACGAGCGAGTCATCGGCCGGGTCGTGCGCGCGTGATCGGAGTCCTGGTCTCCGGAGAGGGGTCGAACCTGCAGGCCCTGCTCGACGCGGGCCTTCCGGTCGTCGCGGTCGCCTCCAACACGCCGGGAGTGCGGGCGCTCGAGCGTGCCGCCGGGGCCGGAGTCCCGTCCGCGGTCTTCGAGCTCGACGCGTACGAGAGCCGCGACGCCCGAGACGCTGCGATGGCCGACTGGCTCGAGTCGCACGGCGTCGACCTCGTGGTCTGCGCCGGGTACATGCAGCTCCTGCGCCCCGCGTTCCTCGAGCGCTTCCCGGGGCGGGTGGTGAACGTCCACCCCGCACCTCTTCCGGAGTTCCCCGGCGCACACCCGCTGGAGGACGTGCTCGCCGCGGGCGCCCCCGCCGCGGCCGCGACCGTGCACTTCGTCGACGAGGGGGTCGACACGGGTGAGGTCATCGCGTCCGAGCCCGTGCCGGTCATTGCGGGCGACACGGTCGACTCGCTGCGCACGCGCGTCCACGACGCCGAGCATCGCTTGCTCCCGAAGGTGGTGCGAGAGCTGTGCGCGCGCTGATCTCGGTCTACGACAAGGCGGGTCTCGTGCCGTTCGCGCGCGGGCTCGCCGAGCTCGGGTTCGAGATCGTGTCCAGCGGAGGCACGGCTGCGGTGCTCGAGGAGGCGGGCATCGAGGTCGTCCACGTGGAGGAGGTGACGGGCTTCCCCGAGATGCTCGGCGGCCGGGTGAAGACGCTGCACCCGAGCATTCACGCCGGGATCCTCGCGCGGCGCGGCGACGACGGCGACCTCGCGGCGCTCGCGGAGCAGGGCATCGCGGCGTTCGACCTCGTGTGCGTGAGCCTGTACCCGTTCGAGCGGGCGGCGGACGTGCCTGACGCCGCCGGGGACGACGTGATCGAGATGATCGACGTCGGGGGGCCCGCGATGCTGCGGGCCGCCTCCAAGAACCACGCGGACGTGACGCCGATCTGCCGCGTCGAGGACTACGACGCGGTCCTCGCCGAGCTGCGGGAGAGCGGCACGACGTCGATCGAGACGCGGCGGCGCCTCGCCGGGATCGCGTTCTCGACGACCGCCGCCTACGACGCCGCGATCGCGCGTTGGTTCCGTCGGGACGTGGCCTACCCGGAGACGATCTCACCCGTCTTCGACCGTGCGCTCGAGCTCTCGTACGGGGAGAACCCGCACCAGACGGCGTCGTACTACGCCGAGCGCGGAGCGCGGACGCACCTTCTCTCCCGGGTCGAGCAGCTGCAGGGGAAGCCGCTCTCGTTCAACAACCTGGGCGACCTCTCGGCCGCCCGGCTCCTGGCCCGTGAGCTCGACGAGCCCGCATGCGTCATCGTCAAGCACGCGAACCCGTGTGGCGTTGCCGTCGCCGAGACGATCGAGCAGGCGTACGAGCGCGCTCTCGCGGCCGATCCCGTCTCCGCGTACGGGGGCGTCGTCGTCCTGAATCGACCGGTGACGGCGACCCTCGGAGAGCTGCTCGCGGGCCAGTTCGTCGAGGTGCTCTTCGCGCCCGGGTACGACGAGCAGGCGATGGAGGCGCTCTCGCGGAAGACGTCCACGCGAGTCCTGAACGACATGGAGCGGCGCAAGCTGGTCGAGCCGGGTCTCGACTACCGGCGCGTGCTCGGAGGCCTGCTCGTCCAGGAGCGCGACTGGGACGTCGCCGAGCGGGAGGGCATGGAGGTGGTCTGCGGCTCCGTGCCGGACGGGCTGTGGGCCGAGATCCTCTTCGCGTGGCGCGTCGTCAAGCACGTGACCTCGAACGCGATCGTGGCCGCGAAGGACGGCCGGACGATCGGCATCGGGGCAGGGCAGATGAGCCGGGTCGACGCCGTGCGGATCGCGCTCGAGAAGGCCCGCGAGCACGGGCACGACGTCGCGGGCTCGGTGCTCGCGTCCGACGCCTTCTTCCCGTTCGCGGACGGGCCGCAGCTCGCGCTCGACGCAGGTGTGGGCGTCCTCGTCCAGCCCGGCGGGTCGAAGCGCGACGCCGAGGTGATCGAGGCGGTGTCGGCCTCGGGCGCGGCGATGGTCTTCACGCACCGACGCCACTTCCGCCACTGACCCACCGCGAGGCCGGTCGCTCAGAAGATGCCGTTGCCGGTCTCGAAGATGTGCTCGTCCTCGTTCAGGAGGCGCGCGAACCGAGTGCGAACCTCCTCGATGCTCGGCTCCCGGCCGAGCTCGAGCTCGCGGCGGAGATCGACGAGGAGCCGAGCGACGTCGGGCCGTCCCTCGAGCTCGTACTCGATCCGGGCCAGCGCGCAGCCCTTCTCCCAGAACACGCACTCCTCACCGGGACAGCGCTCCGCGTGCCCCGCCGCGATCAGCTCGATCGTGCAGAGCTGATGGTGGTCGACGTCCGGCTTCACTGCCGGGAAGATGCCGTCGGAGGTGCCCCACTCCATCGGCGCCGCTCCCGATACGCACTGCGGGAAGCTACGGAGAGCGGGAGCACGACGAGATCCAGGCGATCACGGTCGCGCTCGGTCTCGCCGGGGAGTCCCGGTCGCTCCGCGAGGGGCGGGAAGTAGTCTTCGCGCCAGATGCCGCGCCGCGACTACCCGACCGTCCTGGAGCTCGTCGGGCACACGCCCATCATCCGGCTCGAGAAGCTCTCGCGCGAGGTTCCCGGAGAGCTGCTCGCGAAGCTCGAGTACCTGAACCCCGGAGGCTCCGTGAAGGACCGCATCGGGCTCGCCATGATCGAGGCCGCGGAGCGGGACGGGAAGCTGAAGCCCGGAGGCACGATCGTGGAGCCGACGTCCGGCAACACGGGCGTGGGCCTGGCGATTGCGGCAGCCCTCCGCGGCTACCGCTGCATCTTCGTGATGCCGGACAAGATGAGCCAGGAGAAGATCTCGATGCTGCGGGCGTACGGCGCGGAGGTCGTGATCACGCCGACGGCCGTCGACGCGCATTCGCCCGAGAGCTACTACTCCGTCTCCGACAGGCTCGCCGAGGAGATCCCCGGTGGCTTCAAGCCCGACCAGTACTCGAACCTGGCGAACCCCGAGGCGCACTACCGAACGACGGGCCCCGAGCTCTGGGATCAGACGGACGGCGGCGACGTCGATGCGATCGTCATCTCGGTCGGCACCGGCGGGACGATCACCGGGGTCGGCCGCTACTTCAAGGAGCGCAAGCCCGAGGTGCGCATCGTCGGCGTCGATCCCGAAGGCTCCGTCTTCACCGCGGACGAGGAGCACCCCGAGGGCCCGTACCTCGTCGAGGGCATCGGCAAGGAGTGCTGGCCGGACACGCTCGACCCCGAGGTGATCGACGAGTGGGTGCGCGTCTCCGACCGCGACTCCTTCCTCACGGCCCGGAGGCTCGCGCGGGAGGAGGGCCTCCTCGTCGGCGGCTCGACCGGCTCGACCGCCTGGGCCGGGATCGAGGTCGCGAAGAGGCTCGGTCCCGACGCGCGCGTCCTGATGATGTTCCCCGACAGCGGCCGCTCGTACCTCTCCAAGTTCTACGACGACAACTGGATGCTCCAGTACGGCCTGCTCGAGCGCGCGACGCCGCCGCCGGCGGTCGAGGAGGTCCTCCGGTTCCGGAGGGCGGACCAGGACGTGCCGGACCTCGTCACGATCGGCTCCCACGAGAAGGTCGGCGCCGCCATCGACCTCATGCAGCGCTACGGGATCTCGCAGCTTCCGGTCGTGCGGGGAGAGCCTCTCGGCTCGCTCGCCGACGTCGTCGGCTCGCTCCAGGAGCGTGGCCTGCTCGAGCGGGTGTTCCGCAACGCGGACGCTCTGAACGAGGACGTGGCCGTCGCCATGCAGCCTCCCCTGCCCGTGGTCGAGGGCGACGCGTCCGTGGACGAGGTCTACGAGGCGCTCTCGGGCGGCAGCGGGGCGGTCGTCGTCGTGAGCGCCGGGCTCCCGACCGGGATCCTCACGCGGTCCGACCTGCTGGAGTTCCTTGCGGCACGACGATCGCAGGTCGAGCGGCGCTCCGCGGGAACTCCGCTCTGATCGCGACGTAGACGGAGCCGATCACCACCGCGGAGCCGAGCAGGGCCGACGGGCTCGGCCGCTCGCCGAGGAACGCCATCCCGAGCGCGATCGCGACGAGCGGGTTCACGTACTGGTGCGTGACGACGAGCGAGATCGGCGCGACGCGCAGGAGCCAGGCGTACGCGGTGAAGCCGACGAGCGAGCCGACGACGACGAGGTAGGCCCACGCGGCCACGGAGCCGATGTCGTACGCACCCGAGCCGAGCGCCCCGATCTCACCCGCGGCTGCGGCACCCACGAGCAGGAAGGCGCCGCCGAGGCCCATCTCCCACGCGGTCGCGACGAATGGATCCTGCGGGAGCGCAAGCCGCTTCGACAGGAACGATCCCGTCGTCCACGACATCGTGGCGCCGATCATCACGGCGAGGCCGACGGCCGTCGAGCCCTCGCCGAGCCCGGGGGCGACGACGAGGAGCAGGCCCGCGAGGCCTGCGAGCGCGCTCAGCCGGGTCGCGCGCGCCGGGCTCTCGCTCGCGAGGAGGCGCAGCCCGACCACCTGCAGAGGCACGGTTCCCGCGATGATCGCCGCGACGCTCGAGTCGATCCTCGTCTCCGCGACGTGCACCATCCCGACGCCCAGGCCGAGGAGCAGCGCCCCGGCGATCGCGCTCGAGCCGAGCTCGCGGCGCGTGATGCGAAGGGACGTCCCGCGCCAGGCGAGGATGGCGGCCAGCAGGAGCGCCGCGGCCAGGAAGCGGGATCCCGCTGCCAGGAGCGGTGGGATCGTCTCGACCGCGATCTTGATCGCGAGGTAGGTCGAGCCCCAGACCACGTAGACGACGAGCAGTGCGACCCAGATGTGCCGGACGGGAGCGCTCATGACATGGGAAACGCGAGAGTGGTCATCTACGTGAGATCACAACGATCAGTCTCGCGAATCGATTTCTTCCTGATGATGCGAAGCTCTGATGGACCCGGATGGCTGCGCTAATGGCGCGAACGGGCGCCGGGCCTGGGTTTCACGCGATCGAGCGTCGAGGTCAGTCCCAGGGGCGCGAGAGCCGGAACGCAGCGTTGATGAGCCCGACGTGGCTGTACGTCTGCGGGAAGTTCCCGCTCTGCTCGAGCGAGCCCGGGAGGATGTCCTCGGAGTAGAGGCCGAGCCCGTTGTCGAGCCGAAGCAGGCGCTCGAAGAGCTCGGACGCCTCCTCGATCCGCCCCAGCATGGCGAGGGCCTCGACCAGCCAGAACGTGCAGACCGTGAACGTGGCCTCGGTGTGGCCGAAGTCGTCCGGGGCCGTGTAGCGGCGGAGGAGGCCGCCCTCGACTTCGAGGCCCTTCCTGATCGCGTCGACGTGACTCGTCGTGCGGGGGTCGTCGGACCTCAGGTACCCGAGCTGCACGGCGAGGAGGAGGGAGGCGTCGAGCGCCGTCCCGCCCGCAACCTGGGTCAGCGCCCCGATCTCGTCGCTCCAGCACTTCGTCGTCAGGATCGCCTCCGCCTCTCGCTCCAGCTCCCGCGCTGCTTCCGCGAGCTCGGGCGCCTCCAGCGCCTCGGCGACCTCGGCCGCGCGCCGGGCGCCGGCCCAGTGCATGAGGACCGTGAAGCTGTGCAGCTTGGTCGTCCCCCGGAACTCCCACGGGCCCGCGTCGGGCTCCTCGAGGCGCTCCCGGATCTGGTCGAGGAGCTCGCGCACCATCTCTGCCGCCGTGTCCGGCGGGACCTCGCCGACGAAGCGCGTGTCGAGGAAGAGCCGGCTGATGGCGAGCACCATCTCGCCGTAGACGTCGTTCTGGACGTGCTCGAACGCCTGGTTGCCGATGCGGACCGGGCCGTCTCCGTCGTACCCGGAGAGGTGCTCCAGCTCCTGCTCGGGAGCCTCCGGGCTGCCCGAGATCCGGTACGCGGGCTGAAGGACGCTGTCGCGCTCCTCGCAGAGGTTCCGCAGGTAGCCGAGGAACAGCTCCATCTCCTCGGAGTGGCCGAGTCTCTCGAGGGCGTGGAGCGTGAAGTAGGAGTCGCGGAGCCAGCAGTACCGGTAGTCCCAGGTGCGCCCGGAGCCCGGATGCTCGGGGAGGCTCGTGGTCGTCGCGGCGAGGAGCGCTCCGGTGTCCTCGTACTGGTGGAGCTTGAGGACGAGGGCCGAGCGGACGACCTCCTTCTGGAAGTCGCGCGGCACTCGAGTGCCCTTCACCCAGCGGCGCCAGTAGTCCAGCGTGCGCTCGAGGAAGCGCTCGGCCGTCTCCTCGAGCCCGGCCTGCAGCGGCTCGCCCCACGTGAGCACGAGGTGGCAGTCCCGCTCGACGAGGAAGGGCCGCTCGTCCTCGACGTACGTCAGGGGGACGTTCGTGGTCAGACGGACGGGCGCGGGGAAGCCGGTGTACTCGATGTGGTTCGAGGCACGCCAGCTCTTCGAGTGGATGAGCCCGTACTCGTACACGGGCTTGCAGAGGATGCGCGCGCGCGGCTCGCCCGACAGCGGGCGCAGGATGCGGACGAGCATCTGCGGTTTGAAGTGGCGCTCGAAGAGCTGGAAGCGCGGAGCGAAGTCGAGGAGCTCGAACGCGCCGGTCTTCGTCCGGAACACGGTGCGGAGGACGTTCGTGTTCTCCACGTACTCCTGGGTGGTCTCGTCCGCGTCGATCCCTTCGATGACGAAGGCTCCGCCCTGCTCTCGGTCGAGAAGCGGCCCGAACACGAAGCTCGAATCGGGCCGCGGCCAGCAGAGCCACTCGACCGATCCATGCCGGAGCAGTGCGCTGTACGAGCAGTTCCCGATGATGGCGAGGTCGCGGGTCATAGGTGTGGCATTCGCCGGACGGGTAGGTTGTACCTACCGACGAGCTGGGAGGGAGCGGCCACTTGGCACGTTCGAAGGGATCCAGGGCTCTGGTCATCGCGAGCAACCGTCTCCCGGTCCGACTGACGGTCGGCGATGGCGGGTTCGAGGCTCAGCCGAGCTCCGGCGGGCTCGTGGCTGCGCTGGGAGCGCTCCAGCGGGACTCGACGTGGGTCGGGTGGCCGGGAGCCGTGATCCCGGAACCGTTGAAGGAGGACGTCCGGAAGCGACTCGCCCGGGATCGCCTCGTGCCCGTCTTCCTGTCTTCGGAGGAGCAGGACGAGTTCTACGGGAAGATCTGCAACGACACGCTCTGGCCGCTCTTCCACTACTTCCAGGGAAACGTTCGGATCACGCCCGAGGCGTGGGCGCGGTACGTCGAGGTGAACGAGCGGTTCGCAGAAGCGATCGTCGAGCAGACGGAGCCGGACGGAGTGGTCTGGATCCACGACTTCCATCTGATGCTCGTCCCGGAGATGCTCCGGCGCCGGCAGCCCCGGCTGTCGATCGGGTTCTTCCTCCACGTGCCGTTCCCGTCGTCGGAGGTGTATCGCGTTCTGCCGTCGCGCGAGCAGCTTCTCCGGGGCGTGCTCGGCGCCGACTACGTCAGCTTCCAGATCGGCGACTACGCTCGCCACTTCCGCTCCTCCTGCCTGCGTGTGCTCGGCCTCGACTCCAATCCCGACTCGCTCGAGCACGAGGGCCGCCGCGTCGGCATCGGCGTCGATCCGATCGGCATCGACGTCTCGGGCTTTCGCAAGACGCTCGCGAGCTCCGAGGCGGCGCTCCTGCTGTCCGAGCTCAGTCAGGAGTACGACGGTCGTCGGGTCGTCCTCGGGGTCGAGCGGCTCGACTACACGAAGGGCATCCCGCAGCGCTTGATCGCCTTCGAGCGCTTCCTCGAGGAGGATCCGCGACGGGCGCAGTCGACGACGATGATCCAGGTGCTCGTCCCCTCGCGGCTCGAGAGCTCCGAGTACCAGGCGCAGAGGGACGAGATCGAGCTCCTCGTCGCGAGGATCAACGGTCGCTTCGGACAGCCCGGAAGGACTCCTGTCGAGTACATCAACCGCGATATCTCGACGGCTGCGCTTGCGGCGCTCTACCGGCGCGCAGACGTCCTGATGGTCACGGCGCTGCGCGACGGGATGAACCTCGTCGCGCAGGAGTTCGTCCTCTGCCAAAGCGAGCCCGGGCCTCCCAGCCGGTGGCGCGGTGCGCTCCTCGTCTCGGAGTTCGCAGGCTCCGCACAGGTGCTTCCGGGTGCGTTTCTCGTCAACCCGTGGGATGTCGAAGGCGTGGTCGCGCACCTCGCGACCGCCCTCGAGCTCCCGGCCTCGGAGCGGCGCAGGCGCCTCGAGACGATGGCCAAACGCGTCGTGGCGCTCGACAGCCGTCGCTGGGCGGAGACGTACCTCCGGCGCCTCGAGCGCGCGTCACGGCGCGTGCGGGTGCGCACCCCTCGAGTGGTCGACGAAGCCCAGACAGAGCGCTTCCAGCGCCGGTTCGTGCGCGCCCGCCGGCGGACGATCCTCCTCGACTACGACGGCACGCTCCGCGAGCTCGAGCGCCATCCCGATCTCGCCGAGCCCACGCCGGAGATCCGCTCGCTGCTTCGCGATCTCGGCGAGCTTCCGGACACCGAAGTCCACATCGTGAGCGGCCGCCGCCGCCGGGTTCTGGATCGCTGGTTCGCCCGGATGCCGGTGCATCTCTGTGCCGAGCACGGCTATCTCGCACGGCCGCTCGGCGGCGAGTGGCACGCGCTCGTCGATCTCGACCTGACCTGGATCCGTCCCATCGAGCGGCTTCTTCGCCGTGTCGCCGCCGACGTGCCGGGAGCGCAGGTCGAGCGCAAGTCGTGCAGCGTCGCCTGGCACTACCGGGAGGCCGAGCCCGAGTACGGCGCCTGGCGCGCACGCGAGCTCCTGAACGACCTCCACCAGCACCTGGAGGGCATCCCGGCCGAGGTCTTGGGCGGCCACAAGGTGCTCGAAGTACGAGCCCTCGGCGTGGACAAGGGGCTCTACGTGCACAGCCTCTTCCCGAGCGGGAAGGACAGCTCGCACTTCGTGCTCGGGCTGGGCGACGATCGGACCGACCATGACCTCCTGGACGCCCTTCCGGCAGGGTCGATCGCAGGGCACGTGGGCGGCCTGCTTCCCAGCTCCGACGCCAAGCATGCGCGCAGGGAGGACGTTCAGCTCGCGATGCCGAGCGACGTACGCGAGCTCCTCCGCGCGCTCGTGGCGAGCCTGGACTAGACGGGCACGGCCGACCGCCGACGGAAGGCGGATGCGTGACCGCGGGCGTTCGCCTGGCGAATCTCGTCCTCGTCGAGCGCCTCGAGGCGGAGCAGGAGCTCGAGCTCGTCCCGGAGGTGCGTGTGCATCATCTCGGGGCCGTCCGTCGCGATCGTGAACAGGACGCCGTTCTCGACGAAGTGCCGGATCGTCTCGCGGACGGCGTCCTCGTCGGAGAGCGCCTTCGTCAGGAGGTTCGAGGTCGGGCAGATCTCGAGGACGATCCCGAGCTCGCGAAGGGACCGCATCAGCTCGGCGTCGCCCGCGGCGAGGATCCCGTGCCCGATCCGGTCCGGCCGCAGGTGCTCGATGACCTCGCCGAGCTCCTCGCGCCCCATGTCGCCGCCCTCCTCGCCCACGTGGATCGTGACCCCGAGCCCGGCCTCGCGCGCCGTCTCGATCATCGGCTCGATCCGGGTGTAGTCGTAGCGGCCCCCGCCCGGACGCGGGCCGGCGATGTCGATGCCGACGACCCCGCGGTCGGCCCAGCGGATCGCCTTCTCGACGATGATCTCGTTCAGGCGCAGGTCGAAGGTGCGATCCATCATCAGGATCAGGCCGGCCCGCACCTGCCGGTACTCGAGGCTCGCGCGGTCGAGCCCGCGGATGGCCGCGAGGATGATGTGGTCGAGGTCGCGCTCCCCGCCGCGGTTTCGCTTCATCGGGTTGAACCGGAGCTCGAGCGTCGTGATCCGCTGGGAGCGATAGGCGCCGCTGATCGCCCCGTGCACGGAGCGCTCGACCGCGAGCGGGGACGACTGGATCAGCTCGGTCCAGTGGTAGATCTGGTCGAGCTCGTCGAGCCCCTGCACGCCACGGGGGTCGGACACGGTCACGAGCGCGTCGAACTCCCAGTAGTCCTTGACCGGGAGGGCGATGCCCTGCTCGTGCGCGAGGCTCCAGAGGATGTCCGACGCCACCGAGCCCCCGAGGTGCGTGTGGAGCTCCGCCAGTCCCTCGTCCGCCAGGATCATCGAGCGAGTCTACGCTGCTTCCGCCGCTCCGCGACGACCGCGCCGAGCGAGGCGGCGAGGACGATCGCCCGGCCGGGCGCCGGGACCTCGGGGCGTCGCCCGGCTCAGGCCGTCTTCGCCCATGGCCGCGGATCGGGCAGCGGCGTCAGGATCGGCTCGACCTGGGAGCGGAGGTGCTCGAAGGCGGGCGGGAGGATGAGCGCCTCCCCGAGGTGCTCGAGGTCCTCGTCCACGCCGAACCCGGGCCCGAGCGTGGCGATCTCGAAGAGGACGCCGCTCGGCTCGCGGAAGTAGATCGACCGGAACCAGAAGCGGTCGATGATCGGCGAAGGATGCATGCCGGCGGCGGCGACGCGTGCCTGCCAGGCCTCGTGCTCGTCCGTCGCGGACGACCAGGCGACGTGGTGCACCGTGCCCGCGCCGCCGAGGCCGCGCTCGGCCGGCGGCTCGTCGTAGGCGTAGAGCCCGCCTCGCGAAGGCCCGCGGGCCTCCCAGGCGCTCTCGCCTCGCGGGACGAACCCGAGTGTCTCCTCCAGCAAGGCGCGGCTCGCGTGCTCCCGCGCCGAGTACGCACGGACGCCCTCGAAGCCCCGGAGCGCCCACTCGGCCGGGATCTCCGGGTGCTCCGCGATCAGCGGGGCATCGTCCGCGTCCGAGACGAGGAGCCGGTGCCGGAGGCCCTCGGGATCCTCGAAGGTCAGACCGCTCTCGTCGCGCCCGACCGCGCCGGCCTCGGAGGCGAGGCGCTGCTCCCAGAAGTCGAGCGCGGCTTCGGTGGCGACGCGCCACTCGACGGTGTGCACCATCCCCGCCCCGGCACGCCCTCGAGGCACCCCGGGGTACTCGAAGAAGGTGATGTCCGCGCCCGGGCTCCCGGCCTCGTCCGCGTAGAAGAGGTGGTAGACGGTCGGGTCGTCCTGGTTCACGGACTTCTTCACGAGCCTCAGGCCGAGGACGCGCGTGTAGAAGTCGACGTTCCGAGGCGCGTCCGCCGTGATGCACGTGACGTGGTGGACTCCGTCGATGCGCATCTCGCCACCCTAGCGGCCGACCGTTAGTGTCTCGCGGGTGAAGATCGGGATCGTCGTCCCGTTCTCGTGGTCGTTCTGGGGCGCGGTCGTCGAGCATGCCGAGCTGCAGGCGTCTGCGCTGACCGACCTCGGGCACGAGGTCCGCCTCATCATGGGCAACGACCCGCCGGGCCAGTTCACGAGGGCCCTGCATCCGCGCGTCGGCCGGCACGGTGAGCCGCCCGAGACGTTGATACCCGTCGGCCGGTCCGTGATCGTGCCCGCCAACGGCTCGCTCCCCAACATCGTCCTCTCGCCCCGCACCTACTCGCGCATCCGCCGGGCGCTCGAGCGCGAGCGGTTCGACGTCCTGCACGTGCACGAGCCGATGGCGCCGGTGATCTCCCTCGCGACGCTCGTCCTTGCACGCTGCCCGGTCGTCGCGACCTTCCACGCGTCGGGCGACCTCGGCTGGATGCACCTGGGGCGGAGGCTCTGGGGGTTCCTCATCGACCGGATCGACTACCGCATCGCCGTCTCGGAGCGGGCACGCGAGTCGCAGCAGCGCTGGCTTCCCGGCGAGTACGACGTGATCCCCAACGGGGTGCTCGTCCCTGACGAGGCGCCCGAGGCCGGGCGCGAGCACCGGGTCGTGTTCGCCGGTCGGCAGGAGCGCAGGAAGGGGCTCCAGGTCCTCCTTCGCGCGTGGCCGGAGATCCACCGCCGCTCGGGGCTCGGGCTGACGGTCGCGGGCGCCGACCCGCTCGCCGTTCGCCTCCTGCTCTCCCGCCTGCGCGTGCCGGAGGACGGCATCGACGTCGTCGGCTTCCTGAGCCAGGACGACCTGACGCGCACGCTCCTCTCGTCGAAGGCGCTCGTCGCGCCGTCGATCGGGCAGGAGAGCTTCGGGATGGTGCTCACGCGCGCCTTCGCGTGCGGGACACCCGTCGTCGCCTCCGACATCCCCGGCTACCGGGAGGTGCTCACGCCGGAGACCGCCGTCCCGGTGCCGCCCGGGGACCCGGCGGCGCTCGCCGACGCCGTCTGCGGCCTCGTCGCCGACGAGCCCCGCCGTGCCGCGATGGGAGAGGCTGCCCGGAAGCTGGCGGTCGATCTCTACTCGTGGCCGGGGATCGCCCGGCGTCTCGAGCGCATCTACGCGGAGGTCACGGGGCTCCCGGCGGGCGAGGCCGTGGCGGCATGACGACGCTCCGGCACGTATGGCGGTCGGGATGGGCGCAGCTGGCTCTCGCCGTGGTCGCGTTCGGCCTCGCGGCGACCGTGCTGTGGTGGCGTGGGCCGGACTGGGGGAGCGTCATGGACGCCCTCCAGATCGTGACCTGGAGCTGGATCCTCCTCGCGCTCCTGCTGAACGTCGTCTCCACGCTGTTTCGCGCGCTCTCCTGGCGGCTCACGATCAGCCAGGCGCTCCCGAGTGAGTATCAGCCACGGCTCGTTCACGTTCTCTCGTCCTTCGGCGTGGGGCTCCTCGCGAACGCCGTCATCCCGGGGCGACTCGGCGAGCTGGCCCGCGTCGCCACGCTGCGACGTCATCTCCCGGACGCTCCGCCCGGGACGAGCGCGACGCTGATCGGCACGGTCTTCGCCCACCGGCTCTTCGACCTCGTCCCGGCCTCGATCCTCGTGGTCTGGGTGCTCCTGACGGCCGACGTGCCGCACTGGGCCGTCGTCTCGTTCGTGATCGCCGCACTCGTGGGGCTCGCCCTCTTCACGGTGGCGTGGCTCGGCGCGCGCCGGCAGGGGCGAAGCATGCGGCGCGAGGGGGTCGGGACGTTCAGGCACCTCCTCGGGATGGCGCGCGACGGGCTCTCCGTGCTGAAGGCCCCGGTCCCTCTCGCCGGCGCCGTGCTCCTCCAGTGCCTCGGCTGGCTCATGCAGCTCCTGGCCGTGTTCGTGGCGATGCAGGCATTCGGGATCGACGCGCCGCTCCCCGCGGCCGGCCTCGTGCTCGTGCTCATGAACGTCGCGACGATCGTCCCGCTCTGGCCCGGGAACGTCGGCCTCGTCCAGGCGGCGGTCGCGCTTCCGCTCCTGAACTACGGGGTCGACTACCCGACCGGCTTCGCCTACGGCATCGTCCTGCAGGCGATCGAGATGTCGTGCGGAGTCGGGCTGGGGCTCATCGCCATCGCGCGCGAGGGCATCTCGTTCGCGATGCTCGGCCGCATGGAGGGCGACGAGAGGTCCTCCGAGGACGCTCTCGAGGGCGTGCGCGAGATGGTCGATGAGCTCGAGGATGAGGCGGCCGCTCGTGAGGGCGCTGCTGTGCCCCGCTAGCCTCAAAGGGGTCTGCACCGCACGCGCCGCCGCGGCAGCGCTGGCACGAGGGCTCCGCTCGGCGGGGTCGGAGGCCGACGAGCTGCCGATCGCCGACGGCGGCGAAGGCACGACCGAGTCGCTGCATGCGGCGCTCGGGGGCTCGTGGCACGAGACGGTCGTCTCGGACCCGCTGGGAAGGCCCGTTCCCGCTAGCTGGCTGCTTCTCGAGGGGGGCCGGGCAGTGGTCGAGTCTGCCGCGGCCGTGGGCCTGGCGCTGCTCTCGCCGGAGGAGCGGGATCCGCTGCGAGCCTCGAGCCGGGGCCTCGGCGAGCTCGTGCTCGCCGTCCTCCGGGAGAGCCCGAGAGAGCTCGTCGTCGGGCTCGGCGGCAGCGCGACCGTCGACGGCGGGTCGGGCATGCGCGAGGTCCTCCGCGCGCTCCCGATCCCGACGACGGTGCTGTGCGACGTCCGGACGACTCTCGAGGACGCGGCACGGCTCTTCGGTCCGCAGAAGGGAGCCTCGCCGGAGGGTGTCGCGGAGCTCGAGCGCCGCCTGGCCGCCATGGACGAGCTCGCCCCCTTCGCAGCTCTGCCGGGCTCGGGCGCGGCGGGGGGCCTCGGCGCCGCCTTCGCGGCACTGGGCACAGACCTCGTCCCCGGCGCCGGCGCGCTTCTCGATCTCGTGGACCTCGACGAGCGGCTCCCCGCGTACGACCTCGTCGTCACGGGGGAGGGGGCGGTCGACGCGACCACGCTCGAGGGGAAGGCGCCCGCGGTCGTCGCAGAGCGGTGCGAGCGCGCGGACGTGCGCTGCGTGGTATTCGGCGGCGTCGTCTCCGTTCGGGTTCCCGGCGCAGACGTCGTCGCGCTGTCCGGGGAGCCGGCCCGCGCCGAGGAGGACCTCGAGGCCCTCGGCAGGCAGCTGGGACGTCGCTAGCGGCTCTGGGTCTGGACGAGGAGGTCTGCCATCGCCTCGAGCAGCTTCCAGGCGACCTGCGGGCGAGCCTCCACGAACGGCCGGAACACGAAGACGGGGAGGCCGTAGGCCGTCACGTCGTTCAAGGCCGTCACCGTCGCCGTGCGCGGGCGCCGGTCGATCAGCGCGATCTCGCCGAACGAGCCCCCGGCCCCGACCGTGGAGACCTCCTCGCCGTGCACGTCGACGGAGAGGTCGCCTTCCTCGACCACGAAGAACATCAGGCCGCTCTCGCCCTCGATCGCGACCTTGTCGCCGGTGGAGAAGCGCCGCTCGCTGAACTCGTCGGCGAGGCTCTTCAGGTCCTTCTCGTCCAGCCCGGAGAAGAGGCGGACGTTGCGCAACAGGTCTGTGCTCGGCTTCGACATGGAGCGATTCATACACGAACCGCCCAGGCGCTGTCACCCCGCCTCGTCGGGAGGCGCGAGCTCCTCGATCCGGAGCTCGGCCGCACGCAGCCGCTCGACGCATTCGCGGTAGAGCTCCTCGCCACGCGCGAAGAGCGCGATCGCGTCGTCCACGGCGACATCGCCGCGCTCGAGCTTCGTGACGACCTCCTCGAGCTCTCGCTGGAGCTCCTCGAACGAGCGCTCCTCCGTCACTGCTGCACCTCCTCCACGGTCGCCCCGAGGCTTCCGGTCGCGAGCTGGATGTCGACCCGATCACCGATCGTCACGGCGGAGGCCTCCCGCAGCGCAGCGCCCCCGGCGCGGACGATCGCGTATCCCCGCCCGAGGGTGGCGAGGGGGGAGAGCGCCTGCAGCCGCGCCCCCGTTCGGTCGAGCGTTGCCCGCCGGCGCTCGAGGAGGAGGCGGGGCGATGCGCGGAGCTGCTCGCCGAGGCGCTCGAGCCGCGTCGAGTGACGCTCGACCAGGCTGCGGGCAGCAAGCGTGCTGCGCCGACGGAGCGCCTCGAGCGAGGCGTCCAGCTCGGAGAGCTCCGGGACCACGATCGCTCCGGCGGCCGTCGGCGTGGCCGCCCGGACGTCCGCCGCCAGGTCGCAGAGCGGGGTGTCCTGCTCGTGCCCGACCGCCGACACGACCGGGACGCGAGACGCCGCGACGGCCCGGACGACGGCCTCGTCGCTGAACGGGAGCAGGTCTTCGAAGCTCCCGCCGCCCCGGGCGAGGACGACCACTTCGACCTCGGGGTGCGCGTTCAGCGCCTCCAGCGACGCGACGATGGAGCGCGGGGCGCCCTTCCCCTGCACGCGGGCCTCGGCGACGATCACCGTCGTCGCGGGGAAGCGCGCGCCGATGGTCGCGACGAGATCGCCGCGCGCGGCCGCGTCGGCGCCGGTCAGGATCCCGATCGCTCGCGGGTAGCGAGGGAGCGGCCGCTTCCTCTCCGAGGCGAAGAGGCCCTCCGCGGCGAGCTTCCGCTTCAGCTGCTCGAGCGCGAGCAGGTGCCCGCCGATCCCGACCCGCTCGATCTCCGCCGCGCGGAGGCCCAGCTCTCCCTTCTGCTCGTAGAGCTCTGCGCGTCCGGAGACGTGGACGGTCTCGCCCTCCTCCAGACCGAGCTCGAGCCGGTCGAACGCGCGCCGTGCGATCGTGACCTTCAAGGTCGCACCCGTCTTCGGGTCCTTGAGCGTCAGGAAGACGTTCGCCCACGCCTCGTTCCGGCGCAGCTCGGTGACCTCGCCCTCGACCCAGACGGCGGGGAGGCTCCGGAGGTACGTGGCCACACCGCGGTTGAACGACGACACGGTGTAGACCTTGCGCTCGCCGTACAGGATCGGCTCGACCTTCGCCACGGCGCCCAGGGTATCTCCGCCAGTGCCGGGTTCGCCGATGGGGAGCTGCGACCGGCGGCGGCGAGAGCC